>JBIOYJ010000096.1:0-80207 GCA_044870105.1 Gaiellaceae bacterium | reverse complement strand
GAGCGGGCCGTCCTCCTCGGCATGGCGTACGGCGACCTGCAATGGGGTGTACGGCAGCTTCATCACGTGAGCATCAGGCTCGGCGGGAAGCTCGAGCCCGCGCGTCAGGTTCGCGTAGAGGACGTCGAAGCCGCCGGAACCGAGCTCGAGCTCGCGGGCCTGAACGTTGACGACGACCTCGTCGCCGAGCGCAACGGGGCCGGTCAGCTCGGGATACGCGATGCACGCGACTCCGTCGACCTCGATTCGCGCGAGTCCCTCGAGGCGCTTGACGATCGCGGTGACTGTCCCGCGCCTAAGCGTTAACGGCACGTGCTTCGTCGATCAGCGCGAGCGTGACCTCCACCATCGCTTCGAGGTCCGCGGCGGCGATCTGCTCGTCGGGCGTGTGGATGTTCTCCATCCCGTTGGCGAGGTTGAGGCACTCCAGGCCGCGCTCGTTGAACACGTTCGCGTCCGCGCCGCCCCCGCTCAGGATGAAGCGCGGCGTGAACCCTGCCCGCTCGAGCGCGGCACAAGCGAGCCGCACCGGGAGATCGTCCTTCCGGAACTGGTAGCCCCGCGCCGCCTGCTCGACCCGCGTCTCGACGTCGCACTCGGCCGTTCCCGCCGCGAAGGTGACGGTGTCGAGCATCTCCTGGACGAGGTCGGCCAGCTTGCGTTCGTCGTGCGAGCGGGCTTCCGCAGTGAGCATGCAGTGGTCGGGGACGATGTTGCGCGCCGTACCCCCCGCGATTTGACCGACGTTCGCGGTCGTCTCGTCGTCGAGCCTTCCGAGCCTGAGATCCGCGAGCGCCCGCCCCGCCGCCGCGATCGCTGAGCGGCCCTCCTCGGGATACATGCCGGAATGCGATGCACGCCCGTGGAATTCGACGTCGATCTTGCGCTGATGCGGCGCACCGAGGATCACGTCGCCGATCGGGGCCGCGTGGTCGTAGACGAATCCAACGCGGGCCCGAAACCGCGCGTGGTCGAACGCCTCGGCGCCGCGCAGGCCGACCTCCTCCATCGGTGTGAACAGCAGCTCGACGCCCGCGTGGGGCCGCTGCTCCTCGACGACGCGCCGTGCCGCCTCGAGCATGGCAGCCACGGCCGACTTGTTGTCCGCGCCGAGGATCGTCCCGCCGGCGTTCCGCAGTACGCCGTCTTCGAGCACGGGCTCGATCGACGCGGTCGGCGGCACCGTGTCGAGGTGCGCGCAGAAGAAGACCGGCGTCCCGTCGTCGTCGGTCGGCTGGAGCCGGCAGTAGAGGTTTCCCATCGTCGAGCCGATGCGGCCGCCCGCGTCGTCCTCGTCGACCTCGAGCCCGAGCCCCCGTAGATACGCGATCACGCGGTCGGCGACCTCCCGCTCCGCCTTCGAGGGACTCGGAAGCGCGGCGAGCTCGGTGAACAGGGCGACAACGTCAGGCGCCGCAACGGTGGACACGAGCGCGATCTTAGATTGCTCCGGTGTATCGACCGGTCATTTCAGACGGCCGCACGGGCAGAGCCCGCGTGTCCTGACGGCGCCACCGCAAGCGGCGCCTCGGCGATCTTAGGCTTCGACGGTCAGCCCTGCGCGGTCCCGCGCGCGCACCACCGCAGCGCCCACGAAATCACGGAAGAGCGGAGCCGGCCGAGTGGGCCGCGACTTGAACTCGGGGTGGAACTGGCTCGCGACGAACCAGGGGTGCTCTCGCAGCTCCACAATCTCGACGAGCCGCCCCTCCTGAAACGTGCCGCTGGCCACGAGTCCGGCGTCGACCAGTCCCTGCCGGAAGTGGTTGTTCATCTCGTAGCGATGGCGATGGCGCTCGTGGATAACGAGCTCGTTGTAGGCTGCCAGCGCCCGAGTCCCCTCGGCCAGCTCGACCGCCTGTGCTCCGAGCCGCATGGTGCCGCCGAGATCTTCGATCTCCTTCTGCTCCGGGAGGAGGTCAATCACGGGGTACGGCGTTTCGGGATCCATCTCGGTCGAGTTCGCGCCTTCGAGCCCGACGACGTGGCGTGCGAACTCGGACACCGCGACGTGCATCCCGAGGCAGATGCCGAGGTATGGAATGCCACGCTCGCGCGCAACGCGGCAGGCGAGGATCTTCCCCTCCCAGCCGCGGGAGCCGAACCCGCCCGGGACGAGCACGCCTTCCACCTGCTCGAGCTCGGCCGTGGCCTCCTCGAGCGAGAGACCCTCGGCGTCGAACCAGCGGACGTCGACCGAGCAGCCGTGGTGGACGCCCGCGTGCTTGAGCGCCTCGTGCACCGAGAGGTAGGCATCCTGGAGCTTCACGTACTTGCCGACGAGCGCGATCCGCACCTCGCCTTCCCGCGCGGCGATCCGCTCCGTCAGCCGGAGCCATTCGCCCAGCTCCGCCTCCCGGGTCGAGAGGCCGAGCGTCTCGCACACGAGCGTGTCGAGCCCCTCCTTCTGGAGAGCCGACGGAACGAGGTAGAGGTCTGCGACGTCCTGGTTCGAGATGACGGCGCTCGGCTCGATGTCGGCGAAAAGAGCGATCTTGTCGCGGATGTCCGGCGAGATCGGATCGCGCGAGCGCGCGACCACGACATCGGGGTGGATGCCGATGCGGCGCAGCTCGTTGACCGAGTGCTGCGTCGGCTTCGTCTTCAGCTCGCCGGCGGAGTCGATGAACGGGACGAGCGTCACGTGCAGGTAGCAGACGTTCTCGGACCCGGCCTCGCGCCGGAACTGACGGATCGCCTCGAGAAACGGCAGCGACTCGATGTCCCCCACCGTTCCACCGATCTCGGTCACGACGACGTCGCAGTCGCTCGCCTCTGAGGCGCTTCGGATCCGCTCCTTGATCTCGTTCGTGATGTGCGGGATCACCTGCACGGTCGATCCCAGGTACTCGCCGCGACGCTCCTTGCGGATCACCCGCTCCCAGATCGAGCCCGCGGTGTGGTTCGAGTTCCGAGACAGGTTCTCGTCGATGAAGCGCTCGTAGTGGCCGATGTCGAGGTCGGTCTCGGCGCCGTCCTCGGTCACGAAGACCTCGCCGTGCTGGAACGGGCTCATCGTGCCCGGGTCGACGTTGATGTAAGGATCGAACTTCTGTACCTGCACCTTCAGCCCGCGCCCCTTCAGCAGGCGGCCGAGCGAGGCGGCGGTGATTCCCTTACCGAGAGACGAAACGACACCGCCGGTGACGAAGACGTACTTCGGCGGCCTCGCCGCCATCAGCCCTGACGCCCCACTGCGTCCAGCTCGCGGAGGAGCGGCGTTCGCTCGATCAGCTCTCCCAGAGAACGCGCTTCACCGAGGATCGTGAGGCCGGCGAGGGCGCCGATCGCGGCCCAGCGGCCTCTTCCCGTGAGCTTGCTCACGGAACTCAAGCCTAGCATCGCGCCCAGCGCGTTCGCGCCCGCGTCTCCGAGCATCGTCATCTCGCGAAGATCGTACGGCGCAAGCAGGACGGCGACGCCCAGCGGCGCGCCGACCGCGGGAGCGGCAAGGAGGTAGGCCTTGAGCGCCCGTCCCGGTCGCGTGTCGAGCTGGTTGAGGAAGTTCGCCGCGAGGCCGACGAGGAGCGCCCCGGACAGCTTTCTCGTCGCCAGCAGTCCGACGAGCGGAATGCCGAGCAGCTTGAGCACACCCGTGGTCCGGCGCCGCTCGACGTGAGCCCGGAAACCACGCTCGGGGCCGCTCCACACGTCGTCCGCCAGACCGATCGCGGCGATCGCCGCAATTGCACGGTCACGCCTGACGCCGACGGTCCAGCCGACGAGCGGCAACCGCAGTCCGCGGTGGTTGACCCCGAGGGGGCCGCAGGCAAGCACTGTCTCGGCCAGCTGGCGCGCACGGTGGACGAAGCCACGCAGGTCGCGACCTGTCGGGCGATGCTCGAGGTCGAGCTCGAGCTCGCGGATCCGGAGCTCGGCACGCGCCGCGTCGATCGTCGCGCGCACCTCGCAACCGAACCCGGCGGCCAGGGGAAAACACGCCCTCCGGGCCGAGGCCGAGTACGCGCGTTGTCCGGACAGCGGCTCGCGGGGCTCGAACCCTGCGAACGTGCGGACGAGCTCGCGCGCGACGGTCTTGGCGATCCCGAATCCCCCGCCGCGCCGGCGGGCGAAGGCCGCGATTGCGAGCTCGGCTCCGTCATCGGTCAGAGGTCGCAGGTCGCCGGCCAGATCGGCGTCGCAGACGAGCAGCGGGCCGCTCGGCGCCGTCCGCTCGGCGATCGAGAGCGCCTGGCCCTTGCCGCGCGCCGGGAGTCGGAGCACGCGCGCGCCGGCGCCCGCGGCTGCGCGCGCGGTTCCGTCACGGGAGCCGTCGTCCGCGACGATCACCTCGGCCCGGGGAAAGCCAGCCCGCAGAGCCTCGATCGTCCTGCCGATGCGCTCCTCCTCGTCGCGCGCGGCGACGAGGATCGCGACAGGATCAGCCACTCGCCGTCGTCGCCAGCTCGATCGGCGGCAGCACGCCGTCCCGGGACTCCGGCTTCAGGCCGTAGTGCCCGTACTTCGCGCCGTCGAGCAGGAGAGCAAGCGCCAGCCGCCCCATCGACGTGTCGATGTCGTCCACGGTCGAGATCCCGAACCGGCGGTAGACGCCCACGGCCGAATCGTCCTCGCGCGAGGACTCGACCCCGATCGCCGGGATGTCGGTCGACGCGAGGCCGCGATAAAAGCCGCGGAGGAACGAAGCCGTATCGCCGTGCTGTCGCGCGGCCGAGCGATAGACGACCACGCCGTCGACGGGCCTCTTGCCACCGCCGATCCGCTCCTCGACCAGCTGTCCGGCCAGCGCGTCCCAGAGGGTCGGATCGCCGCCCACGGCGAGATCCTCCCCCAACGCGCGGCCGATCAGCTCGGCGTCCTGATTGACCCCGCGGCCGAGGTCGTCGAAGCGCTCGTCCCCCACGAAGCGTTCGAGCCCCCGCTCGGAGGCGATCTTGCGGTCCATGTCGGCGACGTTCACCGGTACGCGCAGCGCGCGGACTCGCAGCACCGGAGGCGCGCCCGCGTCCGCGAGGGTTTGCTCCACGCTCGACCTGATTTTGCCGTCGACCGAGCCGATGAAGACCAGCGCGATCCGCCGGCCCTTGAGCCGCCTACCCATGAGCGCGGGGTACGCGTCCTCGATGAAGCTGCGCGCGGCCTTCTGCTCGAGCGCGATCCGCGCCATCTGGTCGCGGGCCTGGTCGAGCTCGTTCTGGAGACGTGCGATGCGCTGCTCGAGCAGGTCGTTCTGCGCCTTGTCGACGAGGCCGCGGTCGGCGATCCCAACCCCGACGACGATCCCGATGACGAGCGCGAGGAAGACCGCCGCCAGCGATGCGACGTGGTAGCGAAGGTCGAACATCGTTACGTCAGCTCAGCTGCAGTCTGGCACAGGGCGTGCAGGCGGCTCAGCGCGTTGCGCGGAAGCGACCGGCGAAGGCCGATCAGCCAGGGGCCGCTGACCGTGAGCACGGCGACCGTGCGGTCGGATGTTTTTGCCGTCAGCTCGATCTCCGCGTCGATCCCCTCTCCCGTGAACTGCCATGCGAGCCGCTGCGGCGGCTCCACCTTCAGGATCAGGAGCCTCCCGGTCGCGTCCGGCTTGCGGATCAGGCCGGGGCGGCCGCTGCTGCGAATCTGCCACCGTGCACCCGGGGCGAGGCCGCGCCGGTCCGGTTCGACGCCGCCGACGCCCGGCCACCAATCGGGGAAGTGGTGCGGCTCGGCGAGGAAGCGCCAGACGTCCTCGCGGGAAGCGAGCAGTTCGCGTTGTGCGGCGACGGTCGGCATCGGCTTCGTTTCTCTCGCTGCGAATGTTGCTCTTTCGTCGCTGACCCGTGCGCCACACGCGCGCTCTTCCCCAATACGATCACCTCGGGGAGGAGGCTGGGCGAACCTTATTTCCGCCGCATTTGCCGCCTCAGCCGAGGCCGAGCAGATCCCGGACACGCTGGAAGAGCAAGCTGAGCAGGCGCCGGAGCGGCTCCGAGGCGAGTACGGCGACCGTCAGCGCCGTCAGCCCCGCCAGCACAAACGCGACGAACGGCCAGATCCCCACCCGTCGGCTCACGAGCCGCGAGACGCCCTTCGCGTCGACGAGGATCTCCCCCACCTTCAGGCGGGTCACGAAGGTCGACGACATGCCGGCCCGGTTGCGCTCCAGGAACTCGAGCAGGTTGAAGTGCGTCCCGACCGCGACGATCAGCTCGGCTCCCTTCTCGTAGGCCAGCAGCAACGCCAGGTCTTCGCTGATCCCCGGCGCCGAGACCACGTGGTAGTCGACGCCGAGCCGCTCCAGCCGCTCCGCACCGGGGGCGAGACCGCCTGCGTACGCATGCACGATCTTCTCGCCCTTCGACTTCAGCGCGCGGTCGGAGACGGAGTCCATGTCGCCCACGATCACGTCCGGGGAGTAACCCGCCCCGATCAGCGCGTCGGCGCCGCCGTCCACGCCCACGATTACCGGCTTGAAGTCGCGCACGTAGGGACGCACGATCCGCAGGTCGCGCTTGTAGCCGGGCCCGCGCGCGACCACGAGCGCCTGCCGGTCGCGAAACCGGGTCTCCAGGGAGGGGAACTCGATCGCCCCGGAGAGCAGCCGGCCCTCCTCGCGCAGGTAGCGCAGCGTATTGTCCGCAAACTCCTCGAGCGCCTCGGTGACCCGCCCTCGCTGCTCGGCCAGCGTTCGGGCGAGCAGATCTGCCCCGAGCGTTCGGCCGACCGCGACGCAGCTTCCGTTCCTGAAAACGCTGCTGCCGCGCACGGTCACCAGCTCCCCCTCAGAGAGCTCGTCGAAGAGCGGCGCTCCGGGTGCGTCGATCAGCCGGACGCCGCCACGCACGAGCAGCAGCGGACCCGGGTTCGGGAAGCGCCCGCTCTGGGACAAGGCGACGTTGACGACAACGCGCACCCCGGAGTCGAGCAGCTCCTCTGCGGAGACCCGGTCGAGGTCCGTGTGATCGATGACGGCGACATCGTCGGGCCCGAGCCGATGGACGAGGTTTTTCGTCCGCCGGTCGAGCTTCGCGGCCCCGGTGAACTCGACGAAACTATTCACGCTGCACGGCGGAGATGAACTCTCCGCCGCCGAGCATACGCTGGATCTCCTCTTTTCGGTCGGCCTCTTCGAGCTGCTCGATATGCGTATGCGTCGGGTCGCCGGAAACCTTCTCGACCCGGAAATGCCGGTCAGCCCGGCTCGCGATCTGCGGCAGATGCGTGATCGTGAGCACCTGAGTCCGCTCCGCGAGCCTGTGTAGCGTCTCGCCGACGGCATGCGCCGTCTGACCGCCGATCCCCGCATCGATCTCGTCGAAGATCATCGTCTCGCCGCCGCCCACAGCGGCGATCGCGAGAGCAATCCTCGAGAGCTCGCCGCCGGACGCCGTCTCCGCGACAGGCGCGAACGGCAGCCCGGGGTTCGGCCGGATCGAGAACGAGACCTGATCCGCGCCGGTCATTCCAAGACCCATAGGGTGCGGGGCGAGGTCGACGCGGAACTTACCCTCGCCCATGCCGATCCCCTGCAGCTCGGCGGCGACCGCGTCGGCGAACGAGTCCGCCGACGCCTGCCGCTCGGCGCGCAACTCGGAGGCGAGCCGCTCGACCTGCCCCTCCGCCGCCTTCAGTACTTCGAGCGCGGCCGCGGCGGGATCGGCCCCGGCCTCGAGCGCAGCGAGCTCGGCACGCGCCTCGTCGGCACGTGCCAGCAGCTCCTCGTAAGAAGCGCAGCGGAAGCGGCGCTTTGCCTGAGCGATCCGGTCAAGTTCCGACTCGACTCGGTCGAGGCGGTCGGGCTCGGCCTCGATCGAGGCGAGGAAGCTGCGCAGCTCGGTAGCCGTCTCGCGCAGACGCAGCTCCGCTTCGCGAAGCTCGTCGCCCGTGTGCCGGAGCTCGGGCGCGAGAGCCTCGAGGGGCGCGACCGCGCGCTCGGCCACCGCGACGAGACTCGCCGCGCCGTCTCCGTCCTCCGGCGCGAGCGCCTCTCCTGCGGCGGCGACGCCTGCCGCCAGCTCGGTCGCGTGGCGAAGCCGTTCGCGCTCGGCGCGCAAGGACTCCTCGGCGCCGGGCTCGAGGCCCTCGCTGTCCTCGACGAGCGCGCGCAGCTCGTCAAGCCGTGCCGCGGCGGCCACGGCGCCGAGCTCCACCTCCTCGTACCGGCGCCGCGCCTGTTGAAGCTCGCGCCAAGCGAGCCGCGTCTCGGCACGACGCCGCAGCTGATCGTCGCCGCAAAACGCGTCGAGGACGTCGAGCTGGTAGGAAGGCCGCGCGAGGCGGCGCTGCTCGAATTGGCCCGACATCGCGATCAGCCGCTCGCCGACCGCGGCGAGATCCTCTCGCGCCGTCGCGCGTCCCCAGGCGTAGGCCCTCGTCCGCCCGTCCGCGAAGACGCGCCGCGCGATCACGAGGCCTTCCTCGTCTTCGGGCCGGAGCTCGGCGAGAGCCTCCATCCCCTCCTCCTCGAGCAGGCCCGCCGGCAGGTCGAGTTCCGCCTCGACGTAGGCCTCGTCCCCGTCGGCGCCGATGTACGCCGCGTCTCCGCGGGCGCCGAGCAACAGCCCGATCGCCTGCGCGAGGATCGTCTTGCCGGCTCCGGTCTCGCCCGTGATCGCGTTCAGGCCGCCCGCCGGCTCGAGGTCGGCCTCGCGAATCAGGACGAGATTCTCGATCCGGAGTCTACGAAGCAAAGCTCTCGCGGTAGCGGCTGAAGAACGTGGCCTGGGGCAGCGTCGCCACCAGGCAGTGCTGATCGCCCAGGCGAACGCTCACCTCCTCTTCGCCGGCGGGCTCGGCGAAGGGCTTACCGTCGACGATCACGGTGACGCCGACTCCGGCGGTGCGGTTGACGACGGACAGGTCGCTGCCGCGCGGCACCACGAGCGGCCTGGCCTGCAAAGAGTGCGGAGCGACGAAGGTGATCGCCATCGCGTCCAGGCCCCACACGAGCACAGGGCCGCCGTTCGAGAGGTTGTAGGCGGTCGAGCCCGACGGCGTGCAACAGATGAGGCCGTCGCACGGCAAGACGCCGAGATCCTCGCCGCCGATCGCCCACGCGAGCTCGACCATGCGGCCGAGCACCGAGCTCGTGACCACGACGTCGTTCACCGCCGGCGATTTCTTCCCGCCGGTCTCCACCTCGAGCGTCGCGAGCTCGACCACCCGGTAGTCGCCTCTGAACGCCTGCTCGAGGCCGGCCTCCAGATCCTCGTCTTCGACCGAGGCAAGGAAGCCGACGCGGCCGAAGTTGACGCCCAGGACGGCGACGTCGGTGCCGAGGAAGCGGTGGAAGGCGCGTAGCATCGTGCCGTCGCCGCCCAGCACGACGGCGAGATCCGGACGCTCCCTGGAATCCTCGTCGACCAGCTCGACGCCGTGTTTGGCGGCGATCCGTTCGAGCCGCGCCTGCGCGTCGCCGGTCGTCTCGGGGCGCCCGTGCAGGACGACTGCGACCCGGCGGACGGCTTCACGCGGTCGCGTCTTCGATCCAGTCGTCGAGCTCATCGGGAAGGACCGGATTGTCCCGGTGCTCCAGGTAGAGGAAGAACTCGCGGTTGCCTTTCGGCCCCGGCAACCCCGAGTCCACGACTCCGGCGGTCTGCGCGGACCACCCCAGCGCCGCCTTGGCGACGTCGCCGAGGACGCGGCGGTGCACGGCGCGGTCGTGAACGACTCCACCCTTGCCTACGTCCGCGCGGCCCGCCTCGAACTGCGGCTTGACCAGCACGAGGGCACGCCAGCCGGCGGCGGCAGCCTCCAACACCTGCGGAAGTGCTGTGCGCACGCTGATGAAGCTGACGTCGCAGGTGATGAACGTCGGCGCGAACGGAAGCTCGCCCGGCCGCCGCGCATTCACGCGCTCGAGCACGGTGACCCGGGTGTCCTCGCGCAGTTTCGGGTGCAGCTGTCCGTAGCCCACGTCCAGCGCGATCACGCGCGCGGCGCCGCTCTGGAGCAGGACATCGGTGAAGCCGCCGGTCGAGGCGCCGACGTCGATGCAGTCCTCCCCCTCGACCTCGAGTCCAAGTGCGTCGAGCGCGTGGGCGAGCTTCTCGCCGCCCCGAGAGACGAACCGCTGGCCCGAGGTCAGCTCGAGCTCTGCCGACTCCTCCACCTGCGCGCCCGCCTTGTCGAAGCCGCGGACGCGCCCGGCCAGCACGAGCGCCTGAGCCTGTGCTCGGCTCTCGGCCAGGCCGCGCTCCACGAGCAGCAGATCGAGCCGCTTCTTCACCGGCCAGAGCGTAACGTCAGGACGTGCGGGCGCTTAGGCCCGAAACGATCTCGCTCAGAACCGTCGTGTCCGCGTCGAGCTCGGCCAGCATGGCCTGCGCCCGCTCGGCCGCCTGATCGGCGAGCCCTCGAGCCCCGTCGACACCGTGCGAGAGCACGTAGCCATCGCCGTCCAGGATGTCGTCCACGATCTGGAACAGCATCCCGACCTCGTCTGCAAAGACGCGCCACGGCCCCTGGTCGCGCTCGGCTACCTCGGCGACCCAGAGCGCGCACGCGACCGAAGCGGAAAAGAGACGGCCGGTCTTGAGGCGGTGCAACGCGGCGAGGTCGTCCGACTCCTCGGTGATGTCGAGGTACTGGCCGCCGATCATCCCGAGCGTTGCCTGGGCGAGCTCCCGCGCGACGGCCGGGGTTGGATACGAGAGCGCGAGGCGAAACGCCTCGGCGAGCAGGGCATCGCCGGCGAGGATCGCGTCGGCCTCGCCGAAGTGCGCCCAGGTGCTCGGCTGACCGCGCCGCAGCTCGTCGTTGTCGAGCGCCGGCAGGTCGTCGTGAACGAGGGAGAAGTTGTGGACGAGCTCGACCGCCGCCGCCGCCGGTAGGGCCGCCTCGGGCTCCGCTCCGGCCGCCTCCGCCGTCGCGAGGCAAAGTACGGGCCGGATGCGCTTACCGCCGCCCGCGAGCGCGTACCGGACCGGCTGGGCGAGAGCGCCGAGCTCCGGCGTCAGCGCGAGGTCGTCGAGGTACGGCTCGACGAGCTCGAGCAGCTCCTCAAAGCCCTTCATCCGCCTCCCGCTTCGCGCGCGCCAGCTCCGCCTCGACCTCCTTCGCGATGGCCGCCAGCTCCTGCAGGACGTCGATCGCCTCGTCGGGGTCGGTCGTCGCTTCGAGTTTACGACGCGAGTCCTCGAGACGTGTGAGCAGGTCTTCCGCGCGCTTCAGCGCCTCGTCCGAGCTCATAGCGGCAGATCCTCGCGGAAAGCGTGCCGACTGGTCAGTTCGGACAGCCGCACGGGCAAAGTAGACGGCCACGCCGGCGAAGCCGGCATGGCCTCTAACCGGCATCGCAAGCGATGCCTCAGCCGCACGGCCTGAAGGAGACGACGCAAGCGTCGTCTCATTTGACCTCTTCCCGCTCGCGAACGACGCGGCCGAGGATCCCGTTGACGAGACGCGCGGCTTCCTCCGTCGCGTAGCGCTTCGCGAGCGTGACCGCCTCGTTGATCGCCACCTCGACCGGGACGCTGTCGGCATCGAGCTCGTAGAGCGCGATTCTCAGGATGTTTCGCTCGACCGCACCCAGCCGATCCGCCGTCCAGTCGTCGGCGGCCTGGGTGATGCGGCGGTCGAGCTCCTCCGCGCGTGCCGCCACGCCGTCCGCGAGGTCTTTCGCGAACGGATCGACCTCGCCCTCGTACAGGGACGTGAGCGGCTGGCCGGTCACGTCCCACTGGTAGAGCAGGAAGAGCGCCGTCCGGCGCGCGGCTCGGCGTCCCGTCGTCATCCGAGCTCCTCGACCACCACGTCGACGGCAGCGACCTCGAGCCCGCACATCTCCTCGAGTGCCGCGCCGACATGCTCCTGCACCGAGCGGGCGAGCTCGTGCAGCGGAACCCCGTAACGCGCGCGGACGGCGATCGTCGCGTTCGCGCGGCCGTCGGTGATCGAGAGCTCGAGCCCGCGCCGCCGCAGGCGCGCCCCGTCCACTTGCTCGGTCGCAGAGGCGACGAGGCGGGTCAACGCGGCCGGCGTGACGGAGATCGACCCTTCCGGCCCGGCGATTACGAGCTCGTCGGTCATCCCGCCTGAAGCGTCGCGAGCCGCGGCGCTGCCTCCGCGAGGAAGGTCGTCGAGTAGCGGCCGCTGGCGAACTCCTCGCTGCGCAGAATCTCGATCGCCGTCTCCCGCGTCGTCGGCACACCTTCGACGACGAGCTCTCCGAGCGCGCGAAGCGCGCGCGCGATCGCGCCGGGGCGATGCTCGTCCCACACGATCAGCTTCGCGAGCAGCGAGTCGTAGTAGGGCGGGACGACGCCGCCGTCCTCGACATGCGTGTCCAGGCGGACCCCCGGGCCGAGCGGTGCCCGGAAGCGGACGACTCTGCCCGGGCTGGGCGCAAAGTCGCGCGTCGGGTCCTCGGCGTTGATCCGGATCTCGATCGCGTGGCCCCTGCGCTCGGCGCGGCCCGTATGGGCAAGGGGCTCTCCGGCCGCGATGCGGAGCTGCTCGCGCACGAGGTCGATCCCCGTCACGAGCTCCGAGACTGGGTGCTCCACTTGCAGCCGCGCGTTCAGCTCGATGAAGAAGAACGACGAGTCCCGCCCGACCAGGAACTCGAACGTGCCTGCGCTCTCGTAGCCGATCTGACGGCACGCGCGCTCGGCCGCCGCCTCCATCGCCTCGCGAGTCTCGGCGTTCACCGCGGTCGACGGCGACTCCTCGATCAGCTTCTGGTGCCGGCGCTGGATCGAGCATTCGCGCTCGCCGAGCGTGAGGACGCCCCCGTCTCGATCGGCGAGCACCTGGATCTCGACGTGGCGCGCGGGCACGATTGCCTTCTCCAGGTAGAGGCTCGGGTCGCCGAACGCGGCATCCGCCTCCGCCGCTGCCGTCCGGAACGCCCCCTCGATCTCCTCCGCCGACGAAACGAGCCGCATCCCCTTGCCACCGCCCCCGCTGACCGCCTTGAGCAGAACCGGATAGCCGATTTCGTCCGCCGCCGCGCGGGCGTCGCCGGCGCTCGCCAGCTCCTCCGTGCCGGGAACGAGAGGAACGTCGGCTCGAGCAAGTTGCGCCTTCGCCTGGACCTTGTCGCCCATCTGGGCCATCGTCTCCGCGCGAGGGCCGACGAAGACGAGGTCGTTGTCGACGCAGGCCTCCACAAACGCCGGGTTCTCCGCCAGGAAGCCCCAGCCCGGGTGAATGGCCTCGCAGCCGGTCGTTGTCGCCGCAGCGATCAGCGACGGGATCTTCAGGTAGCTCTCCGCGGCCGGGGGCGGACCGATGCACACCGCACGGTCGGCGAGCCTGACGTGCATCGCTTCGTTATCCGCCGTCGAGTAGACCGCGACGGCCTCGATCTCCAGCTCGTGCAGCGCGCGGATGACGCGGACGGCCACCTCCCCGCGGTTCGCGATCAGGACTCGCGTGAACATCCGCTAAAGAGCATCCTGAGGCGTCGCTTGCGACGCCTTCGCATGAAGGCCGTGCCGGCTTTGTCGGTGCGGCCGATTTCGCTCGACGCTCATAGAGCGTCGAGCGGACGCCCGGTGATGGGTTCGAGCTCGAAGAGGAGCTGCCCGTACTCGACCGGCTCGGCGTTACGGGCGTGGATTCCCCGCACGATGCCTTCGACCTCGGCCTTGATCTCGTTCATCAGCTTCATCGCTTCGAGGATGCAAAGCGTTTGGCCGGCGGCGACCGTGTCCCCCTCCTCGACGAACGGCGGCGCGCCGGGCTGCGGGGCGCGGTAGAAGGTGCCCACCATCGGCGCCTCCACCCGCACGAGCCCGTCCGACGACGGCTCGGCGGGAGAGGGCTCGGCGGCCGGCTCCTCGGCGAACTCGGTCGCGGGCAGCTGAAGCTCCGGCTCGAGCGGCTCGGGTGTTCGCCGGATCGAGACCCGCATCCCGGATTCCTCGAGCGTGATCTCTCCAACGCCCGACTCCTGGACGATGCGGACAATCTCGCGAATCCGCTCGGCGCGGGCCTTGTCGACGCCGCTGGCCTCGAGCGTGTCGTCGCGGCGATGGCGGCCGCGAATCGTCTCCAGCAGCGGCCGCGCCTCGTCGCCGAACAGCGCCAGCAAGAGAAGCTCCTCCTCGCTGGAGGCGATTCCCTCGGCCCCTTCGCGCAGGCTGTCCAGATCGACCGGAGCCGCCTCGGCCGCGTCTCCGTCCGAGAGCAGCTCGGCGGCGCGGCGCACCGTCGCGTCGATCGGACCCGGCGGGGTTCCGTAGCGGCCTTCGAGCAGGCCGCGGAGCTCGTCGACCACGCTTTGATACCGGCTCGCAGCGAGCACGTTCAGGAAGGCCTGCGACGCGAGAATCTGACCAATGGGAGCCGCGAGAGGCGGCCATCCGGCTTCGGCGCGCACGCGACCGAGCTCTTCGAGCACCTCGTCGATCCGGTCGGTGGCCGCGTGCGCACGCAGGTGGGCGTCCAAAGCGGCAACAAGGCCCGGAGGAACGCGGTGCTGGGCGGCGCGCACCGCAACGCGTGGCGCGAGGGGCGTCACGGGAGCGTCCCCGATGTTTTCGTCCACGAGCTCGGAGGCGCGCCACAGCGTGTCGACGTCGACACCGCTGTCGATGCCGAGCCCGGCCAGAGCCTGCGCGAGCGCCTCGCCCGACACGCGGTGCAACGTCAGGGCGACCGGGTAGAGGGCGCAGGAAACCAGGTCTGCTCCCGCCTGGACAGCTCCCAGCGCGGCGGCGAGGGCGTTTCCGCCTGCGCCCTGGCAATAGAGCCCGACGGGCAGTCCGCTGGCATCGCGAAGCGCCTCGACGAGCTCCTGCGCGCGGTGCGGCTGCAGCGAGCTGGAGGGATCGTGCAGGAGCACGCGCGAAGCGCCCAGCTCGGGCAGCTTGCGCGCCTGCTCGATCAGCGCCTCGGTCTCACCCGTGTAGCCCGAGCCGAAGACGAGCCCGCCGTCGAACTCGCGCCCCGCCCTCGTGATCGCCTCCGCCGCCTCGCGCAGATTCGAAACGTCGTTCAGCGGGTCGTGGAGGCGGAAGACGTCGATCCCGCTGTCCGCTGCCGACGCCACGAACCGCCGCGCGAAGTCCCCGCCGACCGGCCTCGACCCGACGAGGAAGCGCCCTCGCAGGGCCAGGGCGAGAGGGGTCTTCGTCCGAGCTTTCAGCGCGCGTATCCGTTCCCAGGGGCTCTCGACCCCGCGGCGGACGGCGCTGTCGAAGACGCCGCCGCCGGAGACCTCGAGGTAGGCGAATCCGGCACCGTCGAGTGTCTCTGCCAGCTCGAGCAGCTCGGCCGTCGGCATCGTCCCGGCCAGCGGCTCCTGCGAGAGGAGCCGTACCGTCGTGTCGACGAGGGCTGGCATCGCGAACGGGACCTTACCGAGTAGGTTGCGGCGTTCATGCTCCCGGAAGTCCTGCGCCTGCGCGATTTTCGCCTCGTCTTCGCCGCCCAGGTGATTTCGACCGTCGGCGACTTCTTCGTGCCGGTGGCGCTCGCCTTCGCCGTTCTCGATCTGACCGGCTCGGCCTCGGATCTCGGAATCGTCCTGTTCGCGCGCGTGCTGCCGCTGGTCGTCTTCGTGCTTGCCGGCGGCGTCTGGGCCGACCGCCTGCCACGGGAGCGCGTGATGGTCGCGTCGCATGCGGTTCGCTTCTTCAGCCAGGGGGTGCTGGGGCTTCTGCTCGTGACCGGCAACGCCGAGATCTGGCAGCTGGTCGTCCTGCAGGCCGTCCACGGAAGCGCGACGGCGTTCTTCCGGCCGGCGACGACCTCGATCACGCCGCAGCTCGTTCCACCGGAGCAGCTCCAAGCGGCGAACGGGCTGATGTTCCTGAGTCTGAGCATCGGCGGCATCGTCGGCCCGGCCGTCGGCGGCGCTCTCGTCGCGACTGTCGGTGCCGGGTGGGCCCTGATCGGCGACGCCGCGACGTTCGCCGCGGCGGCGCTGATGCTGCTGCGCCTTCGCCCGCTCGGCTTCACGCCTGCACCGCGCGAGTCGTTCTGGCGCGAGCTCGGCGCGGGCTGGCGCGAGGTCCGCTCGCGCACCTGGCTGTGGACGAGCATCGTCGACTTCGCCGCCTTCCAGATGCTCTACCTGGCGACGATCATGGTTCTCGGCCCGCTCGTCGCGAAGCGCGCCCTGGGCGGCGCCGGGGCTTGGGCCCTGATCCTGGTCGCCTTCAGCGTCGGGACGCTGATCGGGAACGCGTTCTCGATCCGGATTCGACCACGCCGGCCGCTCATCTACGCCTGGTCTGTGATCCTTCTCTGCGGACCGAGTCTCGTCCTACTCGCATTCGAGGCGCCGGCCTACCTGATCGCCGTGAGCGAGGTCGGCTCCGGCTTTGCGATCGGCGTCGCCGGCACGCTCTGGGAGACGGTGCTGCAGCGCCACGTTCCGGCCGGGGCGCTCTCCCGCGTCGCCGCGTACGACTGGATGGGCTCGACCGCCCTGCGACCGCTCGGGCTCGCCATCGTCGGCCCGATCGCCGCGGCTGTCGGCGTCCGCGAGACGCTGCTCGCGGCGTTCAGCCTCACGATGGTCTCGAGCGTCGCGCTGCTGCTGATCCCCGACATGTGGCGGATCACCGACACTTCGCATGCGACGCGGCCGGCCGTCGTTCCGGACGAGGCAGCCGGCGCCGAAGTCGAGCCGGTTGCCTAGCGACTAGGCGCGGGAGATGTAGCGGCGCTCGCGCGGGTCGACCTTGATGCGGTCGCCCACGTTCACGAAGAGCGGGACCTGGACGACGGCGCCGGTCGCGAGCGTCGCGGGCTTCGTCACGTTCGAGACCGTGTCGCCGCGGACGCCCGGCTCTGTCTCCTTAACGGTCAGCTCAACCGAGGACGGCAGCTGCACGCCGGCGGGGCGGCCGTCGACCGTGAGCATCTGCACCGAGCTCGAGGGCTCGAGGTAGTCGAGCGCCTCGGAGACCGACGCGCGCGGAAGCCCAAACTGCTCGTACGTCTCCTGGTCCATGAAGACGACCTCTTCACCGGCGTCGTAGAGATACTGCACCTCCTTGACCTCCGTGCGCACGCGCGGGAACTTCTCGCCGGCGCGAAAGGTCTTGTCGACAACCGCGCCCGAGTCGAGGCCCTTGAGCTTCGTCCGCACGAACGCCCCGCCCTTCCCCGGCTTAACGTGCTGGAACTCGACGATGCGCCAGACGCCGCCGTCGAGCTGGATGTGCATCCCGTTCCGGAACTGGTTCGTAGAAACCGTCTCGGCCATGGAGCGACCCAGTCTAGGTTGTCATTCGACGGGCTGGCGGAGCAGCGCCGCGTAGGGCAGGCCGCTCGCCGGATCCGCATAGACGGCCCGGTAGAGCAGTGGTCGCGACGCAGGCCTGTCGACCAGAGCGAAGGCCCCGCCTGGGGCGATGAGTGCTCCGCCGGCGAGGCGCCGGCGCGCCCCCGGGCGCTCCCGGTACAGCGTGACCGTTCCACCCGCGGCACCGCGGACCGTGCCGGTCAGCAGCACCGACCCGTCGGCCCGAGGCGTTGCGTTCAAGGTGACGCGGGTGGCCAGCGGCGCGCGCGAACGGAACCAGGACAACCCCGCCGGGCCGGAGAGCAGAACGTCCCGCGACGCTCCCGTGCCTGCGAGCCCGGCGATCCAGCCGTCGAGCTCGGTGCTCGCACGACCACGACCCACGAGCCTCGCGGCCCAGGTCGTGGCGCTGCCGTCGAGACCGGCCTCACCCGCACTGACCCATTCGTTCGCCCCGACCTCCGCCCCGCGGGTCGTGAACGCGAGACCGGTCGTGAGCGCCCGGTTGAGGACGAAGTTCGAGTCGATCGACCGCCCCCGGGTCGCGAGGGTCACCGGGAAGTCGCCGGTTCCGAGGAAAGCCGCGGTCCAGGCCGCGTAGATCGTTCGGCGGGGGCCGAGCGCGGCAAACAACGGGCCGATCGGAAAGTCGCCGTAACCGCCGTCGATGAACTGGCCGCTCCACGTCCGACGGCTGCGGGTCCAATCGATCGTGCCTACGGCGCCGTCGATCCCGTACGACTCGACCACGTGCACCGTGCCGCCGGGCATGACGACCGGCGCCGCCGGCGGCGCGACGAAGCTCTTGGGAAAGCCGCCGGCCGTGATTCGCCGGTAACGGACTTGCCCGCCGGCTCCGACGCGGGCGAGCACGAGAGAGCTGAGGCGCGTGCGCGTGTTCCACCTCGTGAAGGCGACGAGGGGTAGGCCTTGCCCGTCGAGCGCGAGACCGGGCCAGCCGAGAACCACATCGCTGCGCAGGCGGCCGACGACCGGCACGACCTGCCAGCGGGCACCGTGCCGCCGCACGAGCGACAGCGTTCGTGGGCTGGGACCGACGACGACCAACACCGCTCCGGAGGCTCCTGCACGCAGCCCGACGAGGCTCGACTTCGCTGGAAAGCGCGCGATCCGATCGGTCCGCCACCGGCCCGCCGCACCCCGCGTCCGGACGATCAGCTGGTCGCCGCGGAAGAACGAGACCACGGCGGCTCCGTTCGGCGTGACTGCGACGAGCCCGTCCTCGACGCCGGGAGCGACCAGCTCTGCGGAAGCGGTCGCGCAAACAACCAGTGCCGCTGCCGCCGCCAGAAGGAGCCGGCTCCTCACGCGACCGTCACCAGCGCCTTCGTGTACGCGCTGAGGACCTCCGGGCCATCGTCCGTGACGAGCACGAGATCCTCGATGCGGACGCCGCCGAGACCCGGGAGGTAGATGCCCGGCTCAATCGTGACGACGTGCCCCGCGGCCAGCGAATCCGTCGAGTCGACCGCGAGCCGCGGCGCCTCGTGGACGTCCAGTCCGACGCCGTGGCCGAGGCCGTGCCGGAAGTTGTCCCCGAGTCCCGCGTCCGTGATCGGCCCGCGCGCCGCCGCGTCGACCTCGGTTGCGGCCTCACCGGCCACCACGGCGTCCACCGCCTTCCGCTGCCCCTCCAGGCAAACCTCATAGGCGCGCCGGAGGTCGTCGGGCGGGGCTCCCGCGGAGAACGTACGAGTGCAGTCCGAGCAGTAGGAATCGACCTTCGCGCCGGCGTCGATCACGATCATCTGCCCTTGCTCGATCGCCCGGTCGCCCGTGTCGGCGTGGGGCCGTGAGCCGTTTGGACCGGCCGCGACGATGGTGGGAAAGGCAGGCTCCTCGGCGCCGAGCTCGTGAAACAGCTCGTTCATCCGCCACGCGAGCTCGCGCTCGGTCCGCCCGACGAACGGCTCCTCGGCGAGCCGCTCGTAGGCCTGATCCGTGATCGCGGCAGCGCGCCGGATGATGTCGCGCTCACCGTCGTCCTTGACCACGCGTAAGGCCTCGACCACCCCGTACCGCGGGACGAGGTCGATACCCCCGGCGCGCAGCGTCTCGAAGTTCGCGAAGGTGACGTGAGCCGGCTCGAAGCCGATCCGGCCGGAGAGCAGTCGTGCGAGCTCCTTGTACAGCGACCGAGGAGTCTCCGTGAACTCGACGCCCTCGACCTCGGCGGCGCGCTCCGCATAACGGAAGTCCGTGAACAGCCGGACGCAGTCGCTGTCGATCAGCAGCGCTGCATTCGTACTGCGAAAGCCGGCCAGGTAGTAGACGCTCTGCGGGTTCGTGACGAGCAGCGGCTCTTCCAGCGACGCCCGGAGCCGCTCCACCCGCTCGTTCATCGCTGGTCCACCAGGAACTCGAGTGCCTCCCGGTAACCCTCCGGCCCCTTACCGATGATCCTCTTCACGACGACGTCGGAGATCACCGACTTCCTCCGCCACTCCTCGCGCTCCTCGATGTTCGACAGGTGGACTTCGACGACCGGTACCTGGAACAGCTCGAGTGCGTCGTGGATCGCATAGCTGTAGTGCGTCCACGCCCCGGGATTGACGACCACGCCTCGCGCCCAATCGAGTGCGTCGTGGCACCACGCCACGAACAGACCCTCGAGGTTCGTCTGCCGACAGTCGGCGACGAGGTCGAGCTCGCGCGCCCATTCGTAGATTCGCGTCTCGAGCTGGTTCAGCGTCAGCGCGCCGTAGACGTTCGGATCACGACGGTCGATGACGTCAAGGTTGACGCCGTTTAGAACGGCGATCCGCACGCGGCCACTCTAGTCGGCGATCAGCTCGTCGAGCGCGCGGCGTGCGTCTGCGTCCGGCAGGGTGGTCACGACCGCTCTGCCCGGCGCCTCGAGCAGGACGAAGACGCCCTCGCCTTTCTTGTCGCGCTTCAGGGCCGCCCAGGCGCGCTCGGGGTCGACGCGGACCCGGCGCGGATGAAGCAACTCCTCGACGGCTTCGGTGGCCTGGCCGGAGACATGCAGCGCCGCCAGCAGACCGAGCGCGACCGCGTCGCCGTGTGGCACGGAGTACTCGCTCGCCGCCTCGAGCGCGTGCGCGAACGTGTGCCCGAGGTTGAGCAGTCGCCGCGGCCCTCGATCGTACGGGTCCCGCAGACAAAGCGCCGTCTTGTACGCGGCGCAGCGGCGAACGAGCTCTGCGTCCGGCAATTCCCAGAACGATTCGCCCGCGAGCAGGCCGGTCTTCACGACCTCGGCCATCCCGGCCCGGCGCTCGCGCTCAGGGAGCGTCTCGAGCAGCTTCGGGTCGAGCACGGTTTCGACGGGCCAATGGAACGCGCCGACGAGGTTTTTCCCCTCCGGGAGATTGATTGCCGTCTTGCCACCGATCGCGGCGTCGACCTGGCCCACGAGCGTCGTCGGCACGGCAACCCAGTCGACACCGCGGAGATAGGTGGCGGCGACGAAGCCCGCCGCGTCGGTCGTGGAGCCGCCGCCGAAGGCGACAAGTGTCCCGTCGCGTTCGAGACGAAGGTGGCGCCAGAGCCGTTCCACGACGCCGATCGACTTCGCTTCCTCGCCCGGCGGCAGCCTGTGCGCCGGCGCCTCAATGGGCGGAGCGTGGAGCTCGAGGACCCGCTCGTCCGCGACGAGCTCAACCGGGCCATGCCTAGGGGTCAGACCCCTGGACACGGCCCCGGCGGCCAGGACAACGTCGTCGGCATCGCGCGCGCGGGCATCGGCGGCCTCGCCGTAGAGCGGCAGGCGCTGCTCGTACAGACGGCGGAATTCGGCTTCGTCCTGCGCCAGAGGACGGTCACTGCCCCGAACTCGCGCCCAAGCGGCGTCGACATCGATCTCGACCAAGACGGTCAGGGCGCGTTCGCGCAGCGCCTCCCGGATGGCCGACGTCTCGACCGCGCCGCCGCCGAGCGCGATCACCGCCCTTGTACCGTCGAGGGTCGAAAGCACGGCTCGCTCCTCGTGCTCTCGGAAGACTCCGCGCTCGAAGAGCTCGGGTATCGGTCCCTCGCGTTCGACGACCGCATCGATCTCGACGAAGGGCCGACCGAGCCGTTCCGCGACCTCGCGCCCGAGCGTCGACTTCCCGGCGCCCATGAAGCCGATCAGCGCGACGTGCTTCTCCGCTATCGGAGTGACCAGTCGATCCGCTCCACGTACGCCCGATGCGCGGCGACGAAGTCGCCGAGCGAATCGCCGCCAAACTTCTCGCGCGCTGCTCGGGCCAGCTCGAACGCCACGGCGGCCTCGGCGACCACCGCGAGCGCCTCGACGGCGGCGACGTCGCTCCGCTCCACCAGCGCCTCCGCGGCCTCGCCGGTCTCGAGATCGACCGAGGCGAGCGGCCGCATCAGCGTCGGCAGCGGCTTCATCGCCGCCCGAACGACGACCTCCTCGCCGTTCGAGACGCCCCCTTCGATGCCCCCGGCTCGATTCGTCTCGCGGTAGAGGCCGCGCTCGTCGCGCAGGATCTCGTCGTGCGCCTCCGAGCCTCGGAGGTCTGCAAGCTCGAAGCCCGCGCCGATCTCCACGCCCTTCACCGCCTGGATCCCCATCAGCGCCCCGGCAAGCCGGGCGTCCAGACGCTCCTCCTTCGTCGCGTAGGAACCGAGCCCCGGGGGGACGCCGCGGGCCCGCACCTCGACGACCCCGCCGACCGTGTCACGCTCACCGCGCGCTTCGTCGATTCGCCGCTCGAGGTCTTCCGTCACTACCCGTCCCTCGACTTCGACGTCCAATTCGCGGATGAGCGCCTTTGCCACCGCGCCCGCCGCGACCGCGACGGCGGTCTGCCGCGCGCTCGCACGCTCGAGCGCGTCGCGTACGTCCTCGAGGCCGAATTTCATGAAGCCGGCGAGATCGGCGTGACCGGGCCGCGGCAGCGTGACGGGGTTCGAGCCCTTGCCCTCGGCCGCATCCTCGGGCGGCCACGGGCTCATCCCCGACGCCCAGTTCACGTGGTCGCGGTTCCGCACCACGAGCGCGAGCGGCGACCCGAGCGTCCGCCCATGCCGCAGGCCGGCGATCACCTCTACCTCGTCCGTCTCGATCTGTTGCCGGGGGCTGCGGCCGTAGCCCTGCTGCCGGCGCCGCAGGTCGTCGTTGATCGCATCCCGGTCGAGGACGAGCCCCGCGGGAAGGCCGGTCACGATCGCAGCGAGCGCCGGGCCGTGTGATTCGCCTGCGGTGACGAGAGCGAGGGTCACGGCGCAAGCGTAGGACGAACCGCCGCCCGCATGACGTCTGTGGGAGCGGGCACCCCGGTCCACAGCTCGAACGCCGGCGCGCCCTGGCGAACGAGCGCCTCGAGTCCGTCGACGACCTCGCAGCCGGCCGCGCGCGCTGCCGCCACCAGCGCCGTCGGGCGGCCGTCCGCGTAGTAGGCGAGATCGACCACCGTCTGCCCCGCCCTCGGCTCGACGAGCAGCTCGTCGCGCACGGGCGTCGCGTTGACGATCAGGTCGGCACGGGCCGCATCGGGAGGCCAGTCGCCTTTGCGCGAAAACAAACCGACGTCGCCCGACAGCGCCGGCAGAAGCGCCTCGGCCGCACCGCCGGCTCCGATCAAGCAAACCCGCTTCGCCTCGATCCCCTCCACGATCTTGCGGTCGGTGTTGAACCCGAGCACGCGCCCGTCGCGGATCACGAGCGTGTTCACAGACTTTTCGTCTGCCTCGTCGCAGAGCGCGACCACGGCCTGCTTGTGCGGGATGGTCACGTTCGCGCCCGCGAAGCCGAGCGCGACGAGGCCGGCCACCGCCTGGGGCAGCCGTTCCGGCTCGACCTCGAGCGCCACATACGTCCAGTCGAGCGCCCGGGCGGCGAAGGCCGCGTTCTGCATCCTAGGAGAGAGGGAATCGGCCACGGGCCGGCCCAGTAGGCCGACCAGGCTCACTTGTAGCCGTGCGCCTTCTTGTAGCTCTCGAACTCGCGCTCGCTCGCGGTGAAGAAGTGATGCTGCTTGTCGGGCTTGCGGACGAAGAAGAGCCAGTCGCCCGGCTCGGGGTGAGCGGCGGCCTGGATGGAGGCGAGGCCGGGATTTGCGATCGGCGTGGGCGGAAGCCCTGCGCGGCGGCGCGTGTTGTACGGGTTCGAGGCGTCGTTCAGCTGCGATTCGCGCAGCGACTCGGTCGCCGGAACACCGAAGCCGTACCTGATCGCCGCGTCGATGCCGAGCACCATCCCGTGGTGGAGCCGGTTGTAGATGACGCGCGCGATCTTGCCGCGCTCCTCCGGCGCTGCCGCCTCCTTCTCGACCAACGACGCGATGATCAGGACGTCGTACGGCGTCAGGTTCTTCGAGCGTGCATAGCGTAGGTTGACGCTCCCCCAGCTCGTGCGGAACGTCTCGAGCTGCTCGGCTGCGAGCTGAGCCGAGGTCGTACGAGCCGTGAACTCGTAGGTCGCCGGGAAGAGAAAGCCCTCGGCCGGCCGAGCGCGGCCGAAGCCGGCAAAGGGGTACACGCGCCGCGTCGCGGCCACGTAAGCCCGGGCGGACAGGCGAGGCGTCACGCCGCGCTCGTCCTCGGCGATCTTGCTCACCTCCGTGATCCGCTCCGCCATGTCGCTGCGCGTGAAGCCCTCCGGGAAGATGACCTTGAACGAGGGTGCCACGGCCGCCGTCGTCGCAGGCGGCGCCTTCTTGTCGCCGCGGACGCTCGCGATCGCGAACCCCGCTGCAATCACCCCGGCCGCAAGCAGGCCGAGAGCCACCAGCCGCCGTCGCAACACCACGCCGTGAGGCGGCTCCCGCCGCTCCGGGGGGCGCGGCTGGGGCGGGATCATTCCTCGCCGCTCGACCACGCCAGGTAGCTCGTCAGGAGATGTGCAGCCGCCCGCGCGTCCTCGGCCGCGGCCGGAGCTTGGTCTCGCCCGGCCAGGTCGGACGTGAAGCGCTCGTCGAAGCTCTCGACGGGAACGGCCACGATGGCGCGCAGCGCCTCCACGAACCGCTCGGTCTCCTCGGCCTGCTCGCCGCGCGAGCCGCGCATCGTCAACGGGAGGCCGACGACGATCCGCTCGGCCTCGTGGGCACGAACGAGCTCCGCGAGCCGTGCGAGCCCGTCCTCGCTCGCGGCGTTCTCGACGACGCCGACCGGGCGCGCGATCGTGCCGCTTGGATCTGAGACTGCCACCCCGGTCCGCGCCGACCCGTAGTCCAGCGCCAGCACCCTCACGAAAGCGCCGACGCGATCTCGCTCTTGCCGACCTCGTACGCCGCTGCGAGTCCTTCCGGATTCTTCCCGCCCGCCTCAGCGAGGTTCGGACGGCCGCCCCCGCCGCCGCCGATCTTCTTCGCCGCCTCGCGGGCGACGGAGACGGCGTCGACGCCCTGATCGACGAGCGACCGGTCGATGTTGACGACGAGGTAGGCGCGACCGTTGTCCACGGACCCCAGGAGCACAGCGGTCGCGTTCTTCGCCTGCCGAATCCGATCGGAGAGATCCCGCAGCTCGGGCCCCTTCATCGCCTTCACCTCGGCCACCACGATCCCGCCCGACTCGTCGCGGTACGTGATCTCGGCCTCGCCGGCCACGGTCTTCCCTGTCGCCTCTTTCCGCTGCTTCGCCAGCTCCTCGCGCAGCTCTTCCGCATCGTGCGCGCGAGCACGCAGGTGGGCAAATGCCTCGCCGGAGGTGATCGCCTCGATCCGCCTCGTTCCCGCGCCGATCGACGACTCCGAGAGGATTACGAACGGGCCGATCTCGGCCGTCGCGCGCACATGCGTCCCTCCGCAGAGCTCCCGGGAGAACTCGTCGATCTCGATCACCCGGACTTCCTCGCCGTACTTCTCGCCGAACAGCATCATCGCCCCGAGCCTGCGCGCTTCGTCGATCGGCGTGATGTAAGCGCGTACGGGATGGTTCTCGAAGATCTTCTCGTTCACGAGCTCCTCGATCGCGGTCCGCTGCTCGGTCGTCAGCGGCTGCCCGTGGGTGAAGTCGAAGCGCAGCTTTTCAGGCCTCACCGCGGAACCTGCCTGACGTACGTGGTCGCCGAGAACGACCTGCAGCGCCCTGTGAAGGAGATGCGTCGCCGTGTGATTCGTCATCGTCGGGAAGCGGACCGACCACGGCACGACGGCCCGCACGCGGTCTCCTTCGTTGAACCCCTCCCCCTTGAAGGTGAGTACTTGGTCGTCCTCGAGCCGCGCCGCCCTGATCACCTCGGCCCGGGCTCCGTTCTCCTCGTTCTCGATGTAGCCGGTGTCCGACACCTGTCCGCCGCCCTCGGGGTAGAAGGGCGACTGCTCGAGCTTCGCCTGAAACGTGCCGTCCCCGAGATCTTCGTGGGCGATGATCGCGGTCAGGACGTCCGTCTTCTCGTAGCCGACGAATTCGGTTGGCCGTGAACCGTCGAGCGCGATCGCGACGTCGGCCGTAGAGACGCGGGAGCGCTCGCGCTGCTCGGTCATCAGGCGCGTGAACTCCTCCTCATCGACGACGAGGCCGCGCTCGGCAGCGAGCTCTCGCGTGAGCTCGAACGGAAAACCGTACGTGTCGTGCAGGCGGAAAGCGTCCTCGCCGGAGATCCCGTCGCCGGCCGCCACCTCCTCGAAGAGCTTGAGGCCCCGCTCGAGCGTCTGGGAAAAGCGCTCCTCTTCGGCCTTCACCGTCTCCTGGACCCGCTCGCGGTTCTCGTCCAGCTCGGGATACCAGTACGCCATCTGGTCAGCGACGATCTCCGAGATCCGCCATAGATCGGGAAGCCCGATGGCGCGGGCCTGCTGAACCGCCCTGCGGATCACACGCCGGAGGACGTACCCGCGTCCCTCGTTCGAAGGCAGCACGCCGTCGGAGACGAGGAAGGTCATCCCGCGACCGTGGTCGGCGATGATCCGGTGCGCCTTCGTCGCCTTGCCCGAGCTGCGCCAAGCGACGCCGCTCTCGGACTCGATCCAGTCCATGATCTCCTGGAACCCGTCGGTCTCGTAGGCCGAGACGACCCCCTGGAGGACGGTGGCCGTACGCTCGAGCCCGAGCCCGGTGTCGATGACGGGCTTGGGCAGCGGCGTGAGCATGCCGTCCGCGCCGAGGTCGAACTCCATGAAGACGAGATTCCAGAACTCGAGGTAGCGCTCGCAGGTACAGCCTGGGCCGCAGTCGGGCCGGCCGCACGAGAGCTCCTCGCCGCGGTCGTAATACATCTCCGAGCAGGGGCCGCAGGGCCCGGTCTCGCCCGCCTGCCAGAAGTTCTCCGAACGAGGCAAACCGACGATCCGCTCTCGGGGCATCCCGACCTTCTCCCACGCGGCAATCGCGACCTCGTCCTCGCCGAGGCGAAGCTCCGGATCGCCGGCAAAGACGCTCACCCAGAGGAAATCGAGGTCGATGTTCAGGTGCTCGAACATGAACTCCCAGGCGAGCTCGACGGCGCCTTCCTTGAAGTACTCGCCGATCGAGAAGTTGCCCAGCATCTCGAAGAAGGAGAGGTGGTACCCGTCGAGCCCCACCTCGTCGATGTCCGTTGCGCGGAAACACTTCTGATAGGTCGTCAGCAGCGTCGAGGGCGGCTTCCTCACGCCGAGGAAATACGGCTTCAGCGGTTGCATCCCGGCGCTGATCAACAGCGTCGAGGTGTCCTCCGGCGGAGGGATCAGAGGTGTTGAGGGCAGCCGCTCGTGCTTCTTCTCCTCGAAGAAGGAGAGGAAGCCCTCGCGGAGCTCGGCGGTCGTGCGCATGCTCTCGATTCTAGGTGCGGCTCGCGCTAGCCCTGGGCGGCGCGCGGAGGCGCGCCGGCCTCCTCGTCCGCGATCTCCTCCCGAATCTTCTCGAGCGAGCGGCGAATCAGCCGGGAAACGTGCATCTGCGAGATCCCGACTTGCTGCGCGATCTGGGATTGCGTCAGCCCCCTGAAGAAGCGCAGGTGCAGGATCTTGCGCTCCCGTTCGTCGAGCACCCGGAAGCCGGGCGCGAGCACGGCGCGATCCTCTGAGACCTCGTACTCGTGCTCCTCGGTGCCGAGCGACTCCAGCGGATCGAGGTCGCCGTCGTCGTCCTGGGAGCCGCCGCTCGACAGGGACAGAGAGCTGTAGGCGCGGCCGCTCTCCAGCGCCTCGAGCACCTCTTCCTCGCTGACCTCTGCGGCCTTTCCCAGCTCCGAGATCGTCGGCGAGCGACCGAGCTGCACCGTCAACTCCTCGATCAGCCGCGAGAGCTGGATGTTCAGCTCCTGCAGCCCGCGTGGGACGCGCACCGACCAGCCGCGGTCGCGGAAGTGCCGCTTGATCTCGCCGATGATGTTCGGCGTCGCATAGGTGGTCAGCTCGACGCCGCGCTCGAGGTCGAAGCGATCGATCGCCTTGATCAGCCCTATTGCGCCGATCTGAACGAGGTCGTCGAGCTGCTCGCCACGGTAGGAGTACCGCCGTGCGAGCGAGCGCACGAGCGACATGTACTGCTCGATCAGCTGCTCGCGGGCCTGAAGGTCGCCGTTTTCGTGGTAGCGGCGAAGCAGCACCTTGTCGTTCTTCTCGAGCGTCATTGGTTGGCCGGCTCCTTGAAGCGGACGCTCTTCACGAGCTCGATCCAGGTACCGTCGTCGCGGTCCTCGACATCGAAGCGGTCGACAACGGTGTCGAGCACGCGGCGGAGGTCGAGCTCGCCGACTCGGTCGCTTTCGAGCTCCCCGAGGGCCCCGTCCCGAAACGGCCCGATCGCTGCATGGATCTCGTCGTCTGCGACCGCGAGCTCGACCGTCACGTCGCCGTCGTCGTGAGCGCGTTCGAGCAGCGACGCGAGCGCGACTTCCAAGTCGTCGAGGCTCTCGTACGTCAGGTTCAGTCGTGCGGCAACGCCGGCCAGTACGAGCTGGGCGACGTGCTCGAACTCCTCATCCCGAGGGATGGTGAGGATGATTTGATCCCTCGTCACCTTCTCTCCCGGTCGTGCGCGAAGGTAGGCGTTTCGAGTGCGCTTCCCTTCAACGGGAGAGCGCGGTCAGAAGTTGCGCGCACCTTGTCGATCCTAGGCAGGCCTGATTGTTCCTGCACCTACGACTGCGTCGTCCTCGTACACGACCGCTGCCTGACCCGGAGCAACGGCGTACACCGGCTCGTCGAAGAAGAGCCGGAACCCGCCCGGGCACGGCTCGACGGCGGCGGGCGCCGCCGGCGAGCGGTAGCGCACCTTGACCTGCACGCGCGTCGCGGGAACGTAGAGGCGGCCCTCGGCGGTCACGTCGCGGCGGCCAAGCCGCCCGCGCGGCGCGACCACGAGCGTGTTCGTGCGCGGCTCGGTTCGCAGCGCGTACAGCGGCTCCGACGAAGGTATCCCGAGCCCGCGGCGCTGACCGGGCGTGTAGCGCCAGAGACCGGCGTGGCGGCCGACCACTGCTCCTTCTTCGTCCATGATCGGGCCCGCTTCGGATTCGACCCCTCGACGCTCGAGGAAGTCGCGGTAGTCGGCCCCGCCGAGAAAGCAGGCTTCCTGGCTCTCGCGGCGGCTCGCGACCGCGAGCCTCGCGCGCGCTGCCTCGGCACGCGTCTGCTCCTTCGTCTGCCCGCCGAGGGGGAACCACACTCGCCCCAGCAGCGCCGGATCAAGCCGGGCGAGCATGTACGACTGATCCTTCGTCTCGTCGGCCGCCGTCGCGAGCAACTTCCTGCCCTTGTGCTCGGTGATCCGCACGTAGTGCCCTGTCGCCAGGCGTGCCGCTCCGCTCCGCTCGGCGAACGCAAGCAGCTCGGCGAAGCGGAAGCTGCCGTTGCAGCGGATGCAAGGGTTGGGCGTCTCGCCGGCCGCGTAGCCGCGCACGAACGACTCGACGACGCTTGCGCGGAACTCCTCGCGCAGGTCGAGCGTGACATGAGGCAGCCCGAGCGAGTGACACGTCTCGCGCGCCGCGATCACAGCCTCGGGCGAGCAGCAGGCACGCTCAGAATCGGGCGCCTCAGGGTCGATCCAGAGACGGAGCGTGACCCCGATCGCCTTCGGCCCGGCGCGGAGGAGCGCGACCGCGCTGTCGACCCCGCCGCTCATCGCCACCGCGACGCGGTCGGGATCAGGCTCCGCCCGGAAAACCTGACCGAGTGCGTTAGCGAGCGCGTCCGCGGCCAGGGTCTCACCGGAGACGGCGGCGGCTTCGAGCAGGGTCAAGCCGGCGAGCGGCCGATCGAGCCCCTCCGCCTCGGCCGAGACGATCCGATCGCCGTCGACCGCCAGCCGGACGAACGCGAGCTCATCGTCACGCGACGAGTCTCCGAAGACCTCTTTCACACGCTGAGGGTAGCCGCAGAACAGTGCGCCCTGACCCTGCCGACTCGCCACGCACGGAGTGAACCTGGACAAGCCAGGTGGGTGCCTTGCCGGCCTCGGGCAACGCCCTATCCGGACACGGGCTCCCTTAGCAGTAGTGTTGGTTCTACTTTGACTGCGTGGCGCCCGTACAGGGTCGGGCGCCCCGTCACTTTAGCGGGCGCGACCGCTACCGAGCGAACACCCAGCGGACGCGCTGCACGCCGTCGAGCCCGAGCTTCTCCGCCAGCGCGCCGGTGATGTCGAACCGTCGTCCGGGAACGACCGCGCGCCGGTCGATCACCTGCGTGAGCACCTCCGGGCTGTCCTTGTACGACAGGTAGAGCTTGACGTTGCACGGCAAGACGGGATCGATCACGCCCGCGGTCGTCTGCTTCATGACGACGCCGCACTTGGTGCGCCGTCCGACCCGCGGATTCACCGGGCCCGCGAGCGCGGTGTACCAACCTCCGGCGACCGGCACCGGCTTCGGCAGCGAGCGCAGCTCATCCGAGCTCGACCCGTTCGAGGAGATTGCGAGCGCGGTTACCGCAGCGAGGAGGGCGACGCCGGCGAGGGCGACCTCTCGCTGCGCGACAACCGGGTTCACAGCCCGTGTCCGATCAGCTCGCCGAAGGTCTCGCGGACGACGGGGTCGAAGCTCGGCGGCAGCGCTCCGTCGGCGTTGGCGAACTGGCGGAGCTGGATGAGCAGGAGCGTGCGTTCCTCATTGCGTTCCGCATCGATTCCTTCGCTGCCCTTCGCGATTCGCTCGAGCTCCCAGATGTTCCATTCGCGCGGAGCGCCCGCGCGCACGGGAAACTGGACGACCGGCTCGGGCTCCGGTTCAAGCCGCGCCGGCGGGGCCGGCTCCCGCGGCGGCGGCGCTTCCACGAGCTGCGGCGGCTCGGGAATCGGCTCCGGCCTCGGCTCCGGCTCGGGATCGGGTGCCGGCACCGGCTCCGGTCTGGGCTCCGGCTCGGGTTGGGGCTCCACCTCGGCGGCCGGCTGCGTCTCCGGCTCTGGTTCCTGCTCGGCGGGCTCTGGTTCCTGCTCGCCCTCGGGCTCGATCACGCTCACGTGCGAGGGCGGCGCCGGCTCAGCCTGTTCGACGGCAGGCTCCTCGGTCGGGGCCTGCTTGACGGCGTGTTGCCGGAACCCGGTCCATCTCCGCGCGGCGCCGGTTCGTTCGACGAACGCGACGAGCATCCAGGCGGCGGCCATGACGAGGATGATCAGCAGCGGGCGAAGACCGGCCACCGCGGCGACGGCGGCGACGAGGATCAGGAAACCTGCTTCGACGGCGAACCGGATCAGACCGACGGAGAGCCTCACTGCGCCCGCTCGTCACGCTCCCCGCCGTCGAAAATCTCGGAGACCTCGGCTGCCGCCCGGCTCGTCTCTCCGCTCCGCGACGGAAGCAGCCGGACGTGCCGCGGCTGGGGCGCCGGGCCCGGGGGCTCGGTCTCGGCTTCGGCCTTGCGCCGCATTCGGAACCAGCGCCGCCTGCGAGGCTGCTCCAGGCCCTCCGCCTCGCGGCGGACGACGACGGCCGTTTCTTCCGTCGTCTCCTCCGGTACGGGCGGCGTCACCGGCGGCGTCACCGGCGGCGCCGGCGGCTGCTCGATCTCTTCCGCCGGGACTTCGGAGCCGCGCAGGTACGACACCCTGAACGGCAGCATCGTCGCGATCCGCTCCGCGATGAACTCCAGCAGGGCGACGAGCACCCAGGCCGCCGCCATCACCAGCACGATCACGGTGGGCCGGAGGTGGGCGAAGCCCGCAGCCACGGCCAGCAGGATCAGGAACCCAGCTTCCAGGGCAAACCGAGGCCCGAAACGTCCCGGCATCAGGCTGAGAGGTTAGCGAGCGTCTGAGCCGTCTTCGCCGCCCTCCGCTTCGCCTTCGGCCTCCGCCTTGGGCGTACCGGCGGCCGGCGGCGAGACAGAGGGCTCCGGAGCTGGAGAAAGCGGTGGCTCCGGCGCCGTCGGTTGCGGCTGCGGCTCGGGCGCGCGGCCCGCTTCGGTCGTCGCCTGGGCCGCCTGCACGATCGACTCCACCGCACCGGAGATGGCCTCGTCGCCGAGACCCGCGGCCGCGAGCAGCTGCTCGGCCCCGTGCTGCGCCCTGGCCATCACGGCTCCCGCCTGGGCTCGCGCCCACTCCAGCGTCTGCTCGATTTCGGCGCGCGTGGCGTTCGTCAGTTCGGTTGCCTGATGGCGCGCCTGCTCGAGCAGCCGCGCCGCTCGCGCCTCGGCCTCGCGGACCTCCTGAGCCGTCTGGCGCTGAGCTTCGTTCACGAGCTCACGCGCCTCGCTCTTGGCCGTGTTCACGATCTCGGCGCGCTGGCGCTCACTCTCCTGGCGATAGCGCTCGGTTTCGGCTTCCTTCGCCTGGATGTCGCGCTGCCGGCGCGTGACCTCTTCCTCGGTGCGGCGGAACTGAGCCGCCGAGGCATTCTGCGCGTCGCGCTCGATCGTGTCGGCCATCTCCGCGGCCGCGCGCACGAGATGCAGCGCGTCCATGCGCACCGCGTGGCCTGTCGGCTCGACCTGGCCGCTGCGCGCCGCGGCCTGGAGAACGCGCAGCTGCACCTGCAACTGCGTGGTGTGCCGGCGGAACGACTCGAATGCGTCGCGGACGCGGTCGGGGTCGTAGCCCCGGTCCGTCGTGGGCAGGTCCTCGACCCGCGGAAGGGCGGTCAAGGACGGTGCCTGTGCGGGGTCTCTGCCTTCGGTAGCCATGGTCGAAGTATGCCCGTTGCATCGGCGCGCTTCGAGTCGCGCCTTAGTCCTTCGTGACCACACGAATTCCAAGCTCGTCCAGCTGTTCCTGCGCGATCGGCGTCGGCGCGCCCGTCATCGGGTCCAACCCGGCCTGGTTCTTGGGGAAGGCGACCGTGTCACGGAGGTTCGGCTCGTGGGCGAGCACCATCAGCGTGCGGTCGATCCCGATCGCGATGCCGCCGTGAGGCGGCGCACCCATGGCCAGCGCGTCTAGCAGGAACCCGAACTTCAGCCGCTGTTCCTCGGGCGTCAGCTTGAGCAGGTCGAAGACCTTCGCCTGCAGCTCCGGCTCGTGCATCCGGAACGATCCGCCGCCCAGCTCGTTGCCGTTGCCGATCAGGTCGTATGCATGGGCGAGGGCGTTCTTCGGGTCGTCCGGGAAACGGTCCTCCCACCCGGCCGCCGGCCGCGTGAACGGGTGATGGCGCGCTGCCCAACGGCCTTCCTCGTCGTCCCAGTCGAACATCGGGAAGTCCGTGATCCAGAGCCACGACCAGGCCTCTTCGTCGATTAGGTCGAGCGTCGCACCGAGGTGGAGCCTGAGCGCGCCGAGCACGCGCGACGTGGTCTCCCATTTGTCGGCCGCAAACAGCACCGTCGAGCCGGGATCTGAGCGGAACAGCGCGAGCTCGTCCTCGGATAGGAACTTGGCGATCGGCGAGCGGACCTGTCCCTCTTCGTCGTAGACGAGGTAGGCAAGCCCTTTCGCACCCCACGTCTTCGCAAATTCCTCGAGCTGCTCGAGCTCCGCGCGCGAGAACGCCTGCGGCGCGCGGAGGAAGCGCACCGCCTCCGCCCCGGCAAAGACGCCGAACTCCGAGCCACGGGTAGCCTCGGTCGCGTCCTCGATCTCGAGCCCGAAGCGCAGATCGGGCTTGTCGGAGCCGAAGCGCCGGTCGGCCTCGGCGAAGGTCATCCGGGGGAACGGCGCCTCGAGCTCGGCGTCGATGCACTCGCGCCAGACGGTCTGCACCATCCGCTCCATCAGCTCGAGCAGGAACTCCTGGTCGGGAAACGCCATTTCGACGTCGAGCTGGGTGATCTCCTGGACGCGATCGGCCCGCAGGTCCTCGTCCCTGAAGCACGTGGCGATCTGGTAGTAGCGCTCGAAGCTGGCGATCACGAGCAGCTGTTTCGCGATCTGCGGGGACTGGGGAAGCGCGAAGAAGTTCCCCGGATGCAGGCGGCTGGGGACGACGAAGTCGCGGGCGCCTTCGGGCGTCGGTTTCCACAGAATCGGCGTCTGGATGTCGACGAAGCCGGCCTCTTCCATCACCCGACGGATCGTCCCGACCATCTGCCCTCGGAGGCGGATGTTGCGCTGCATCTTCTCGCGGCGAAGATCGAGCCAGCGGTAGCGGATCCTCAGCGTCTCCTCGACGTTCTCCTCGTCCAGCTGGAACGGAAGCGGAGTCGACCGGGAGACGATGGTCAGGCGGTCGACCTGAAGCTCGACCTCTCCCGTCGGGAGGCTCGGGTTCACCGCCTCGGGCGCGCGCGCCGCCACCTCTCCTTCGGCGTGTAGGACGAACTCGTTGCGGACGTCGTGTGCGGCTTCGGCGGCCTCCGCGGAGCGCTCGGGATTGATGACGAGCTGGCAGACGCCGGTCTGGTCGCGCAGGTCGATGAAGATCAAACCGCCGTGGTCGCGTCGGCGTGCTGCCCATCCTGCGAGCGTGAGCCGCTGCCCGACGTGCTCGGCACGAACCGTGCCGCAACCGGTATCGCGCCAGCTCAAGCGCTCAGCCGCTCCTCGAGCCCGTCCAGTGGGACGTCGACGTCCGCCTGCCCCTGCTCGCGGATCGTTGCCTTGTCGGCGCCGACGATCACCGTCATGCGCGCACCGACGCGACCCGCTTGGGTCAGCTGGCCTTTCAGCGACCGGCCCGCGTAGTCGGTCTCGCACGAGCGGCCGGCGCGGCGAAGCTCCGCCATCAGCGCGAGCACGCGCTCCCGCGGCGCCCCGTCCTCGCAGGCGAAGAAGACGTCAACTCGCGGCGGCTCGACCTCGACGTCGGCATGCTCGATCGCGATCAGCAATCGCTCGATGCCCGCTCCGAAACCGACCCCCGGCGTCGGAGGGCCCCCGATCTCCTCGACGAGGTAGTCGTAGCGACCACCCGCCGAGATCGTGCTCTGCGCCCCGTGCTCGGGACCGACGAACTCCCAGACCGTGCGCGTGTAGTAGTCGAGGCCACGGACGAGCGTGGGCCGGAGCTCGTAGGCGACGCCGTAGGAGTCGAGGTAGCCCCGAACGGCCTCGAAATGCGCGCGGCACGCCTCGCAGAGGGACTCGCCGATCTTCGGCGCGTCTGCCAGCGCGCGCCGCACGGCCTCGTTCTTCACGTCGAAGACGCGCAACGGGCTCGTTGCGCGCTTCTCGCGCGCCTCGTCGTCGAGTACGTCGTCGTGCCGGTCGAGCCACGCGGTCAGTTGCTCGAGGTACGCCGGCCGGCATTCCCGGTCTCCGATCGAGTTCAGCTCGAGGCGATAGTCGCTGGCGCCGAGATTTCGGAGCCACGTGTCGTAGAGCTGGACGATCTCCGCGTCGACGGCAGGATCGTCGGAGCCGAGCGCCTCCACCGAGACCTGCCAGTGCTCGCGATAACGGCCCTTCTGCGGCGCGGCGTATCGGAACATCGGCGCGATCGTGTACAGCTTTTGCGGCTGCGGTCCGCGGTGAAGCCCATGCTCGACGTAGGCGCGGGCGATCGGCGCGGTCGCCTCGGGCCTGAGCGTGAGCGAGCGGTCGCCGCGGTCGGTGAACGTGTACATCTCCTTCTGCACCACGTCGGAGCCCTGACCGGAGGTGCGGGCAAACAACTCGGTGTCCTCGAACGTCGGCGTCACGATCGGGCGGTAGCCGTAGAGCGCGCAGAGGCGCTCGGCCTCGCCCACGACGCGGCGCCAGAGCGGCTGCTCGTCCGGCAGGACGTCATGCGTTCCCCGCGGTGCCTTGATCACGACGCGCGGAGCTCGGTCAGGAAGGGGTTGCGCGCGACCTCGGCGCCGAGCGTCGTTTCCGGCCCGTGGCCGGAATAGACGATCGTCTCGGGCGGAAGGCGGTCGACGAGCGCCCGGATCGACTCGATCATCGTGTCCCAGTCCGCGCCGGGGAGATCGGTCCGGCCGACCGAGCCCGCGAAGAGGATGTCGCCGGAGAAGAGGCAGCCGTCCGCGTAGTACGCGAGGTGCGCGGGCGAATGCCCGGGAATCCGGAGCGTCTCGAACGTAATGCCCGCGAGCTCGAGCGTCTCGTCGCCCTGCAGGAGGACATCGGGCTTGTACGGGCGCAAGCGGAGCTCCGCCGGCGCGAAATCGTTGATCTGCTCGAGCGCGACGCGCTCGTCCTCGGCCATGTAGACGGGCGCGCCCGTGCCCTCGGCCAGCTCGGCCACGCCGCCGAGATGATCCCAGTGCCCGTGCGTGATCAGGATCGCCGTGCAGCTCGTGCGCATGCGCGCCAGCTCGAGGCGGAGGTCGCCGGCGTTGCCGCCGGGGTCGATGACGACCGCGTCTTCGGCGGTGCGAGACGCCCGAACGACATAGCAATTCGTCCCGATCGGGCCCAGCTCGAAGCGATCTACAGCGAGGCTCACAGGGGGGTTGAGTCTACTGTCGAGGCGACATCGCTCGGATAGGATCGGCGGCCGATGCGGAGCTGGAATCTGCGCGAGATCGAGACGCCTGGGGGCAGCCGCTCACCGGTCGTGCTCGACTCTGACGAAGCCGCGCGGGCGGTGCTGATCGGACTCGAGGCGGGACAGCAGCTCGGCGATCACCAGGTCAAGGAGCACGCGTTCATCCTGGTCGTGGAGGGCGCCGTCCAGGTGGATTCGGGCGGCGAGAGGATCGAGGCGCCGGCGGGAACGCTCTTCACCTTCGAGCCGGACGAGCGACGCGCGGTCTCGAGCGACAGCGGCGCGCGCGTCCTGTTGCTCTTGGCCCCGTGGCCCGGTGAGGGGCATTACCGTGGCGGCTAGCGGGCGCTAGCGCCGCTTCGCGCCGCCCGCGGGCAGCTTGCCGGTGCGCTTGAGATACGACCGGTACATCGCCCGGTCCATCAAGTACATGAACGGCATGAAGAGAACCGAGTAGAGCAGCGCGATCGAGATGCGGGCGGCTATGGGCTGGCTCGAACTGACGACCGAGAAGGCGATGAAGAAGAGCGGGAAGAAGATCGCCGCCCGCTTGATCACCCGCGGCCAGGACGGCGGTTGCACCGGTCGCGCCGCGCGGGCGCCCGTACGTCGGGCGCCGTTTCGCTTGGCGGTATCCGGTCGGTCGGGGAGCTCGGCTGGATCGACTTCAACCTCGTGCCCCTCGTCGTCGACGTAGACGTACTCATACTCGTGCCTGCGCTCTTTCTGTCGACGCCGGCGCTGTTTCCGTGAAGGCATGAGTCGAAGCCTAGCCCTCGCCTGCGCCTTCGAGCACGACCTCGGATACGACCTCTCCTGCGAGGTGGTAGGCGAGGTAACGCCAGTCCGGAGCGTCGAGCAGGACGAGGTCGGCGTCGTAGCCGGGCGCGATGCGCCCCTTCCGGTCGGCGCGGTCGAGGACGTGAGCGGCGTTGACCGTGCAGGCTCCGAGCGCCTCTGCCGGCGTGAGCTTGAGCTGGGTCGCGGCGAGCGAGCAGACGACGGGCAGGCTCTCACAGAAGGCGCTGCCCGGATTGAAGTCGGTCGCGAGCGCTATGGCGGCGCCGGCGTCGATCAGCGTCCGCCCCGGCGGCATCGGCCGCCCGAGGAACAGCGCGCTCGCGGGCAGGCAGACCCCCACGACGTCGCTGGCGGCGAGCGCCGCGACGCCGTCGCCGCCGGTGGCTTCGAGGTGATCGACGGAGCGCGCGCCAAGCTCGATGGCAAGCGGGATCGCGCCTTGCTCGGTGAACTGGTCGCCGTGCAACCGAAGGGCGAGCCCTGCCTCGCGGCAGGCAACGAGGTAGCGACGCGCCTGCCCGGCGTCGAATGCGCCGCGTTCGAGGAAAACGTCTGCCGCCTCGGCGAGCCGGGCCGCCTCCGGCAAGACCTCGGCGAGCGCGAAGGCGAGATACGCGTCGGCGTCGTCGAACTCAGGTGGGACCGCGTGCGCGCCGAGCCAGGTCGCGCAGCCGCCCGCGTCTCGGATCGCGCGCAGCGAAGCGAGCTCGGTCTCACGGTCGAGCCCGTAGCCCGACTTCGCCTCGAACGTCGTGGTCCCGGAACGAAGCATCCAGAGACGGTGCTCCAGCAGGCGCTCTCGCAGGCCCTGCTCGCCGGCGGCGCGAGTGGCCTGGACGGTGGCCATGATGCCGCCGCCGGCCGCATGCAGCTCCTCGTAACTCGCGCCGCTCGCACGCAGAGCGAACTCCTCGACGCGGTCGCCCGCAAAGCAGGCATGCGTATGGCAATCGACGAGGCCCGGGACCGCGCACCGTCCGCGGCCGTCGATCTCCTCGACTTCGTCCACGTCGAGCGCGGCGAGATCGCGCATTTCGCCTACCCGCTCGATGCGGCCGTCGCGGCAGAGGACGAAGGCGTGCTCGAACAGCTCGACCTCGCCCAGCGCGCGGCCACGCAGAGGCGCGTCTCGCCCTGCGGACGAAACGACCTGCGCGAGGTCGCGGACGAGCAGCGCCCGCCCGCTTGCCGCGGAACTCACTCGCGGTCGCTGGGACGAAGCGGTTGCGCGAGGGCGTAGCGATCGGCGACCTCGGCGGCCTCGGCATAGCCCGCGTCGAGATGCCGCATCACGCCGAGGCCCGGATCGGTCGTGAGCACGCGCTCGAGGCGCTCCGCCATCTCGTCCGTCCCGTCGGCAAGCACGACCATGCCCGCGTGGATCGAGTTCCCGATGCCGACGCCGCCGCCGTGATGCACGCTGACCCACGTCGCTCCCGCGGCGACGTTGAGCAGCGCGTTGAGGACGGGCCAGTCGGCGATCGCGTCGGAACCGTCGCGCATCGCCTCGGTCTCGCGGAACGGAGAGGCCACCGAACCGGAGTCGAGGTGATCGCGGCCGATCACGACCGGCGCCTTGACCCGGCCGGCGCGGACGAGGTCGTTGATCGCCAGCCCGGCGCGGGCGCGGTCGCCGTAGCCGAGCCAGCAGATCCGCGCCGGGAGGCCCTGGAAGGCGACCCGTTGCGGGGCGACCGCGAGCCAGCGCTGAAGCAGGAGGTCGTCCGGAAACAGGTCGCGAAGAGCCTCGTCGATCGCGGCGATGTCACTCGGCTCGCCCGACAGCGCCGCCCACCGGAAGGGCCCGACACCACGGCAGAAGAGCGGCCGGATATAGGCCGGGACAAAGCCCGGGTATGTAAACGCGTCTTCGACTCCTGCCTCTTCGGCCTCACCTCTCAGGTTGTTGCCATAATCGAAAACATAGCTCCCGCGTCGGACGTACTCGAGCAAGCCTCGGACGTGCCGGCCGATCGAATCCCGAGCCCGCCGCAGATACTCGTTGGGATCCGAGTCGCGCAGCGTCGCGGCAGCCTCGACGTCCAAGCCGGCCGGGACGTACCCGTTCAGCGGATCGTGCGCGGCCGTCTGGTCGGTGACGAGGTCGAAGTGCTCACCCCGCCGCGCGAGCTCCGGCACGACCTCCGCGGCATTTCCGAGCAGGCCGACGGAGAGCGGCCGCCGCTCCTCCGCCGCGGCGCGGACCCGGGCGACGGCGTCGTCGAGCGATTCCGTCGCCTCGTCGAGGTAGCGCGTCTCGCGCCGCCTCTCGATCCGCGTCGGGTCGACCTCGACGCAGAGAATCGCCGCCCCGGCGAGCGTCGCAGCGAGCGGTTGGGCGCCGCCCATTCCGCCGAGGCCGGCGGTGAGAATCGTCCTCCCCGCCAGCTCGGCCGAGCCGAAATGCTGTTCGCCCGCGGCCGCGAACGTCTGATAGGTGCCCTGGAGGATCCCCTGCGTGCCGATGTAGATCCAGCTCCCGGCGGTCATCTGGCCGAACATCGTCAGGCCGAGCGACTCCAACCGGCGGAACTCGTCCCACGTCGCCCACCGCGGAACCAAGAGCGAGTTCGCGATCAGCACGCGCGGCGCGCCGGGGTGCGTTCGGAAGACGCCCACAGGTTTGCCGCTCTGCACAAGTAGCGTTTCTTCGTCGCCCAGGGTCAGGAGGGAGCGCACGATCGCCTTGAGTGCCTCGTGATTCCTGGCCGCCTTGCCGGAGCCGCCGTACACGATCAGCTCCTCGGGTCGCTCTGCGACCTCGCGGTCGAGGTTGTTCAGGAGCATGCGGAGCGGCGCCTCCGTCGACCACGACCGCGCGTTCAGCGTCGTGCCGCGCGGCGCCCGGATCGAGGACAGGTCACCGCAGAGAGAGTCGACCGCGGCTTCGATCGTCTCGATCGCGGTCATCGGCGCTCGCGTCCTTCGAGGCGCTCGCGAAATCGCCACCAGCTCCAGCCGGTCGCGAGGACGAAGGCCGCCACGGCCACCAGGATCGCCTGGAGCAGATTGCCGCCCGTGGCCACCGCAACGATCACGATCACCACCGCGAGAGCGCCGTAGAAGATTGCGCTGTCACGGTAGGGCCGTCTCGGCAGCCGTCCTCGGCGCCTCACCGCAACTCCCCGACCTCCGCCTCGACCGCGGCGACGAGGGATCCATCTCGAACAGCGGCCGCGACCGACTCGATGTCCTGTGAGAGCGGGCGGTCGTCCGCCAGTCGCGGCGAAAGGCCACGCAAGAAGTCGTGCACTGCACGGACGCCGATGCCCGGCTGTAACGGCGCCAGAAACTCGACCGCCTGCGCGCCTCCCAAGAGCTCGATCGCCAGTGCTCGCTCTGCGTTGGCGATGACCTGCCAGGCCTTGAGCCCAGCCGCGTTTCCCATCGAGACGTGATCCTCCTGCCCGGCGCTCGTCGGGATCGAGTCGACGCTCGCCGGATGACAGAGCGCCTTGTTCTCGCTCACGAGCGAGGCGGCCACGTATTGCGGGATCATGAAGCCGGAGTTCAGCCCACCGTCGGTCGTCAGGAACGCGGGCAAACCGTCGGACAGGCTGGGATTGACGAGACGCTCGAGCCGACGCTCGGAGATGTTCGCGAGCTCGGCGACGGCCATGGCGAGCGCGTCGAGCGCGAAAGCCAGGGGTTGACCGTGGAAGTTGCCGTTCGAGACGAGCTCGCCCTCCTCTACCAACACGAGCGGGTTGTCGGTCGCGGAATTGAGCTCGACCGAGACCGTCGCGCGGACGTAGCCGAGCAGGTCTCGCGCGGCGCCGTGCACCTGCGGCGCGCAGCGCAGCGAGTACGCGTCCTGAACCTTGTCGCACCAGCGGTGGGACTCGACGATCGCCGAGTCGGCGAGCAGGCTCAGGATGTTGGCGGCCGAGTCGCGCTGGCCGGGAAGCGGGCGCGCGTCGTGAATCGCAGGAACGAAGCTCATCCTCGAACCCTGCAGCGCTTCGAGCGACAGCGCGCAGGCGATGTCGGCGGCCTTCGCCATCCGGTCCGCGCGCACGAGCCCGAGTGCTCCGAACGCGGCCATGAACTGCGTTCCGTTGACGAGCGACAGGCCCTCCTTCGCATGCAAGCGGACCGGCTGAAGGCCCTCGGCAGCCAGCGCCTCCGCACCCGGAAGCCGGCGCCCGTCCACCTTCGCCTCACCCTCCCCGACGAGTGGCAGCGCCAGGTGCGCGAGCGGAGCGAGGTCGCCGCTGGCGCCGACGGAACCACGGCTGGGCACGACCGGCAGCAGGCCGCGGTTCAGGCATTCGATCAGCAGCTCGACCGTCCCTACGCGCGCCCCGGAGTAGCCCTTGGCGAGCGCGTTCGCGCGCAAAAGCATCGCCGCGCGCACGATCTCGTCCGGATACGGCTCCCCCACGCCGCACGCATGGCTGCGCAGCAGGCGCAGCTGCAGCTCTTCGGTCAGCTCCTCCGGGATCGACTGGGAGACGAAACGGCCGAAGCCCGTGTTCACACCGTAGGTGTGCTCGCGCGCTCCGTGGACGGCTTGCTCGACGACCTCTCGCGCCGCCCGCATCCGCTCACGCGCGGCGTCGGCGAGCGCCGCGGGCGCTCGCTCCACCGCCGCGGCCCAGACGTCCTCGACGGTCAGTTCCTCGCCGGTGAGGGCGAGAGTCTCGATCACGCGGACGAGTGTAGTCAGGGCTCGAGCAGGCGCAACTCGAGCACGCGCGAGGCATCGAAGCCGTCGATCCGCAGCATCGCTCCCGCCGCCACCGCAGCGGCGCCTGCGGGCATCAGGCCGACCAGCTCGGAGCCGACCACCTCGGCGCCGCGGGTTTCCGCTTCAGACTCGACCCGCGCCACGATCTCGTGGAGCGCGGCGGCCTCCCAGTCCTCGACGTTCATGCTCACCTGGACGAGGCCCGCGCTCGGCAGCTCGAGCCCCAGCGCGCGCACACCCGGAAATCCGCCGCCGCTCTCACGAATGGCCGCGGCGATCTCGCGGGCGGCATCGATGTCCCCGCGGAGGTTGACGTTGAATGCGATCAGCGGCCGGCGGGCTCCGACGAGGACGCCGCCGGCGGACGCATCGAGCCGCGGCGGCCCAAATGCAGGGTGTAGCTCGTCGGCGTCCATGCGCCGCTGTAGCTCTTCGGGGCCGCCCCGCCGGAAGAATGCGGGTCCGCGTCCGGGGGCAAGCTCGCCGTACAGGAATACAGGCAGCTCGAGTTCTTCCCCGATGCGCTCGGCTACTCCGCGTGCAACCGAACACGCACGCTCCATCTCCTCGGGTTCGATCGGGACGATTGGCACCACGTCAGCCGCGCCGATGCGCGGATGGGCTCCCTCGTGCCTTCGGAGGTCGATTCGATCGCACGCGGTTCGGACTCCCGCGACGAGCGCATCCGCAAGCTCGTCGTCCCGGCCGACGAGCGTGAAGACCGAGCGATTGTGGTCTTCGTCCGCGTGCACGTCGAGCAGCCGCGCGTGCTCGGAGAATGCCTCTGCGAGCGCGTCGATCGTCGCCCGGTCGCGCCCCTCCGAGAAGTTGGGCACCGACTCGAGCGGCAGGGCCACGAGCGTAGTCTAGGAGCGTGAGGACGTACTACGAGCGCCGCGCACCGGAGTACGACGAGGTCTGGCAGCACTACCTCGACCGCCACCCGGATGAGGTGCGCGCGCTGCTTGGAGTGGTGGCTGCCCTGCCGGACGCCCGGACGCTTGACGTCGCCTGCGGAACCGGGTTCATCACCCGGCACCTACCGGGTACGGTCGTCGGGCTCGACCAGAGCGATTCGATGCTCGAGCTCGCGCGAGCGCAGGCGCCCGACGCGAGCTTCGTCCGTGGAGATGCGTTTGACCTTCCCTTCGAGGAGGGCGCGTTCGACCGCGTTTTTGCCGGTCACTTCTACGGCCATCTGGAAGAAGCGGACCGCATACGGTTCCTGGCGGAGGCCCGTCGTGTCGCGCCCGAGCTCGTCGTGGCCGAGTCGGCGATCCACGACGGTCTCCCGCCGAACGGGTGGGAGGAGCGGGTCCTTCGGGACGGCTCGCGCTGGCAAGTCTTCAAGCGTTACTTCGAGCCCGACCGGCTGCTCGAGGAGCTCGGCGGTCGCGTCCTCTTTGCGGGCGCGCGTTTCCTGCTCGTCTCGTCGCCTTGACGCGACGAAGATCGTCGTATCGCTCGATCCGGTCGCTCCAGCGCGACAACTGGGTTTGCCGAGCCTGCGTCGACGCCGGCTACCCACTCGCATCGCTGCCCATCGTTCAGCCCTACGAGGGGCAGCGCGCGTACGTCTTCGGGCAGGCGCCGGGGGCCGTGGAGGGCGAGGAGCGCCGTCCCTGGCGAGGTAAGGCAGGCCAGACGCTGCGACGCTGGCTGCAGATGGACGAAAGCGAGTTCTACGCGACGTTCTACTGCGCCTCGGTGACGCGCTGCTATCCGGGGCGAGCACAGACCGGAAAAGGCGACCGAACCCCGTCTCCGCCGGAGCAAGAGCTCTGCTCGTTCTGGCGCGAGTGGGAGTTCCGGCTAATTCGCCCCGCGTTGATCGTTCCGGTGGGAGGGCTTGCGCTTCGCCAGCTCCTCGGACGCTCAGGGCTCGGCGACTGCATCGGCCGGCGCTTCGAGCTCGACGCCGCCGTCGTCGTCCCGCTGCCCCACCCATCCGGGGTCAACCTCTGGTTGAACGACCCGGCGAACCGTGCCCTCGTCAAGCGCGCGGTCGCGATGATCCACGAAGAGCTGGAACGGCTCCGGGACGGCGGCGGCGCGCGGCCCGGCGGCTAGATTTTTCGGAATGTCCGGCCAGCCGAGCTATCGCCACACCTTCTACCGACTGCTCGCGTTTCTGAGTCCCTACAAGGCCTCGCTCGCGGTCTCCACAGCGCTCGCGATCGGGTACCAGGCCGCGCAGATCGCGCTGATCTGGGTCACGAAGCACGTGATCGACAGCGCTCTCGGCCCCCAGGACAGGCACAAGCTGTGGCTGTTCGTCTGGGCGATCGTAGGGCTCGGCGTCGCGCGCGCCGTGCTCATGTACGGCCGGCGGATGATCTCCGGGCGGCAGGCGCTCGCGGTCGAGATGGACATGCGCCAAGGGCTCTACTCGCATCTCGTGCGCCTCTCGTTCGGCTTCTACGATCGCCACCAGACCGGACAGCTGATGTCGCGGGCGACGGTGGATCTGCAAGGCGTCCGGTTCTTCCTCGGCTATGGCCTGATCTTCTTCTTCCAGAACATCCTCACCGTCGTGTTCGTCACCGGGGTCCTGTTTTTCTTCCAATGGAAGCTCGCGCTGATCGCGCTCGCGATCACGCCCGTCCTGGTCGCGCTCGCGTACCGGTACAGCCACGTCTCGCACCCCACGCTGCGTGACGTGCAGCAGAAGCTCGCAGACGTCGCGACCGTCGCCGAGGAGAACATCGTCGGGGTCCACGTGGTCAAGTCGTTCGCGCAGGAGCCGGCCGAGGAGACGAAGTTCCGGGGCCGCTCGGAGACGCTATTCGATCAGACGATCAAGGCGAACCGGCAGCGCGCCTTGTACGTGCCGTTCATCTCCTGGGTTCCGCTCGTCGCGCAGGCCGCCGTGCTGCTCGTCGGCGCCCGCATGGTCACAAGCGGCGAGCTCACCGTCGGTGGCTTCGTCGCCTTCAACCTCTACCTCGGCATGCTCGTGATGCCGCTGCGCTCGCTCGGCATGTGGATCGGGCAGGCGCAGCGGGCGACCGCGGCCGGCGAGCGCATCTTCCAGGTCATGGACGAGCCCGAGGAGGTAACCGATAGGCCGGAGGCTGTGCAGCTGCCGCCCGGCGGCGGTCACATCCGCTTCGAGGGCGTCGGCTTCGAATATCTCGAAGGCCGGCCGGTGCTCGAGCAAATCGACCTCGACATTCCCCCAGGCCGCACGATCGCGCTGATCGGGCATACCGGCTCCGGCAAGACGACGCTTACGTCGCTCGTGCCGCGCTTCTACGACGTCACCAGCGGGCGGCTGACGGTTGACGGCGCCGATGTGCGCGACGTCACGCTGCGCTCGCTCCGCGGCGCGGTCGGCGTCATCTCGCAGGACACGTTCCTGTTCTCCGCGACCGTGCGCGAGAACATCACGTTCGGGGCGCCTGATCTGACCGACGAGGAGGTCGAGCACGCCGCGCGGCTCGCACAGGCGCACGAGTTCGTCGAGCGGCTGCCCCAGGGCTACGAAACGGTCATCGGCGAGCGCGGGATCACGCTCTCAGGCGGGCAGCGCCAGCGGCTCGCGATCGCGCGGGCGATCGCGGTCGATCCACGCATCCTGATCCTCGACGACGCGACCGCTTCCGTCGACGCGACGACCGAGGCGCGCATCCGGCTCGGCCTACGCGAGGCGATGAAGGGACGGACGACGCTGATCATCGCCCATCGGCTCTCGACGATCTCGCTCGCGGACGAGATCGTCGTCGTCGACGACGGCCGGATCGTCGCACGCGGCGAGCACGGCGGCCTGCTGGCGACGAACGACGTCTATCGCGACATCTACGAGCACGGCCTGCTCGAACGGCAGTTCGCCGACGCGGTCGAGGCCCGGGCCGCGGTCGAGGAGGTGGCATGACGCGGGGTTTCGGAGCAAAGTCGGCACAGAGGCGGACGTTGTTCGTGGATAGGCTCGCAGCGGGTGGCGGGCGGACAGCTTCCCCACCCGGGTGGGGTCGCGCGCGTGAACACAGAAAGGCGCTCGCCGGATGAGGGTCTGGCAGCCGGGCGGCCATCTGATGCGGGAACGCGGCGGCGAGGTCGACGACTGGTCCTGGCGCCGGACGCGCCGCCGACTCGCGACGCTGGCTCGGCTCGCGGCGCCGTACCGGACGCGCACGATCCTTTCCGTCTTCTCGCTGCTCGCGGCGACCGCCACCGCGCTCGCGCCGCCGTTCCTCTCCAAGTACGCCGTCGACGACGGCATCCGACGCCATGACCTCGGCACCCTCTGGCTGATCGTCGCCGCCTTCCTGCTCGCGGGGCTTGCGAACTGGGGCATGAGCTATGTCCAGACGTACCTGACCGGCTGGGTGGGCGAGCGGATCCTGGCCGACCTTCGAAACAAGCTCTTCCGCCACCTCCAGCGGCTCTCGCTCGGCTTCTTCGAGCGAAACCGAGCCGGCGTGATCATCAGTCGGCTGACCAACGACGTCGAGGCCCTCGACCAGCTCGTCACCGACGGGGTCACCACGCTCGTCCAGAGCACGCTCACGCTCGGAGGAACCGCGATCCTGCTCTTCATCCTCGACTGGCGGCTGGCGCTCGCCACGCTCGCCGTGATCCCCGTCCTGAGCGTGGGCACGGTGCTCTTCCGGGTCTACTCCTCGCGCGCGTACGCGGCCGTGCGCGAGCGGCTCGGACTCGTGACCGCGACGCTGGCCGAAGACATCGCCGGCATGCGGATGGTTCAGGCGTTCACGCGCGAGGACCGGAACGTCGCTCACTTCCGCGCCGTCGCCGAGCGCTACCGCGAGTCGAACATGCAGACGGTCGTCCTCAACGCGCGCTACTTCCCGTTTGTCGACCTCCTCTCCTCGGTCGCGCTCGCCGTGGTGCTTGGCTACGGCGGGCACCTGTACTTCCAGGGCGACGTCACCCTCGGGACGCTTTTCGCCTTCATGCTCTACGTGCAGAACTTCTTCGACCCGGTCCAGCAGCTGTCACAGCTCTACAACACGTTCCTGTCCGCCACCGCGGCGCTCGACAAGATCATGGACGTGCTCGACGAGGAGCCGCAGGTGCTCGACAAGGCCGGCGCCGGCGAGCTGCCGCCGGTCGAGGGTGACGTCCGCTTCGAGCGCGTGCGGTTCGGCTACGGGGACGGACCGGACGTCTTATACGGGCTCGACCTCGACGTTCCCGCCGGCACCACCGTCGCGCTCGTGGGCCACACCGGCGCGGGCAAGTCGACGATCGCGAAGCTGCTCGCACGCTTCTACGACCCGCGCGCGGGGCGGATCACGATCGACGGCATCGACCTGCGCGACGTGACGCAATCTTCGCTGCGCCGCCAGCTGGGAATTGTCCCGCAGGAGGGGTTCCTCTTCGCCGGGACCGTGACGGAGAACATCGCCTTTGGACGGCCAGAGGCCGCGCCCGAGGACGTGGTGCGCGCGGCGCAGGCCGTCGGCGCACACGACTTCGTCCTGCGGCTCGAAGACGGCTACGAGACCGAGGTGCAGGAACGGGGCACGCGGCTGTCGCTCGGCCAGCGGCAGCTCGTCGCGCTCGCTCGGGCCCTCCTCGCCGATCCGCGCATCCTGATCCTCGACGAGGCGACGTCCTCGGTGGACATCGGAACGGAGAGGAAGATCGAGCGCGCGCTTCGCCTCCTGCTCTCCGGCCGCACCGCCTTCATCATCGCGCACCGCCTCTCGACCATCCGCGACGCCGACCTGATCGTCGTGCTGGAGCATGGCCGGATCGTCGAACAGGGCAATCACGACGAGCTCATGCGCCGCCGCGGCCTCTACACGTCCCTGTACGGCGACTGGGCGGCAGACGTAGCGTGAGCCCCTCTCTCCCTTAAAGGGCATCGCAAGCGACGCCTAGACGGCGACTTGGGCCGCCGAAGTCGCCTGAAACGTCCCCCTCGCTACAATGCCTCACCCCTTGCGGGGTCGTCTAACGGTAGGACGCTCGGCTCTGGACCGAGTAGTCTAGGTTCGAATCCTAGCCCCGCAGCCTGTGTAAAAAGGCCCGTAAAGACGGGTCTTTTTCGTTTCAAACAGCGACCGATGGTGACGATTCGGCGCCGCTCATGGGGATTACCTCGAACGAGGGATCGGAGCGTAGAAATCGCGGGACGATGATCGAGTCGCGGCCTCTGGACGGGTCGCGTCACTCCTCGATCGGAGGTCCCCCTGTCCTTCGGACGACCAACCGCGCTCGCGGCGGCGTTGGCAACTGCATGCGTTCTCGTCAGCCCGGCGCTCGGCGCCACATGCCGCGGCAGCGGCGGCTATTCCTATGCCGGTTTTCAGGGACCGAAGCGCGTCTACGGGGTCGCCGCCACGATCTCGGCGCTCGCGGCGCCGCGCGTCCGCGCCGGACACATCGCTGGCTGGGTCGGACTCGGCTGGTCAGGCGGTGGCCCGAACGGACAGGACGAGTGGATTCAGGTCGGACTGACCGCGGAGAAGGTCGACACCAGGGACTTCCTCTACGTCGAGGTCGTCAAGCCGGGAGCGCCCTACCGCTTCGACGAGATCGCGCGCGTCAACCCCGGCGACCGGCATCGGATCGCGGTCCTGGAGCTGCGCGAACGTCCCGGCTGGTGGCGGGTGTGGATCGACCGCCGGCCGGTGACCGAACCGATCTTCCTTCCGCAAAGTCACGCCGCATGGGAGCCCGTGATCACCTCCGAGAGCTGGAACGGCAACGTCGGCGCCTGCAACGGGCTCGCCTATCGCTTCGAGCGGGTCTCTCAAGCGCGGTGGCCCGGCGGCGGCTGGGCCGGCGTGCCGGTGCGCTACCGCTTCCAGGACGCCGGGTACCGCCTGGTGCAACTCAGCCGCGGCTCGTTCCTCGCGGCGGCGCGCAGCATGCTCGCGCCCAGACACGGCAAGCGCTTCCAGTTGCGACGCCACCGGTCACCCGCGCGCCTGCGCGGCTGGCGACCCTTCGTCGCCCCTCTTTTCGGCGTCTTTCGCTAGCCGGGGCGAAGGAGCTCGACGGTTAGCTGATCGTCAGCGGCGTGCCGAGAGGCATCAGCCGCCAGAGCCGCATGATCGCGGCGTTCCGGACGCGGATGCACCCGTGCGAGATTCGTCCGGGGATCAGGCCGGGCGCGTTCGTCCCGTGGATCCCGACGAAGCCGCCGCCGGGCCAGTCCGTCAGCACCGGCGACCGGGCGCTCGTCCCGAAGGCGACCGGTCCATAGGTGGGGTTGTTGAAGCCGGCGAGCCGCTCGCGGATGAAGAACTCGCCTCGCGGCGTCGGCCACTGCGACTGTCCGACCCCTACGCGGGCGCGCCAAGCGACCTTGCCGGCCTTGTAGAGCGTCGCCACGGTGCTGGCTCGGCTCACGATCAGGTGCGTCCGGATCGTGCGGAAATGTCCGAGAGCACCGCGCAGCACCCAGCCGGTCGTGTTGTTCGGCAGCATCGCAAGCCGCACCCGCACCCAGGTCTGACCGTTCCGCTTGCGCTCCCCGTTCAACGCCAGGACGAGGTTCGGGGTGTTCTCGGGCGTCCACAACCCGAGCCGCTTGATCGCGGAAGCGCCCCGGCTCGGCCCCCGGCGGGCGACGGCGGGGGTGTTCACGTAAGCCCAGCGATACGTCTCGTTCTCACCGCTCAGCACCCACTTGCCGAACACGCGCAGGTTCACCCTCAGCGGCCGCGCTCGGAGCACCGGACCCGCGAGGGTCTTCGCGGTGAAGGTGACCGTGTAGTCGCGAATCTGGTCTTTCGCCGGAGTCCAGGTGATGCCGGCCGTCGCGGGAATTCCGTCCACAACGGACACTTGCGCCCCTCGCGGCAGCCCGCGGGCCACGATGCGCACGGGGATAGAAGACGGGGCGAGCGCGGCGACCGAGAACGACACCGGCGATCCCGCTTCGACGGTGAACCGTGACCCCGGCTTCGGCGTGGGCGCCTGCCAAGCGATCCTCACCGGCGCAGTCGCGACCCAGTTGGGAACGGCTTCAGCCGGCCCCGCAAGCCCCAGAACTACGCCGAAAGAGAACCCGACACCGAGCAGGCGTCGGAGGGTTTTGCGAAATCGTCCCCCCACTGGGACGAAGTATAGAAGTTCAGGTGGGTATCGGCCAGGGAGATTTTGCGTCTCCGGATGGTGACGCCCCTACCGGATGCTGACCGGCGTCCCGATCCCTATTTGGTTCGCGAGGCGGACGATCGAGGCGTTCTTCATCCGCACGCATCCGTGCGAGACCCGGCCGGGGAGAAGCCACGGCAGGCTCGTCCCGTGGATGCCGATGTAGCCGCCTCCGGGCCAATCCGTCAGCACGGCTGAGCGGGCGCTCGTCCCGAACGCGACCGGGCCGTAGAACGGATCGTTGTAGCCCGTGAGCGCGACGCGGACGTAGAACTCGCCTCGCGGCGTCGGCCAGTACGGCTTGCCGACGCCGACTCGCGCCCGCAGGACGGGTACCCCGCGGTTGTAGAGGGTGGCCACGAAGGTCGCTCGGTCGATCACGAGGTGCCGCCTCACGGTCTGGAAGGTGCCGAGCGCGTTACGCAGCACCCAGCCGGTCGAGTTGTTCGGCAGAATCGCCAGCCGAACGCGAACCCATTTTCGGCCGTTCCGGTCGGACGCCTGGGCGAGCGCGAGCACGAGGTTGTCGCTCTGCTCGGGCGTCATCGTGGGCAGCCGCGTGACCATCCGCGAGGCCATCGTCGGCCGCGCCCGGACCACAGCCGACCTGAGCACGTATGCCCAGCGCGTGAGATTGCTCGTGCCCGAAAGCGGCACAGGGTCGAGCGGGGACGCCGGCACCACCTCGACGAAGAGCGTGCGTGGGAACGAGAACCTGCGCGGCCGTTTCACGTCGCGCGCGACGAAGACCACGGGCCAGGTGCCCGCCTGCCCGGACGACGGCGTCCACGAGAATACGAACGACGAAGGGTCGGCGGCCTGCGGAGCGAGCGAGGCGCCGGCCGGCATCGAACGAACCGCGATCGCCGTGCCGGGACCGGCCGACAGCGTGACCGCGATCGGCGTACCCGCGTACACGGAATAGCTCTGACCGTCGGGCGGGCTCGGCGCGAGCCAGGGAATCGAGAGAGTCGGACGGTATGAAGCGGCGGGCGCCGTCGGGGCCACGTAGACCGCGGCGACCGCCACGACGAAGACGGCCAGCAGCCGCCTGACGATTCTCGTCTCGACCCGGTGCCCTCCGGTCACTCGCTCGACCCCCTTTCGATCAGCCACAGCGGGGCGGCCGCGCAACCGCCCCGCTGCAAACGTTCTGCACGATCGTCGTTACTAGCCCGTGAAGCGCGGGCCCCTGGCCCTGCGGGCCGCGCGCACCTTGACGCACTTGCCCTTCTTGTTGCGCTTCTTGCCCTTCGGGCACTTCTTCTTCTTCGGCTTCGGGTACTGCGCTGCGGCCGAAGAGTGCGATCGCGTCGGCTTCGTGCTGACGTGCGTGATCTTCGCAGCCGTGCTGGCGGCGCTCGAGATCGCGTGGGTCGCGTAGCCGAGCGCGCCGACCGGCATCAGTGCCGCCAGCAGGCCGATCGTCAGCGCGACCGCCATCGCGGCGCGCAGGCGAATCCGCGAACGCGGATCGCGCGTGCGGACGCGGTCTTCGATCGTGTACATCAGCTCGGAGCTGGGCTTCGGACGGTTCGACCGAAGCTCCCTCTCGAGATCGAAATGGTTCTTCCTACCCCAGATTCTCAACCGCTCTCCCCCTTGTGAAGGTTTGGCTCTACCCCTAGATATCCGCCGGAGGGCGGATTTCTTACAGCGACTTCCGGGGGTTCGAGCAGCGAGCGGAGTCGATCGAGCGCGCGGTGCAGGGCGACGTCGACGGCGCCCGGGCTCATCGCGAGCACCTCGGCGATCTGGCGCGCGGAGAGGTCGGCGCCGTAGCGGAGCGCGACGAGCTCGCGATCGCGGCCGTCCAACCGCGTGACCGCGCCGGCGATCGACATCCTGCGGACCGTCTGCGTCTCCAGGTCGATGCCCGCTTCCTGCTCCGGAACCGTCTCGATCGGAATCGGCTCCGGATTTCCGGCGCCGGCGATGCAACGGCGTGCGATCCCGATCAGCCAGGAGAGCGGCTCGCCCCTGCTGGAGTCGTACGACTCGCGGTAGCGGAGCGCTCGCTCGAAGGTCTCGTTCGTCAGATCCTCGGCGTCCGGACCGTCGCCGATCCGGTAGGCGATGTAGGCGTAGACGCGCTCGATCAGCGGTCGCACGTCGGTGAAGGGGTCGTTCCGCCGCATCACGAGCTTCGTTCTACAAGAACCACGGTGGCTCCTGGTGCCGGCGCAGCGCCTCGCGGAAATCACGGATTTCCGGTGCACGCGGATTGAGCGCGGCCGCCCGAGCGAACGCGCGCATTCGCTCCCTGCCGCTTGCGGCCGCCGCGTAATCGAGCCAGAGATCCCAGTCGTTCGGATCCTTTGCAAGCGCCTTGCGGAAGCTCTTCAGCGCCTCGGGGACGTCGTTTTGCCCCAGCTGGGCCTCGCCGAGCCGGTTCCACCCGGTCGACGACCAGGGGGCCCAGCGGATCGTCCGCCGCGCAGCGGCCTCTGCCTTGTCCCACCTGTCGGCCGCGAGGGCGCGGTCGCTCGAGTTCGTCGCCGAGTTGGAGACGAGCCCGGCGAACGCAAGGGCCGCCAGGGGTACGAGCACCGCCACTCCGACGACCCTCGCGGGCATCGCGAGAGAGCGCTCCGGCGTTTCGCCGCGCATCCGCAACAGGGCCACACCGAACAAGATCGCCGTCAGGGTCAGGACCGGCATCTCCCAGTCCCAATCGACGCCGGCGTGGACCACGAACATCAGGTATGCGGCGCAGACGATCGGACCCAGCGGATGCCGGCGAAACCCCCGCACCGCCGCCAGCGGCATGAGCAGGGCAAGCACCAACAGTACGAGTCCGACGGAACCGACCTCGGCAAGCTGCTCGATGTAGAGGCCGTGCGCGTCACGAACGCTGAGCGCGAGGTCGCGATCTTTGAGCCACCTCGCCTCGTACGTGCCCGGGCCCGACCCCAGAACCGGGTTTTGCCGGGCGTCACGCCAAGCCGCCCTCCACATCTCGTGGCGGGCGTTGCCCTGGAAGCTGAAGAGGCGCTCGTTGAGGTTGACCGGGTCCTGCGTCGGTGAGGGCCCGGTGAAGCGGTCGTAAGCGCGATTGGCCATCGTCCAGGGCGCGCCGGCGCTCGCGAATACCGCGAATGCGGCCGCCACGCCCGCGAGGGCGAGCGCGGCTCCGAAGGCCCGGCGATACGTCGCCCCGAGCTTCCAACGGCGCTCGACGACGGCGACGAGCGCGATCAGGCCGCCCGAAGCGATGGCGAGCAGGACGACGGCCAGCGCGAGCCTATGCCCCTCGCGCGAGGCTTGGGAGAGGACGGCGTTCGAGTGCGTGAGAGCCTCGGACCGCGCGGCGAGCCCCACGGAAGCGGCGCACGCCGGTGCCAATGTCAGGATCGTCACGACGAGTTGTAACCGGCGAGGATCGAGGAGGAAAGCGACGCCGATCGCGATGCCGAGAGCGACCCAAACAGCGCGGCCAAAGGCGAAATAGAGCGTCGTGATCAGGACGACGGTCGAGGCACCGGCCACCGCGCGCCGAAGAAGCGTCGCAGAACGCGCTGCGAAACCAAGTGCGAGCAGCGCCCCGAGGCCGACGAGAACGCCCAACGCGTTCCAGTAGCCGAGCGGCTCGGCGAGGCGATAGCCGGTGATCGGATCGAACGTGCCCAACCGCTCAGGGAAGAGCCGCGTTGCGAGCCCGTAGGTCGCGGCGGCAAAGATCGCGATCAGGACTCCGCCGAGAAGCCAGCCGACGCAGCGCCGCCGAACGATGAGAAGGAAGGCGATCAATCCCGCCACATAGGCCAGCGTGCGCTCGAGCTCGAGCATGCTCTGCGTGACGTCCCGCGTCCAGATCAGCGCGAGAGCGCTCCAGCCGGCGAAACCGGCCAGAGCGCCGACGAACAGCAGCTCGAGCCTTCCGGCCTCCACCACTGCGACTGAGACGAACGCGATGCCCGCGAGCCAGAGCAGGCCCAGCGCCGCCCAACCCCACGAGGTCGGGAAGTAGCCGCCGTTGTCGACCGCGAGCGCGAAGACGGTCACGAACGCGGCGGCGCCGACGACCAAGGTCGGGGCCAACTCGCGCGTCCAGGCGCCGATCCAGCCGCGCCCGGCCGCAGCAGGCGCCTCCCGAAGCGAAATTTGAGCCATTCCCCCGCCTCACACTGTAGGCGGAAGACGGGGGCGCGGATAGCCCTCAGCCTTCGGGCTCGCGGTCCTGCGGCGTGCCGCCGGGGCCGCTCATCACCGTGCCGTCCTCTTCCACGAGGTCGCGGGGATCGGCGGTGCGGTATGCCTCGCTCTGCACGCCGCCGCGCGGATCACCCGGACGATCGAGCGCGTGCGGGTCGGCCTCCTGCTTGGCGGCCGTCTTCTTGCCTCGCTTGAGCCAGCGGAACAACGAGGAGGCGCATACGGGATTCGAACCCGTGCCGCCGCCGTGAGAGGGCGGTGTCCTAGGCCACTAGACGAATGCGCCGGGCGGCGGTCAGTGTAGCGTGGCGCCGAGCTCGGCGAGGAGCGGCGCCGTGTCGAGCGGAGCGAAGCCCAGCCGACCGGCGATCTCCTCGCTGAAGGGCCGCGTGCCCTCGGAAAAGAGCTCGCGCAGGCGCTCTCCCGTCTCGGGATTCTCCCACCAGTCCGCGCCGATGTCGCGCTGCAGATACGCGCGGAGCTGGGCCGAACGGATCCACGCCCGCAGGTAGTCGGCGGAGTAGAAGCCGGCGTCCATGTCGGCCAGGTAGGCGTCCTCGCGGTAGGTGATCCCCGTCGCGGAGCTCAGCCGTTCCGCGTATCCCGTGGGTGAGCCGCCGTCCTCGGAAAAACGCGACCAGAACTCGAGCTCGAACTGGAGCTTCGCGACGTAGCGGCGGAAGAGCAGCGCCTCGAGGAAGATCGTCGCCTCCGCGTTTTCGCGCCCCTGCTCCGGCGGGAGCTCGAAGTAGCGCTGGTGCCAGCCGGGCTCGCGCGAGATCGCCTCGACGATGTACGAGTAGATCTCCGTCAGCGCGTGGTCGCGCGACAGGTTCCGGAACGTGTACGGCAGCTCGGGGTCGACACCCGCGTAGTGCAGGGCGTGGCCGGCTTCGTGCAGGAAGGCCTGGTAGTCGTGCAATCCCCCTTGCGCGCGCGTGATCAGATGCACCACCGTCGGCGGGTCCGAGGGAATCACGCAGGCGCGGGGCGACTTCTGCGGGCGGTCGTCGAGATCGAGCCGGATGTTCGGCTCGGCGGCGAGATCGAGCCCGAGCCGCCGGAGCGTGTCCATGCAGACGTCGACCGCGCGCTCCTTGGTGTACGTGGACTCGAGCGGCGAGAGGCGGCGCAGGAACGCGACGTGGTACGACGAGGGCATCGGATCCCGGCCCGGCCCGAGTAGCTTCTCGAACCATCGGTCGCGGAGGACGACGTAGATGTCTTCCGCGGCGTTGCTGGCCTGTGCCAGGGCGGCCTCGAGCTCGCGCAGCGAGATGCCCTTCTCCTCCTCGATCCGCGCGACCGGATCATCCTCGCCCGAGATCTCCGCCTCCAGCTCCTCGTAGGAGCGCAGGACGTCGAGCCGCTCGGGGTTGAATTCGGCCGATCGATCGGCGCTCAGCCGGCCGAGCTCCTCCCTGTCGGGATAGTCGGAAAGAACGGCCAGCCTGGCCTGGGCGGTGCGAAGCGGCATCTGCTCGTCGCGAAAGTCGATCCGCGCCGCCAGCACCGCGTTCTCGAGCGCGTCCTCGCGCTCGGCCAGCTCGTTCGCGATCAGCCCGGCCTCACACGTCTTGCGCAGGCGGTAGAGGCGCTCGCGCTCGCCCGCGTCGTCTTGCTCTTGCTCGGCCGCACGAAGCGAGTCCAGCTGCTCGCGCGTGAAGAGATCCGCGTAGCGGGCGACGATCGCGGCACGCTCGGAGACCTCCTTCTCACCGACGCGCACGGCGCGGCCCTCCTCGCAACGCTCGAAGAGATAGTTCCGGAGGCGCGATTCGTACTCGGCCGGAGAGCGAACGATGGCGACGCTCAAGAAGCGCGAAATCTAGCGAAGCGGGAGGCTCACGAGCCCGCGGACCGCGGTGAGCAGGCCGTCGATTGCGAACGGCTTGGTCAGGACCGCGTCGACTCGGTCACGCGTCTCGGGCGGGATGTCGGGCGTGCCGGTCAGCAGCGCGACGCCGGCGCCCGCCCGGCGAATCTCCTCCACGAGCTCGAGTCCATCCTCGAGGCCGAGATGGAGATCGAGGAGCACTGCGTCGACGCCCTCGGAGGCGAGGAGCTCGCGGGCCTGTTCTGGCGCCGCCGCCTCGAGCACGCGGTGGCCGTCCAGCTCGAGGTTGACCCGGCACAGCAGTCGCAGCGCAATGTCGTCGTCGACGACGAGAACGGTTCGCGGTTCTCGATCCCCCATACCCGGCGCCCGCGAGTCTACCGTTAAGATCGCCGCGTGAGGCCGGGCGTCTCGAGCGGTCAGCGGCAGGGGTACGCAGCCGCGATATCGGGGCTCTGGAAGCGGGTCGCGCTCGCCGTCTCCGAGCTCGAGGCGATCGCAGCGGACCCGGAGCTCCGGCTCGACGACGAAGCGATCGAGCTTCTCCCCGAGCTCCAGTACGCGCTTCACGCCGGCGCAGAGCTCGCGCTCGGGATCGAGCCTCCCGTTGGTGCCGAGGCCGCGCATTCCGAGCTCGCGGCCGCGCTGGCCGCCGCGCGCGATGCGACGGCCGACCTCGCCGAGGCCGCTGAAGACGGAGGGTTCTACGCAGCCGAGCCGCTGATCCCGGAATGGCGAGGCGCCCTCTTCCGCGTCCGCCTCGCCCGGCTGCGTCTGGCGACGCCGTCGCCGCTGCCCGCCCCGCTGATGCCCATCGACGAAGAGCCGCCGACCGCGCGCGGAGCGTTCCCCGCAATCCTGTTCGTCGTGGCCGGGGCGGCGGCTTTCGCGGGAGGTGCGACCATTGCCCTCTGGCCGCTCTGGGCGCTGGGATTAGCGCTCGTTGCAGGGGCTTTGTTCATCTACAGGTCGCACGCGTAACCGCCCCCCACCACGGCTCGTTTTACCTCTCAGAAGCGTTAAAGAGCTCGATTCGTTTCGGACCGATGACAGCAATGGAGGAGCAGCTTCCACGTCCCAGCGTGCAATTCCGCCGCCGCGCGTGGCTTGAGTTTCAGCGGGCGCTCGACCCGCTCGGCCCGCCCAGGCCGATGCCGCTGATCCGCGCGAGCGACTCCTCTTTGCCGAGCAGCTCCAGGCTTTCGAACAGTCCCGGCGACACGGTCGACCCGGTCAACGCCAACCGAATCGGCTGAAAGGCCTCCCGCGGCTTGAGACCAAGCTGCTCGGCGACGCTCCGTAGCGCGGCCTCGATCGGCTCGGCTTCGAACGGCTCCACCTTCGCGAGCGCCTGAGCCGCGGCCGGCAGGATTGCCCCGTCCCGGATCTGGGCGGGATCGGGTTCGACGCGCTCGAAGAGAAACCGCGCGAACTCCGGGAACTCCCCCAGCCTCGCGATCTTCTCCTGCACGAGCGGGGCGGCGCGGCGAATCGTGTCCTCGTCCCAGTCATAGCCCTGCTCGCGGAGGTACGCGACGAGGCGGTCGGCGTACCCGCCGGGCGCGAGCGCGCGTAGGTACTTGCCGTTCATGTCGGTCAGCTTCACGTAGTCGAAGGTGGCGGGGCTCGCGCCGACGCGGTCGAGCGTGAAGCGCTCGACCAGCTCGTCACGGCTCATGATCTCGGTGCGGTCGTCGTAGCTCCAGCCGAGCAGGGCCAGGTAGTTGAAGAGCGCCTCGGGGATGAAGCCGTCCTGCCGGAACTCCTCGACGGTGATCGCGCCGTGCCGCTTCGACAGCTTGCGGCCGTCCGGCCCGTTCAGCAGCGGCACGTGCGCGTAGACGGGTAGGTCGGTGCCGAGCGATTCGAGGATCCGCAGCTGCTTCGGCGTGTTCGAGACGTGGTCCTGCGCCCGGATCACGTGGGTGATTCCGTCGAGCACGTCCTCGAGCGGCGAGACGAAGTTGTACGTCGGCCGGCCGTCCGAACGGACGAGCACCACGTCCTCGAGCTTCTCGTTCGGATACTCGATCCGGCCGAGCACCGCGTCCTCCCACGCCGTGACGCCCTCGTCGGGCATGCGGAAGCGGATCGCGCCCTCGTCTTCGTAGGCCTTCCCTTCCTCGACCAGGCGTCGAGCGACGCGCTGCGCCTCCTCCATCCGGTCGAGCTGGAAGGTGACGTCGCCGTCCCAGCCGAGGCCGAGCCAGCGGAGCGACTCCTGGATCTGCTCCGTCGCCTCCGCTACCTCGCGGCTCGTGTCCGTGTTCTCGATCCGCAGCCGAAACTCCCCGCCCTTGTTGCGGGCGAACAGCCAGTTGAAGAGCGCGGTCCGCGCGCCGCCGATGTGCAGGTATCCCGTCGGGCTGGGCGCGAAGCGAACGCGAACGTTCATGGAGACCAATGCTAGAGCCGGACGCGAGGCTGACTTTCTGTTGCATCACTTCTCCCCGGAAAGCCTCGTCCCAACGGAACAAGAAGCTGGCTCACTACGCACCGGGAGGGGATGGTGCTATGCAACACAAAGGCCGGGTCTCGTGCGGGTTTCCGGGTAGCCTCGCGGGGTGCAGCTCGGCGCCCACGTCTCGAGCTCGGGCGGGATCCACACCGTCATCGACCGCATCGAGGCGCTGGGCGGAGAGGCCGTCCAGCTCTTCACCCAGAGCCCACGGACGTGGCGGCCGACCAACCACGATCCCGCCAACTTCGAGCGTTTCAAGCAGCGACGCGCCGAGGCCGGCATCGGCGGCGTCGTGTGCCACGCGCTCTACCTGATCAACCTGGCAAGCCCGAACGACGACTTCTATTCGAAGTCGGTTGCGGCCCTTCGGAACACGGTCGACGTCGCCTGCGCGATCGAAGCGGACGCGGTCGTCTTCCACGTCGGTTCGCATCAGGGGGCCGGTTTCGACGTCGGCCTCGAGCGAGTCGTTCCCGCTCTCGCGGAAGCACTGGAACGCTGCTCCGAGACGACGTGGCTCTGCATGGAGAACACGGCCGGCGCCGGCGAGACGATCGGGCGCTCGATCGATGAGCTGGGCGCGATCTTCCACCGGCTCGACGGCCATCCCCGACTGGGCGTCTGCCTCGACTCTTGCCACCTGTACGCCTCCGGCTACGACGTCACCGACCGCGAGGAGCTCGACCGCGTGCTCGAGGAGCTCGACGAGGCGATCGGCCTCGACCGGCTCCGCGCGCTGCACGTGAACGACTCCAAGGCGCCGGCCGGCTCGAACCGCGACCGCCACGAGAACATCGGCGACGGGCTGATGGGCCAGGAGCTCGGCGTCTTCCTCTCCCACCCGCGCCTGCAGGGACTGCCGGCACTGCTCGAAGTGCCCGGCAAGAACGGGCGAGGGCCCGATGCCGAGCAGGTGAAGAAGCTGAAGGCCCTCTACGCTCGGGCTACGCGGTCAGACGGGCGAAAACCCGGAAGGTCGGCTCGCCGACCGGCAGCTCGGAAAACTCGGGGTTGAGACAGCCCAGCTCGTCTGACCGGCTCTCGTAGCACGCCTCGACCTCGACGCGACACATCGGCAGCGGGCTGCGTACGGCCCGCACGGCGCCGAAGCCGCTGCCGCGCTCGGCTGCCTGCAGCAGGTCGAAGTCGATCTCGACGTCGAAGACCTTCTGCATGCATCCGACGTACGTGTGGCCGAACTCCTCGTACGAATAGAGGAAGGGGCAGGCGCGCGCGAGGCAGGCGCCCGGGTACACCACCTTGTCGCAATGAACCTCGCAGCGACGGCACTCGACTTCGTCCTGCGGCCGGAGAGGAAGCTCGCCCGGCGACGCCGCCGCCCGCTGCTCGGTTTCCATATCGGAATTGTTCGGCACGAGGGGCCTCGACCGCAAGTCTTGACAATTAAGGCGCTTCGGGGTAGCGAAAATCGCGGGGGAACGTCAAGCCGCGGCGCGGAGCCGCTCGACGACGTTCAGAACGTCCATCTGGGTGAAAGCCTGGAAATCCGGCTCGCTCCCCTCCGGATGCTCGTCCGCCCGAAACCAGAGCGCCTGCACAGTGCGCATGCCCACCTCGGCCGCCCCGCGGACGTCCTCGTAGAGCCGATCGCCGATGAAGAGCGCCTCGTCGGCCGCGACGTCGAGCGCCCCCAGCGCACGCTCGAAGATCGCGGGATGCGGCTTGCGCTTGCCGACCTCGGAGGAGAAGACGGCGAAGTCGAGGCGCTCCGCCAGCCCCATCTGCTCGAGATCGCGGTGCAGAAGCCAGCCCGGATCGAACGCATTCGACACCAGCCCGAGCTTCAGCCCGCGGGCGCGAAGCGTCTCGAGCAAAGCGTGCGTGTTCGCGGCGAGCCGCCTCGCGGGGTCCCACGCCGCGTGCTCGGCATCGAGAAAGCGGTCGAGCTCCTCGTCAGAGACCTCAACCCCGAAGTCGCCCAGCAACTGTCGCACGAGACCCGGATACTCGATCTCCTCGACAGTTCCGGGCACCCAGAACAGCGGCTCGTAGCGCTCGCGGAAGTGCGCCGCCGTACGCTCGAAGTCCGGCACGTCGTCGCGGCCGAGCTCTTCGAGACCGGCCCGGTGCCCGGCCTCGATCAGCGCCGGGTCGTACACGAAGTCCATCAGCGTGTCGCCCCAGTCGAAGAGAACCGCCCGCAGCACCGACGCTAGGGTATCGGCGTGGCGCGGAAGATCCTCTGGGCCTCCCTCGCCCTCGCGCCAATCACGTTTCTCGTCGACGTCCTCGCCCATCCGGGCGACGTCGCGCTCTTCGTGCTGGCGGCAACCGCGCTCGTTCCGCTCGCGTGGCTGATCGGCGACGCGACGGAACATGCGGCGGAGCACACTGGACCCGGCATCGGCGGCTTCCTGAATGCGAGCTTCGGCAACGCGCCCGAGGTGATCATTTCCCTGTTCGCGGTCGCAGACGGCCTGCCCGACGTCGTGCGAGGCTCGCTCACCGGCAGCGTCGTCTCGAACCTGCTGCTCGTGCTGGGCGTGGCGCTGATCATGCAGCCTCGACCCGGGCGCCTCGAACGCCGTTCGCTGCTCGTCCAGCTCGGCGTGGTACTCGCGGCCGTGCTGCTGTTCTTGATCCCCTCGATCCCGGGCTTCACCGGTGATCCGAACCGGCACTCGCTGGCCGTGCTCACGCTGCCGGTCTGCGTCGCGCTGCTCGCCCTCTACCTCGGCGTGACGATCGACAACCTACGACGTCACCATCGGGCCCAGGCCGCGCGCGAACGATCCGTCACGGAAGGCTGGTCGCTGACCGTCGCCCTGATGGTCCTCGGCGCGGCGACGGGAGCGACGGCCGTGATCAGCGAGATCCTCGTTCACTCGCTGGAAGCCTTCTCGCAAGCCGCCGGGCTGTCCGAGTTCTTCATCGCGGCGGTGATCGTCGCCCTCGTCGGCAATGCGGCCGAGCACGGCGGCGCGGTCGTGATCGCGCGGAGGGGCAAGATCGGGCTCGCGAGCGAGATCGCCATCTCCTCGAGCGCGCAGGTGGCGATGTTCGTGACGCCGGCGGTCGCAATCCTCTCGTGGGCGGTCTCACCTGCCCTCGCGCTCGCGTTCCGCCCGGTCGAGCTCCTCACCATGGCCGGCGCCGCGCTCGTCGTCGGAGCGGTCGTGCTCGACGCGCGGACGCGACGTTGGGAGGGAGTCCTGCTCGCGGCGGCGTACGCCGCAGTCGCGCTCCTCTACCTCGGGGTCGGCGACCGCTGAGCGCCGAAGACCTCGGGTGCGCGCAGGAACGGATAGGTCGCCCAGTAGAACTTGACGACCTCGCCCGTCTCGTCCCGCACCACCCGGAGCAGCTCGCCACGCTCCCGCCCGGCGACGGTCCGATAGGCGTCTTCTCCTTCGGGCTCGAAGACCGAAGGCTCCTTTTCGGGCGTCGAGGCCAACCTGGCCTCGAGCCGACCGTCGCGGTAGCTCAAGATGATCTCCGAGCCTTCCGACCACCACCGGCCGAGAAGGGGCGCGATCTCCTCCGGCGGCGCCTCCTCGGCCCGCCAGGGTTCCGGTTCGGCCGGGAAGTGCTCGACCGCTTTGGCCGCGAGATCGAGTGCGGTCTCGGTCAGCTTCGGCCACGCGGAGGAGTTCGCGAGCACGACGGCGCCGACCTTGTGCTTCCGCGACCAGAGTACGGTCGACAGGTGACCGGGGTAGGCGCCGCCGTGGCCCGCGAAGAGCCCTTCACCGCGGCGGTGTAGCTGCAGTCCGAGTCCCCACCCGAGGGTCCAGTCGTCCTCGGCCATGACCTGAACCGAGTGCATCTCCTCCGCTGTCTGCGGGGAGAGCACGTTCGGATCGGGATCGGCGAGAAAGGCGCCCCAACGGGCAAGGTCGCCGACGGTGCTGGCAAGGCCGCCTGCGGCGGACGTTGCGCCTGCGTTTACTTCGGGCTCAGGGCGCACGGAATGCGAATACGGCTCGACGAAGTAGCCCCGCGCATACGGCTCCTCGGCCGACCAGCCCGTCCGGTTCAGTCCCAGCGGCCGAAGCAGGCGCTCCTCGACGTACTGCTTGACGGGCACGCCCGAAGTGCGCTCGACGACCTCGCCGAGCAGCACGTACGCGAGGTTGGAGTAATGCCATTGCAGCCCCGGGGCGAGCACCTGCTCGGCCTCGGCCAGGCGCTCGAGCAGCTCGTCGCGGTCCGGGAACTGCATCGTCTCCCAGACCTCGCCGACCGGCTCGCGCTGCAGGCCGGAGACGTGCGCCAGCATCCGGCGAAGGGTCAGCGTTCCATGCGCCGCCTCGGGAAGGTGGACGGAGAGCGGATCGTCGAGCTCGAGCGCCCCCGCGTCTCGAAGCTGCAGCACCGACGTCGCGATGAAGGTCTTCGTGATCGAGGCGATCTGATACTGCGTGTCGAGGGTCGCCTCCGTGCGCTCCTCAACGTCCGCGAAGCCGACGGCCTCGGCCCACTCGAGCTCGCCGCCTCGGAAGATCGCTCCGGTCAGGCTGGGCAGTCGATGCTCGGACTGCGCCGCCCGTACGATCCGGGCGAGCTCACGGGTGAGCTGCTCAGGCGCGGGCAAGGACTCCAAGCGCCCGCGGGATCAACTCGAGGGCGCGGTCGATGTCCTCCTCGGAGACGTCGAGATGTGTGACGGCGCGCAGCACCGTCGGATGGGGTGTCCAGGAGAGTCCGACTCCTTCGTTCTTGAGGCGCTCCAGCGCGTCTCCCGCCTCGAACCCGAGCGGCGCAAGGTCGAGCTGGACGAAATTCGTCTCCACCTGGTCGAGGTCGATGGGCAGCCCGGCTGCGTGGAGGCCTTCGGCGAGCCTGCGCGCCCGCGCGTGATCTTCGGCCAGCCGTTCGACGTGATGGTCGAGCGCATAGACGCCGGCCGCGGCGACGATTCCGGCCTGCCGCATCGCCCCGCCGAACAGGTGCTTGAGCCGGCGCGCCTTCGCCATCAACTCGTGCGAGCCGGCGACGAGAGCCCCCAGGGGACAGCCGAGGCCCTTCGAGAGGCAGAGGGTGACCGTGTCGAACGGGCCCGCGATCTCCGCTGCGCTCTCGCCGGTCGCGACCGCGGCGTTCAGGAGGCGCGCGCCGTCGAGATGCACCGCCAGCCCGAGCTCGCGAGCTGTAGAGACGACGTCCTCGAGCGCCTCGCGCGGCCAGATCCGGCCGCCGGAACCGTTGTGCGTGTTCTCGACCGCGACCACCCGTGTCGGCGGGACATGCGTCCCGTCGGTACGGCGCACCATCGCGCGAATCTGCTCGCCGGAAAAACGGCCGGCATCTCCCTTGACGGCGCGGATCATCAAGCCGGCGTGGATCGCAGGCCCGCCAAGCTCAGCAAGAAGAACGTGGGCGTTCTCCTCGGCGATCAGCTCATCTCCCGGATCAGAGAGCGACCTCAGCGCGATCTCATTGGCCATCGTCGCGGTCGGGACGTAGACCGACTCCTCCTGGCCGAGCAGTGCCGCACCGCGGCGCTCGAGCTCGTTGACCGTCGGATCTTCGCGCTTCTGCTCGTCCCCCACCTCGGCCGCGGCGATCGCGGCGCGCATTCCCGCGGTCGGGCGCGTGGCGGTGTCGGAACGGAGCTCGATCACCGTTTCATTGTGACCGCGTCCGGATCGGCGCCGCGCGCCAGCAGAAGCGCCCGCAGCTCATCGTCCCTGTTCTGAAGCGCCGCATCGAGCGCAACGAAGCCGCCTTCCTGCCGAGCGTTCGGATCGGCCCCGCGGTCGAGGAGGTCGCGCGCCGTTTCGACGTTGCGCGCAGCCGCGGCGCTGTGCAGGGGCGTCACGCACATCCGGTTCTCCGCGACGGCATCCGGATCGGCGCCTCGCTCGAGCAGCAGCCTCGCCGCTTCAGGGTGGGCGAAGAACGCCGCCAGGTGGAGCGCTGTGAAGCCGTCGGGCGAGCGCGCCTGCGCGAGCTCGGCGTTTGCGTCGAGCAGCTCCCGCAGCCGCTCCGTCCGCCCGGACGCGGCGGCCTCGAAGAGATCGAGGTCGGGCGCTTTGGCGAGCCGCGCGGCGACCTCGTCGTCCTTGCCCTCGTAGAGCGCCTGCAGCAGCGGCGAGACCTCGCCCATCTACGCCCCCTTCTGCGCTTCGAGCTGGCGAGCCTCGGCCGGCTCTTCGCTCAAGTCCGGATGCTCCTCGAACCCGTACTTGACGACCGCCCGCTTCGCCGCCTTGACCTCGTCCAGCCGCCCGACCGGCCGGTGGTGCGGCGCCTCCTTCAGCAACTCCGGCTGCTCTCCGGCCTCGCGCGCGATCGCGAGCATCGCGTCCCCGAAAGCGTCGAGCGTCTCCTTCGCCTCCGTCTCGGTCGGCTCGATCATCAGCGCCTCGGGGACGATCAGCGGGAAATAGATCGTCGGGGGATGGAAGCCGTAGTCCATCAGCCGCTTGGCGACGTCTAGGGTCGTCACGCCGTGCCCGCGCTTGAGGCGCCGTCCGGAGAGCACGAACTCGTGCATGCAGAGCCGGTCGAACGGCAGCTCGTAGGCATCCTTCAGCCTCGCGAGCAGGTAGTTCGCGTTCAGCACGGCGACCTCCGACATCTCCCTCAGGCCGGGGCCGTACATTCGGATAAAGGCGTAGGCGCGGACGAAGACGCCGAACGGGCCTCCGAAGCCGCGGACCTTTCCGATCGTCTTCGGCCGGTCGTAGTCGAGCCGGAAGCGATCGCCGTCGCGGACGACCGCCGGCACCGGGAGGAACGGCTCGAGCTTCTCGCGCACGGCGATCGGCCCCGCGCCCGGGCCGCCCCCGCCGTGCGGCTGGGAGAACGTCTTGTGGAGGTTGAAGTGGACGATGTCGAAGCCCATGTCGCCGGGACGCGAGATCCCGCAGACCGCGTTCAGGTTCGCCCCGTCGTAGTAGAGGAGCGCACCGGCCTCGTGGAAGATCGATGCGACTTCCTCGATGTGCTCGTCGAAGAGGCCGAGCGTGGACGGGTTCGTCAGCATCAGGCCAGCGGTCCGCTCGTCGACCATCTCGCGCAGGTGCGCGACGTCGAGGTTCCCGCGCGCGTCGGTCTCGACCTTCGCCAGCTTGTAGCCCGCCATCGTCACGCTGGCCGGGTTCGTCCCATGGGCCGTGTCGGCCGTGATCACCGTGTCGCGCTCCTCGCCCCGGTCGGCGAAGTAGGCGCGCATCAGCATCAGCCCCGTCAGCTCCCCCTGCGATCCGGCGGCCGGCTGCAACGAGACGGCCGCCAACCCGACGATCTCGGCGAGGATCTCCTGCAGGCGCCACATCAACTCGAGTGCGCCCTGCGCGCCGTCCTCCTCTTGCAGCGGATGGAGGTCGCGGAAGCCCGACAGGTTCACCACGCGCTCGTTGACCCGTGGGTTGTGCTTCATCGTGCACGAGCCGAGGGGGTAGAAACCCGTGTCGATCCCGAAGGTTCGGTCCGCGAGCGCGGTGAAGTGGCGGATGAGCTCGGGCTCGGAGATCTCGGCGAGGCGAGGCGGATCAAGGCGGCGCAGCTCGCCGGGCACGGCACCGGGCGGCACGTCGTAGCGGGGAAGCGACGAGGCCCGGCGTCCGGCGCGCGACTTCTCGTAGATCAGCTTCACGGTGCGAGCGCCTCCACCAGGCGGTCGACGTCCTCCGGCGTCCGCTTCTCCGTGACCGCCACGAGCAGCGCGTCGTCCAGGCCGGGGTAGTCCCGGCCGAGGCCATAACCGGGGTGGACGCCGCGTTGGCGCGCGCTTGCGATTGCCTCGCGGGCGTTCCGTCCGACGCGCACGGCAAACTCTCTGAACGTTGCCTGCTCAGGAAACAGCAGTTCGATTCCCGACTCCCCAAGGCGTCTTTTCGCATGCTCGGCCAAGGCGAGGCAGGTCTCGCCCACCTCCCGGAGTCCCTGCGGTCCGAGCCAACTGAGATAGACGAGCCCGGCGACGGCCAGGAGCGTCTGATTCGTGGTGATGTTCGAGGTCGCCTTCTCACGCCGGATGTGCTGCTCGCGCGTCTGGAGGGTGAGGACGTACCCGCGCCGCCCCGTCGCGTCTGTCGTCTCGCCCACGATTCGTCCCGGCATCCGGCGAACGAACTCGGAGCGCGCCGCGATGAACCCGTAATGCGGCCCTCCGTACGAGAGGTAGTTGCCCGCCGGCTGACCCTCGCCGATCGCAAGCGACGAGCCGTAGTTGCCGGGCGCCTCGAGCACGCCGAGCGACATCGGGTCGACGTGCGCAACCGCGAGCGCTCCAGCGTCCGCCGCCGCCGCCGCCAGATCGGGCGCCGGCTCCAAGCAGCCGAAGAAGTTCGGCTGCTGGAAGATCGCGCACGCCGCGTCCTCGGCGGCCTCGCGAAGCTCGTCCGGGTCGATGACTCCATCGTGGAACGGGACCTCGACGACCTCGAGCCCGAAGCCGGGTGCGTACGTCTTCACGACCTGGCGAACCTGCGGGTTCAGGGTCTCGCAGAGCACGACCTTCGAGCGGCCGGTCGCGTGCTTGGCGACGTAGCAGGCGTCCGCGGCCACCGTCGTGCCGTCGTAGCCCGAGGCGTTGGACACGTCCATGCCGGTGAGCTCGCAGATCGCCGTCTGGTACTCGAAAATCGCCTGGAGGACGCCTTGGCTCATCTCCGGCTGGTACGGCGTATAGGCCGTCAGGAATTCGCCGCGCGCAAGCACTGCGTCGACCGCCGCCGGCACGTAGTGGTCGTAGATCCCTGCTCCGAGAAAGGAGATCTCCTCGCCGGTATGGACGTTTCGCTCGGCCAGCTCGGCCAGGTGCTGGACGAGCTCGGGCTCCGAGAGGGGCGGTTCGAGATCGAGCTCACGTCCGAACCGGACGCCCGCCGGAATGTCGGCGAACAGCTCCTCGACCGAGGAGACGCCGATCGCCGCGAGCATCTCCTCGCGGTCCCGGTCTGTCAGCGAGAGAAAGCTCACTGGTCGGCGAGCAGGTCCCGGTACGCCTCCGCGTCGAGCAACTGATCGAGCTCGCCCCGATCGGTGAGGCGGATCCGGATCAGCCAGCCCTCGCCGTAGGGGTCGGCGTTTACAGTCTCCGGCTCGTCGACGGCCTTCTGATTGACCTCGACCACCTCACCGGAGAGGGGCGCGATCAGATCGGAGACCGCCTTGACCGATTCGACCTCTCCGTAGGAGGCGTCCTTGGAGATGGTCGCCCCTTGCTCGGGAGGCTCGTAGTGAACGAGCTCGCCCAAGGCATCCTGCGCGAACCAGGTGATTCCGAGCGTCGCCTCGTCGCCGTCGATCCGCGCCCAGTCATGCTCCGGGTGGTACTTGAGGTCGTCGGGGTAGGTCTCAGTCGCCGCCACCTGTCTCCTTCGGGTCGTAGATCGGCTTCTTGACCACGTGCGCCGCACGGGACCGTCCACGCACGTCGATCGTGATCGGCGTGTCGGGCTGGGCGAGCTCGGAGCGCACATAGCCCATCCCGATACCGCGGTCGAGCATCGGCGAGTGCGAGCCTGAGGTCACCTCGCCGCCCTCCACGATCGCCATCCCCTGCCGCGGAACCGCGCGATCGTCCATCACGAATGCCGCCAGCCGACGCTCCGGTCCCTCCTCCTTGATGCGCCGCAGCTCCTCGACGCCGGTGAACTCCTTGTCCAGCGCGCAAACCCAGCCGAGCCCGGCCGAGATCGCCTCCGTCTCGGGCCCGATGTCGTTGCCGTGCAGCGGGTAGCAGACCTCGAGACGCAGGGTGTCCCTCGCGCCGAGGCCGCACGGCTTGGCGCCGCGCTCGACGACGCGGTCCCACAGCTCGGCGCCGTCGTCGGCCACCGCGAGCAGCTCGACTCCCTTCTCGCCTGTGTAGCCGGTGCGGTTGATCATGCACTCGACGCCGTCGAGCTCACCCGTCGAGAACGTGAACGCGGGAGCGTCTTGGAGGCCGAGCCGCCCGAGCGATCTCGGGCCCTGCACGGCGAGCAGGGTGTAGTCGTCCGAGACATCGCGGACGTCGCTGCCGCGAATCTCTCGCTCCTTCAGCCATTCGAAATCAGCCTCGCGGTTCGACGCGTTGACGATCAGGAAGTACCGGAACTCGTCGAGCCGATACGCGATCAGGTCGTCGATGATCCCACCGTGCTCGTTCGTGAGCAGCGTGTACTGCGCCTGCCCCGCGGCGAGCCGATCGAGATCGTTCGAGAGCACGCCCTGCAGGAACTCGTGCACCCGCGGTCCCTCGACCTCGAGCTCGCCCATGTGCGAGACGTCGAAGACACCGCAGTCGGTCCGCACCGCTCGGTGCTCGGGAATCACTCCGTCGTACTGGACCGGCATCTCCCAGCCGGCGAACGGAACCATGCGCGCGCCGAGCGCGAGATGGCGCTCGTAGAGGGGCGTCCGCAGCAGGGTCTGCACGGAACTTGATGCTAAATGAGCCGTCCCGGCCACTGGGGCCGGGACGGCTGGACCGGGTCATCGCGGGTCGGCGCCTATCTAGGTATCTAGCCGTCGACCCGAGAGGGCAAGGCCACCTTACCGCAGTCGGCGTCGAACTAAACCCTGCAGCGAGGGCGGGGTCAGTCGCGCAGGAACGAGGGCACTTCGAGCACGTCGTCCGGGAGCTCGAAGCGCTCGCCCGTCGGCTCGGCGGGAGCGGGCTCCTCCTCGCCGATCTCGACCGGCCGGCGGCGCCGGTGCCGGTACGGGCCGAACCCGGTGGCAATCACCGTCACGCGCACCTCGTCACCGAGCGCCGGATCGATAACGGCCCCGAAGATCACGTTCGCGTTCTGGTCGGCCGCCCCGGTGACGACCTCGGCCGCCTCATTCACCTCGAACAGACCGATCTCGGGCCCGCCGGTGACGTTGAGCAAGATCCCCGTCGCGCCTTCGATCGAGGCTTCGAGCAGCGGCGACGAGACCGCCGCCTGCGCCGCCTCGGTGGCCCGGTTCTCGCCGGAGGCCGAGCCGATCCCCATCAGGGCCGAGCCGGCGTCCGTCATGATCGTCCGGACGTCGGCGAAGTCGAGGTTGACGAGGCCGGGCACGGTGATCAGGTCGGTGATCCCCTGGACGCCCTGGCGCAGCACGTCGTCCGCCATCCGGAACGCCTCGATAATCGACGTGCGCTTCTCGACCACCTGAAGCAGGCGGTCGTTCTCGATCACGATCAGCGTGTCGAGCTGGTCGCGCAGATCCTCGATGCCGCGCTCGGCCTGGTCGCGTCGCTTGCGCCCTTCGAACGAGAACGGTCGCGTGACCACGCCGACGGTGAGCGCCTTCAGCTCCTCGCTCGCGAGCTGCGCGACGATGGGGGCTCCGCCCGTTCCGGTGCCGCCCCCTTCGCCAGCGGTCACGAACACCATGTCCGCGCCCTTGAGCGTCTCCTTCAGCTCGTCCCTGCTCTCGTGCGCCGCGGACTTGCCCACCTCGGGGTCGGCACCCGCGCCGAGGCCGCGCGTCGCGTGCGAGCCGATGTGGATCTTCACGTCGGAGTCGCACATCAGGAGCGCCTGCGCGTCCGTATTCACGGCGATGAACTCGACGCCCGAGAGGCCGGCGTCGACCATCCGGTTGACCGCATTCGAACCGCCACCGCCGACACCGACGACCTTGATTAGCGCGAGATAGTTTCCGGCCTGATCCTGCACTCTCGAGTCCCCTCGACCTGCAGCTTGACTGGAGGTTCCGATCTTCGGAACGGGTTCAGCGCCGCAGCGTACGCTTCTTCACCTCCGCTGTCAACGCCGATCGATCTAAGGCTCAAGTAGAGAGTTGAGCGTTGCTCAACCGGACACCGGGCGCTCCGGCACACTGACATCGACGTAGTGCAGGGCACCCCGGTCGACCATCGCCAGCACGCCCCGCGCCACGGCGAGCTTGAGCCAGAGGGCGACCTGGTCGCCGAGGCGAAGCTCGCGTCCGGAGTCGAAAATCGCGGTGAGCTCCATCTCGGAGCTCTTCACCATGCGGACCGTGCCCGGAAAATGCGTCCGTCGCATCACCGCGAGCGTGCGCACCGCGCGGAGCACGTAGGCATCGGCCAGCGTCTCGCCGCGGACGACGTCGTCGCGCGTCGACAGCCAAACCCGAGGCAGCGTGGAAGCCTCCGGGTCCGGAAGTCGCTTGAGGACACGCGCACGCGCCGATACGAGCCACGCGTCGACGCCGTGACGCAGGACGGCCAGAGGTGGATCGACGCGGACCGTCACGCGGAGCGTGTGCGGGAAGTCGCGGTCGTAGGTCGTTCCCGCAAGCTCGGGAAGCGCCTGGAGCCGGTCGTCCAGACGACCGAAATGGAGCGCGAGCAGGCTCGTCCCTTCGAACTGTCCGAGCGCCGCCTCGACCCGGGCGGCAATGCCCGGACTGGCCCCGGAGACCTCGACGGAGCGCAGGGCGAACATCGGCGTCTCGCGCGCGGCGAAGTACGCCAGCCCGGCGACCGCGACCGTCCCGAAGCCGAGGGCGAGCAGGCGCCACGAGGGCAGGTACCGCAGCACGTCGCGTCGCTCCGTCCCCACACGGAGGGGTTCGCCGCGCGGCTGAGCCCTCCTATAGCGGGGGCAGCTCGAGAGGGCCCAGGAACTCGACCTCGTGCTGGAGCTCGACTCCGTGCTGCTCCCGAGCCCGGCGCCGAGCCTCGGTCATCAACGCGATCGCATCCCTCGCGCGCGCGCCGTCCGCGTTCTCGATGAAGTTCGCGTGCCGCGGCGAGATCTGGGCGCCGCCGATCCGATGGCCCCTCAGCCCGCACGCTTCGAGCATGCGCCCGGCCGTGAGCTCGTGATCGGGGTTCTTGAACACGCTCCCGAACGTGCGCTTGTTGGTCGGCTGTGCGGCCTTGCGCCGCGCCTGCAGGTCCGCGATCGTCGCCTTGATCTCGTCGAGCGGCTTCGGCTCGAGCCTGAACTCGGCACGGGCGACGACCTGTCCGTGGCGAAGGTCGGAGTGGCGATAACGGAGGCCGAGCTCCCCCGGCGTCAGCCAGCGCGCGCCGGCTTCGTCGACGACGAGCGCGCGCATGAGGATCGCCGCCCAGTCGCCGCCGTAGGCGCCGGCGTTCATCCAGGCGCCGCCTCCGACCGTGCCGTGGATCGCGCAGGCGAACTCGAAGCCGCCCAGCCCGGCATCGCGGGCGCGATGGAGGCAGACCGCGTTCGGCGCGCCCCCGCCCGCAATCAGCAGGTCGTCGCGCGTCTCCGCGGCGGCGAGCTCGCCGCCGAGCTTCACGACCAGCGCGTCGACGCCGTCGTCGGCCACGAGCAGGTTCGAGCCGAGGCCGATGGTCGCGACGGAAAGGCCGCGCTCGCGAGCCCACGTGAGCGCCTGCTCGAGCTCGTCGAGCGACTCGGGCCGGGCGAACGCTCGCGCGGGACCGCCCGCGCCGAGCGTCGTGTAGCGACCGAGCGCGACGCCCTCTTCGATCTTCAGCGGAGCGCCTCCAGGATCAATGGAACCGCACGGTCGACGTCTCCCGCACCCAGCGTCAGGATGCGATCGCCCGGGCGCGCGCGCAGAGCGACGAAGCGCACTCCGTCCTCGACCGCCGGGGTCCACGCGACGGGCATCCCGGGCCGCGCCTCCGAGACGGCCTCTACCACGAGCTTTCCGGTAACGCCCGCGACAGGTTCTTCGCGCGCGCGGTAGATCTCGGTGACCGCCGCGGCGTCCGCCGCCGCGAGCGCGGCGCCGAGCTCCCGTGCAAGGTGTCGCGTGCGCGAGTAGAGGTGCGGCTGGAACAGGACGAGCACGCGCCGATCGTCCCGTGCGGCGGCGATGTCCGCCGCGATCTCAGCCGGGTGGTGGGCGTAGCTGTCGACGACCTCGACGCCGCCCTCCTCCCCGCGCCACTCCAGCCGGCGCCCCACGCCCCGAAACTCGCGGAGCGCCTCCTCGGCCTCCGCCCGAGCGACGCCGGCGCTGTCGAGCGCGGCAAGCGCGGCGGCGGCGTTGCGGCGATTGTGCTCGCCGGGCACCGTGAGCTCTCCGTCGAACGGCTCGAGCTGGTCGCCGCGCACGGCCTGCGGCACGTGGTCGAGCCACGCCTCGAACAGCGCCTCGACTTCGGCGAGGGAGGCGAACTCGCTGTGGTGGTCGAGATCGATGTTGGTCAGGACGGCCAGCTCGGGGCGCAGCGCGGCGATCGTGCGGTCCGACTCGTCACCCTCGACCACGAGCCAGCCGCTCCCCGCCCGCGCGTTCCCGCCGAGCTGAGGAACCTCGGCGCCGATCATGAACGCCGGATCGTTCCCGGCCCGGTCGAGGCAGAACGCGATCATCGCGGCGGTCGTCGTCTTGCCGTGCGCGCCCGCGACGACGATCGACTTCTGGAGCGACACGAGCTCGGCGAGGAACTCCGCGCGCGTCTGAACGGGGTCCGACCCGCGCACCAATGTGTCGCGAAAGGCGGTCGAAAGGACGACTTCCCATCCCTTAGGGGCGTGTGGTTCCGGTGAAATCTCGATCTCGACGCCGTCGAGTAGTCGCATATAGGGCGTATCGGACCTGTCCCAGCCGCCGACCTGGGCCCCCCATTCGCGTGCCAGAAACGCGTAGCCGGACAGCCCGGCGCCGCCGATCCCCACGAACCAGATCCGGCGGCCTTCAAGCGGCCCGGGCAAGCCGGATCAACTCCTCCGCGATCTCCGCCGCGGCAGTCGGACGAGCACGACGGCGCATCTCCGCAGCCATCTCGGCCAGCCGCTCGGGATCGTCGAGCAGCGAGCGGACGAGCTCCGGCACCCGCCCGATCTCGAGCTCGGGAACGACGACCGCGCCGCCCTCGAAGTAGCGCGCGTTCTTCGTCTGGTGATCGGCAGTCACGTTCGGGGAAGGAACGAGCACCGCGGGCTTGCCGGCGGCCGCGATCTCCCACACCGAGCCGCCGGCGCGCGCAAGAACGAGATCGCACGCCGCGAGCGCGGCGCCGAAGTCCTGCGTCCACGGCAGGACCCGGTAGTCCGGCCGCTCCGGCTTCGGCAGCGAGCCGTAGTACCGCTCGCCGGAGAGGTGGAGCACGGGCGGGCCGGCGCGCCCGAACGCCTCGAGGGCGATCTCGTTCAGCGCCTGCGCGCCCTGGCTCCCCCCGAACACGAGCAGGGCCCGGCCGTCCTCCGGCAACTCGAAGCGCCGGCGCGCCTCCTCGCGCGAAACGTCGGCGGTCGCGGGCACCGGCCGCCCGACGACGCGGTACTTTGAGCCGTCCCGACCGGGGATCGGGAAGGCGAGAAGCACGCGCCGGGCGAACGGAGCCGCGAGTCGGTTGGCAAGTCCCAGGTGCGCGTCCGCCTCCGTCAGCGCGGCGGGAATCTTCTTCCGCCAGGCCGCATAGACCATCGGCCCCGCGACGTAGCCGCCGCCTCCCAGGACGACGTCCGGCCGCCGCGCGGCAAGGATTCGGGCGCACGCCCGCGGTGCCCGTCCGGCCCGCAGCAACGCGCGCGCCAGCGCCCGCGAGGGCCGGCGGGGAAACCCGCTGATCGGGAAGGTGTCGAGCTCGAAGCCCGCCTCAGGGACGAGCCGCGCTTCGACGTGATCCGGCGACCCGGCGAACGTCACCCTGACGCCGCGCTCTCGCAGCGCCTCCGCTACGGCGAGCGACGGCAGCACGTGACCGGCCGTCCCGCCCGCCGCGATCAGACACCCGAGCTCTTGCTTCTCCGCCACGGTCGACGGCGATGTTAAGGAGGATCCCGACCGCGGCGAGCGCAACGACGAGGCTCGAGCCGCCGTAGGACACGAACGGCAGGGGGATTCCGGTCAGCGGAGCGAGCCCCATGACGGCGGCTAGGTTGATCGCCGCCTGGGCGCAGACGAGCAGCGTCAGCCCGGCCGCCAGCCGCTTCCCGAAGGGGTCGCGGCATCGGAGGGCGACGCGCAGTCCCGCGTAGGCGAACGCCGCGTACGCGCCGATCACGAGCGCGGCGCCGACGAGCCCGAGCTCCTCGCCGATGATCGCGAAGATCATGTCCGTGTGCGCCTCCGGCAGGTAGTTCGCCTTCTGGACGCTCTGGCCGAGCCCGACTCCGAAGACCCCGCCCGACCCGATTCCGATCATCGCCTGCACCGTCTGGAACCCGGCCCCCTGCGCGTCGTGCCAGGGATGCAGAAAGCTGAAGATGCGGGCCCGGCGGTACGGCTCGAACCAGATCGCGATCAATCCGGCTGCCGCGGCGAGCGAGACGCCGCCGGCCAGCGTTCGCACGGGCGAGCCGGCGACGAGGAGCATCCCCGCGAGCATGATCACGATCGCGATCGCCGTCCCGAGATCGGGCTCGGCGAGGAGCAGGCCGCAGAAGACGACGGTGAGGACCCCGATCGGCTTCCACAGCTCCGGGAGCGTGGTCGGCGGTTTTTTGCGCGCGAGGTAGCCCGCCGCCCACAGCGCGAGCGCCAGCTTCGCCAGCTCGGACGGTTGGAAGACGGCGGGCCCGACCTCGATCCAGCGGCGGGCGCCGTTCACCGCCTGGCCGAGGGCGAGCACGGCGAGCAGGAGCGCCAGGCTCACCGCCAAGAGCATCGGCGCGAGGCCGCGCAGCGCGCGGAAGGGCGTTCGGTAGGCGAGGAAGAGAAGTAGGAGGCCCAGCGCCGCGTAGACGACCTGGCGCTTCAGGTAGAAGGCCGGATCACCGTTTGAGAGCGCCGCCGAGGCCGACGTCGCGCTGTAGACCATGACCAGGCCGAACGCGACCAGGCCAAAAGTGACGAGGAGCAAGAGCCTCGCCTCGAACTGCCCTTTTCTCACATGGCCAAGTTCTCTACGAGGCGGCGGAACTCCTCGCCGCGGTGCTCGAAGTCGCGGAACTGGTCGTAGCTCGCGCAGGCAGGCGAGAGCAGCACGACGTCCCCGGGGTCAGCGTCGATCTGACTGAGCGCTTTGGCGAGATCGCCGGAGCGGACCGCCGCCGGTAGCGCGGCCGCCAGCTCCTCCGCCGTCTCGCCGATCAGGTGGATCGACTTCACGTTCGACCCGATCGCCGCCGCGAGCGGGGCGAAGTCTTCGCCCTTGCGGGAGCCGCCGAGGATCAGGTGCACGGGCTCATGCTGGTAGGCCGCCAGGGCGCGCAGCGCCGCGGCGACGTTCGTCGCCTTGGAGTCGTTCACGTACCGGACACCGCCGACGTCGGCCACGAGCTCGAGCCGGTGCGGAACGCCCGGGAACTCCCGCAACGCGCGCGCGATCGTCTCTTCGTCCGCACCGGCGGCACGGGCCGCGGCCGTCGTGGCGGCCGCGTTCTCGCGGTTGTGCGCCCCCGGCAGGGCCGGCTCCGCCGGCAGCGGGTCGTCGGCGCTGAACTCGACTCGCCGCGCCCGAAGCTTGTGATCTAGATCACGCGGAACGACCGCGGTGTCCTCACGCGTCTGGTTCTCGAACACCCGCAGCTTCGCCTCGCGGTAGGCCGCGAACGAACCGTGCCGGTCGAGGTGGTCGGGCTCGAGGTTGAGGAGCACGGCGATCCGCGGCCGGAATTCGTGCACGTCCTCGAGCTGGAAGCTCGAGACCTCGACGACGATTACCGCCGCGGGATCGACCTGACCGTCGAGCTCGGTCAGCGCGCGGCCGACGTTTCCGGCCACAGGCGCTCCGAGCGTGAAGCCGAGCCACTCCGCCGTGGTCGTCTTGCCGTTCGTCCCGGTAATCGCGATCAGCGGGTTGTTCGGCAGCAGCCTGTAGCCGAGCTCGAGCTCGCTCCAGACGGGGACGCCGCGCGCGCGAGCCGCTTGCACAAGCGCGTGTTCGCCCGGGACGCCGGGGCTTTTGACCAGCAGGCCGATGCCGTCGAGCTGCGACTCGTCCTCGTCGTTGCCGAGCTCGCGGTCGGCGCCGAGCACCGCCCCGCCTCGCCGCTCCAACGCCGCCACGGCCGCCTTGCCCGAGCGCGCCAGCCCGAGTACGAGAACGCGTGCAGGAAGCTCGTTCAGCGGAAGCCGCGGAAGTAGCGGTAGTACAGGGCGAAGCCGGCCGCGCAGAGGATCCCGGTCATGATCCAGAAACGCACCATGATCTTGGTCTCCGACCATGCCTTCATCTCGAAGTGGTAGTGGATCGGGGTCATCAGGAAGGGCCGGCGCTGGTTCATGTACTTGAACGAGAAGACCTGGACGATCACAGACAGCGCCTCGATCGCAAAGATCCCGCCGATCAGGAGCAGCAGGAAGATCGTCTTCGTCATGATCGCGAAGCCCGCGAGCGCGCCGCCGATCGCCATCGAGCCGGTGTCGCCCATGAAGACCTCGGCCGGGAACGCGTTGTACCAGAGGAAGCCGATCGCGGCTCCGATCAGAGCGGCTCCGACGATTGCGAGATCGAGCTTCGTGTTGAAGCGGTCTCCCGGCGGGCCCGATCGAATCCAGGCGATCACGTTCATGGCGGCAAATGTGAACAGCGCGATGATCGCGGTGCCGGCGGCAAGCCCGTCGAGCCCGTCGGTCAGGTTCACGCCGTTGGCCGCGCCGGCGATCACGAGGAAGAGCAGCCCGTACCAGGCGTACGAAAGCTGGAGGTCGCCGATTCCCGGGACGTAGACCGCCGTGGGCAAGTCCTGGTGATCGGCCGCGATCCCGACGGCGACCGTGATCAGGCCGAGCAGCAAGAGCTTCCAGCGGCCCGACAACCCGAGCGAGCGACGGTGGCGCACCTTGATGAAGTCGTCCATGAAGCCGATCGCGCCGCAGCTGAGCGTCGTGAACAGGACCGTGAGTCCGGGCGCCGTGTACTTGCCGACGGCGAGGTAGGCGGCCGTCGCGGTCGCGAGCATGAGCAGGCCACCCATGACCGGCGTGCCCTGCTTGGTCACGTGCCCGGTCGGCCCTTCCTCGCGGATGAACTGGCCGATCTTCTTGCGCCGCAGGAACGCGATGAAGCGCGGCCCGATCACGATCGAGAGCAGCATCGCGACAAGCCCCGCGATGATGACGCGGACCACTAGCCGGTTTTCACCGCCGCCAGCGCTTCCGCCACAGCTTCGAGACCAACCGCGCGCGAGGCCTTGACGAGGACGCAGTCACCGAGCCGGACCACCTCGTCGAGCGCCCGCAGCGCCTCGCGCACATTCGGAACCCAGCGCGAGGGAACGCCGGCCGCGCCCTCGACGTAGCCGCGCGCCAGCTCGCCGACGGCTAGCAGCTCCTGCACGCCGAGCTCGGCAACGGCCTCGCCGATCTCGCGGTGGTAGCCGGGTCCCGTGCGGCCGAGCTCGGCCATGTCACCGAGGATCGCGACGGCCCGACGTCCCGCCGCCTGCTCGACCAGATAGGCGAGCGCCGCACGCATCGAGACCGGGTTCGCGTTGTAGGCGTCGTTGATCAGCAGGCCTCCGCCCGGGAGCTCCCGCTCCTCGCCGCGCCACTTGGAGAAGTCGACGTCGACCGAGTCGGCTCGTGGGAGCCCGAGTGCGTCGACCGCCGCGAGCGCGGCCGCGGCGTTGGCCGCCTGGTGCGGCGCGATGAAGTTGAAGCTCACCCCCTCGACGATCGAGCGGCCGTCCTCGGGTCGCACATCTGGCTCGCCGAGGCGAACGACGTCGATGTCTTCCCGCTCGACCGGAAACGCCACCGGCACGATCGCCGTCCCCCCAGCCGGAAGCGCCGCGACGAGCTCGCTCTTCGCGCGGACGACGCCCTCGATCGAGTCGACGAGCTCGAGGTGGACGGGGCCTACGTTCGTGATCACGCCGATCTCCGGGCGGGCGATCGCGCAGAGCTCGGCGATCTGGCCGAAGCCCCGCATCGCCAGCTCGAGGATGCAGATCTCCGTGTCCGGCTCGAGCCGGCAGAGCGTCAGCGGCACGCCGATCTCGTTGTTGAAGCTCTCCTCGGCGGCGATCGTGCGGGCCGAGGGCGTGCACAGAGCGGCCAGGATGTCCTTCGTCGAGGTCTTCCCCATCGAGCCCGTGATCCCGACGACGCGCGCCGAGGATTGGGTCCGAACCGCCCGGCCGAGCGCGGCCATGGCGGCAAAGGCGTCGTCCGGCACGAGCGTGGCCGCGGCTCCGCGCGCGAAGGCGTGCTTGCGGAAGTCGCGGCCGGGCCCGATACCGACGAAGAGGTCGCCCTCGACGATGCGCCGCGAGTCCACCTGCACGCCGGTGAACTCGTCCGCCCAGGGTGCGGCCTCGAGCTCCCCGAGCCCCTCCAGCTCCGCGAGCGGGAGTGGGATCACGCCTTGGCCCCCAGTGTGCGCAGCGCCTCGCGCGCGACCTCGCGGTCGTCGAACGGCAGCTTCCGGCCGTCCACCTCCTGGTAGGTCTCGTGCCCCTTGCCGGCGATCACGAGTACGTCACCTTCCTCGGCCCCCTCGATCGCCTGCACGATCGCCGCGCGGCGGTCGGGCTCGACCTCCACCGGCCCTGCCACCCCCTCCAGGATCTCGGTGATGATCGCTTCGGGATCCTCGCTGCGCGGGTTGTCGGAGGTCACGATCGCCACGTCGGCGAGCTCCGAGGCGATCCGGCCCATCAGCGGCCGCTTGCCGCGGTCGCGGTCGCCGCCGCAGCCGAAGACGCAGATCAAACGGCGCTCGGTCAGCTCACGGGCCGTGCGCAGCACGTTCTCGAGCGCGTCGGGCTTGTGCGAGTAGTCGACGAGCACGGCGAACGGCTGGCCCTCGTCCACCGGCTCGAGGCGGCCCGGGACGCCGCGGATGTGCTCGACGCCGGCGACGATCGCATCGTCCGGGATCTCGAGCAGTCGCGCGACGGCAACCGAGGCCAGAACGTTCTCGACGTTGAAGCCTCCGCGGAGCCGCGTTGAGAGCTCGATGCCGCCGGCTCGGAACCTCGCACCTCCCTGCGACAGCGCGAGCTCCTCCGCGCGGACGTCGGCGTCCTCGGCGAGACCGAAGGTGATGAGCGGCTTGTGGCCGAGGCGCCGAAGCTCCTCGGCGAGGCGGCGGCCGTGCTCGTCGCCGACGTTGACGGCGGCCGGCGGCCGGCCCTCGAGGAAGAGGCGCCGTTTCGCCTCGAAGTAGCGCTCCATCGTCTCGTGGAAGTCGAGATGTTCCTGGCTCAAGTTCGTGAAGGCGAGCGCGGAGAACCGCACGCCCTCGAGCCTGCCGAGCTCCGATCCGTGCGAGGTCGCCTCCATGGCGCAGCTGCGATCGCCTGCGTCGAGCATCTCCCGGAACGATCGCTGGAGATCGATCGCCTCCGGTGTGGTGCGAATCGCCGGCCGGCGCTCGCCGCCTACGCGACTCTCGATCGTGCCGAGCAATCCCGGTCTGCGGCCGGCCGCGGCGAGGATGGCGTAGAGGATGAAGGTCGTAGTCGTCTTCCCGTTCGTCCCGGTGACGCCCGCCACCTGAAGCTCGCCGCTCGGATCGCCGTAGAACGCGACCGCGGCCGCTCCCATCGCGTGCCGGGCGTCCGCGACGACGAGCTGCGGCACGGCCACATCGAGCGGCCGCTCGACCACGAGCGCGACGGCGCCGCGCCCGACGGACTCCGCGGCAAAGTCGTGCCCATCGGCGCGCTCGCCGGGAACGCAGAAGAACAAGGCGCCCTGCTCGACCGCGCGCGTGTCGTAGGCGAGGTCGCGAATCTCGGTCGGGGCGCTGCCTACGACGTCGATCGGAGCGAGCGCTGCGCTGAGGCGCTCCAGATCCATCGCGGCCCGAGTCTAGCCTTGGGAGCGGAAGCCCTGACCGCCCCTACCGGGCGTCCGGCGGCACTTCCAGGTACTGCAGGCAGAACTTGGCGATCTGCTGGAACGCGGGTGCGGCGACCACGCCGCCCCAGATCGCGCCGCGCGGCTCGTCCACGGTCACCAGGACGACGAGTCGCGGCTTGGTCGCCGGGACGAAGCCGACGAACGACGCCACGTAGCGCGACTCCGAATAGCCGCCGTGATCGTCCGGCTTCGCCGCCGTCCCGGTCTTGCCGGCGACGTAGTAGCCCGGGATCGCGGCGGCGGTGCCGGTCCCCTCGAGCACGACGTTCTTCAGCATCGACACGAGCTGCGTCGCCACCTGCGGCGAGACCACCTGGCGGCGAGGCTGTCGCTTCGGCGCCCGTCTCCCGACGTGGTCGACGAGGTGCGGCCGCACCCAGACGCCGCCGTTGGCGATTGCCGCGTACGCGGAGGCCATCTGCACCGGCGTGACCGCGATCCCCTGGCCGATCGGGACGTTGCCGATCGTCGAGCCCGTCCAGTGGTCGACGGGAAGCGTGATCCCGGGGCTCTCCCCCGGGAAGTCGATCCCGGTCAGACGAGCGAAGCCGAACCGTGAGATCCACTTCCCGAGCCGCTCCTTTCCGAGCAGTTCGGCGAGCATCACGGTGCCCACGTTGGACGAGCGGGCGAGCATCTCTGCCACCGTCATCGTCTCGGTTGGGCGCGGCTCTGCCTCCGAGATCGTCCGGTCGGCGACGTTGATCGAGGGCCGCAGCGTGAAGGCCGTGTTCGGCGTCACCACCTTGTCCGTGAGCGCAGCCGCATAGGTGACGACCTTGAAGG
>JBIOYJ010000095.1:0-21718 GCA_044870105.1 Gaiellaceae bacterium | reverse complement strand
CTCGGCTCGACCGCCGCGAGCTGCGCGCCACAGAAGTCGCAGAAGCGCGCCCCTTCCCGGTTCTCGGCTCCGCAGCTAGCGCAGACCATGGTGCGAGTGTAGGGCGGTCCTGCGCTACTCACGAGTCAGTCGAAGAAGCCCACCGGATGAGACGAGTTCGCTTCTGCGGCGCACACCCTTGCTGCCCGGCATCTCAGACCGGCCGGAGCAGCTGGACGAGGTGGTGCGGGCGGCGCGAGAGGCGGGCGCCTGCGGCGTCTGGGCGAACGTCCTCTTCCTACGGCCCGGGACGCGCGAGCACTTTCTCGACACACTTGCCCGGGACTGGCCCGAGCAGCTGGAGCGCTACGAGCGCCTGTATCGGGGCCGCGCGTATCTCGGCAAAGAGGAGGCAGGCCCGGCCCGGAAGCTCGTCGGCGAGCTCGCCAAGAAGCACGGGATCGCAGACCGCCGACGGGTCAAGCTCGAGCCCCAGCCGGAAGCCGAGGAGCTACAACTCGCCCTCGCGCTCTGACCAGGTTAGGGCGTTTTCCGACTTCCCGAATACAATCAGTCACAGTGGGAGACGAAACCGGCCGCCGCAACGGGGAAATCACGTGTCTGATCGTCGACGACCACGAGGTCGTGAGAGAAGGCCTCAGGCTCTCGCTTTCGCGCGCCCCGCACATCCGTGTGGTCGGCGAGGCCGGTGACGGCGCCACCGCCGTCGCGCTGGCCGAGCGCCGCAAGCCCGACGTCGTGATCATGGACGTCCGTATGCCGGGCATGGACGGGCTCGAGGCGACCAAGGTCCTGACGGAAAAGGTGCCGGAGACCGCGGTGCTGATCTTCACGGCGTACAGCGAGCGGAGCCTGCTCAGCCGCGGGCTCGAATCGGGCGCGAAGGGCTACATCCTCAAGGAGGCGCCGCACCAGACGCTCTTGAAGGCGATCGAGAAGGTCGTCGCCGGCGAGGGCTTCGTCGACCCGGCGCTGATGCCGGCCTTCCTCGGGGGCGAGCGCGACGACATGCTGACCGGCCGCGAGCGCGAGATCCTGCAGCTGCTGGCCGACGGGATGTCGAACGCCGACGTCGCAGGACGGCTCTTCATCAGCCAGGAGACCGTTAAGAGCCACGTCCGGCACATCCTCACCAAGCTGGAAGCCGACACGCGCACGCACGCGGTCGCGATTGCGCTTCGCGAAGCGATCATCGACTAGTGCAATCGACTAGAGCGGGCGTGCTGATCGGCGCGGTCGCCGCGGCCGCGATCGTGGCGCTGCTCGGGGTCGCCCTCGACGTCAGCTCGCTCGCCTTCGTGGGCCTCGGCGCGGCGATCGTCGCGGCGGCCGGGTTCGCGCTCCACCTGATCGTCACCGAACGCCGGCGGCACGAGGTGGTCGAGGAGGAGCTCTCCGCCCAGGCCAGCTTCCTCGACTCGTTGATCGACTCGATGGGCCGCATCGCCGCACTCCTGGACGGCGACGAGATCCTGGAGCAGACCTGCCGCGAGGCCGAGCGCCTGTTCGGCGCCCGCGCGGAGATGCTTGCGCCGGGTGATTCCAGGCCCGCCTCGCCGGGACAGCATCTCGTCGTCGTCCCGCTCCGCATACGCGACGAGGAGATCGCGGCCCTTCGCCTCGTCCGCGGGAGCCGCTTCCCTCGCTTCGACGTGGTTCGCGCGACCGTGCTCGCGGATTTCGCGGCCCGCGCGACGGAGAACGCACGCTTGCTCGCCGAGGCGCAGGTGCGCGAGACCGAGCGCGCGCGGCTTTCGGACCAGCTGATCACCGCCGAGCAGGACGAGCGGCGGCGCCTCGCGCTATTCCTCCACGACGGCCCGGTGCAGTCCCTGTCCGGGATCAGCCTGATGCTCGACGCCGTCGCCGACGCCGTCTCGGAGGGACGCGTCGACGAAGCGAGAGAGGTGCTCGGCTCGGCGCTCACGCGCCACCGCGACACGATCCGCTCGCTCCGAGACCTCTCGTTCAACATCGAGCCCGTCGTGCTCCGCGACCAGGGCTTCAGCCCGGCCGTCCAGGCCTTCGCGGAGCAGGTTGGGCTCTCGAACGAGGTGCAGATCGACCTCGACGTCGGCGCCGCCGAGAAACTGGCGGAGAAGGTGCAGGTCGGGCTCTACCAGATCATTCGCGAGGCGGTGAACCAGGCAATTCGCCGGGGGCCGCCCACCCGCATCGCGATCCGCGTCGCGCCCGCCGAGGACGGCCACATCGAGATGACGGTCAGCGACGACGGCGCCGGCGAGCGCCGCCGCACGAGCTTCGACGCGATCGAGGAGCGCGCGAGGACGCTGAACGGCCGGCTCGAGGTCGGCGCCGCAGAGGACGGCGGGACCAAGGTCCGGATCGTCCTACCCGCCTACGCAGCCCGGTAAGATCGCGGCCCGTGGCGGACGGGAAACACCTGCTCTTTGTCTGGAAAGCGAGCGGCTACGAGCTCCGCGAGCGCGACGGCGATCCGCCGGCGGTCGGCGACGAGGTCGAGGAGGAGAACGGGCGCCTGCGGGTGACGAAGGTCGCCCCGTCGCCGCTCCCCGGCGACGATCGGCGCTGCGCCTACCTCGTTCCCGTGAGCTAGGTCTCGACCTCGAAGCCGGATTCCGTCCAGCCGTTGACGCCGGCCGGCATCGCGGCGACCTGCTCGTAGCCCATCTGCGCGAGCGTGTCGGCCGCGAACAGCGAGCGGGCGCCGGGGGCCTTGAGGCAGTAGACGACCACGCTCCCACTCCGGCTCGCGGTGAGGCGCTTGTCGGCCACGGGCGAGTCGCTATCGGCCTTCAGCTCGAGCATCCCGCGCGGGATGTTTACCGCGCCCGGCAGGTGCCCCTGCACGTATTCCGCCGGCTCGCGGACGTCGAGCAAGACGGCGATCTTGCCAGCTTCCAGCTGTTCCTTGACCTCAGTCGGCTCGAGCGCGCGAACCCGCCTCTTCGCCTCGGCGATCAGCTCCTTCAAGGCTGCCATCGCTCACCTCCTTGGAGCTACGACGATAACGCCGTCTCGGCAGCAATTCGACCCAGCACCAAGGCGGCCGCGAGCCCGCTCGAGTATCCGCCTGTCGCGATTCCGCCGACGTCCACCCCCGCGACGTGGAGCCCCTCGGCGCCGACGACGCGGGCGCGCTCGTCGACCTCGAGGCCGCCGATCGTGTGCGTCACCGCGGCGGCGACATGCAGACGCAGCTCCCCCTCGCGTTCGACCACCGTCCCTCCCGCGGTTCGCGCCGCGACGACACGCGGATCGTCGCGCGCCTCGCTCGGCAGGACGAACCAGGCCGTCCCGCCCGGCTGGCGGGCAATCGCCTGCGCGAGATCGCTCTCGTGCCACGCGGGCGGCCCGGGGAAGAACTCCTCCCCCAGCTCGTTCTCGACGCGGCCCCGGCCTGCCCACAGCTGGGACAGACGAACGTAATCCTCCTCCCGGATCTGCGCCGGCGGCGCCGGCATCACGCGGCCGTAGAACTCCTCCATGCCCCTCGTCTCGCGCCCGCCGTTCGCGACGCCGAACTCGAGCCCGTCGCCCGTGCTCCACGGGTTCGCCCTCAGGAGCAGGCCGTGCTCGCGCGCGTAACGGACGGCAAAACCTCCGGTCGCCAGGACGATCGGCCCTTCCGGACGAGTCCAGGGGTCTGACCCCAGGGCATGGCCTAAGCGGACCTCGGCGCCGCTCGCGCGGACGAGACAGTCCGTCAGATCGACCGGGTCGAAGCGCTTGCCGACCGTGAGCGGGTTCGGCGTGTCTTCCCAGACCACCCTCGGCCCGAGCGAGGCGAGCCACGCGAGCGCGTCGTCGAACTCGTCGAAGATCAGCCGCTGGAGCCGCTCGTCGCCCCCAGGGCACTCGCGCCGGAAGTCCTCAAACGTATGATGCCGCCAGATCACGCAGCTCGAGAGCAGCATCGAGCCGCCCAGACGGTCTCCCTTCTCCAGCACGATTGCCCGCGCGCCGAGCTCGCGGGCCCGCGCCGCGGCCACGAGGCCGGCCATCCCAGCCCCGGCGATAATCATTGCTCGGGTTCCCGGGGCGTCGCTGGCAAAGGAGGCAAGCCGACGGCGCGCAGGACGGAACAAGTGGGCGGAGGCCGGTGCAAGCGACGCCGGCGCAGAATCCTGCAGCCAGCGGCGTCAGGCGGTGGCCGAGCCGGGCTCCGCCCGGCGGGAGCCGCGCCGTCCAGGGACGCGAGCGAGATCAGCGAAGGCTGAAGGTGGGCTTGTGCTGGACGTACTCGATCTTGACGCGCTCAGGGCCCCACAGGAACACGGCGTAGGTGTTCGGCGCGTCGACGACGTCGGCGATCTCCACCCCCTGCTCCTCGGCCTCGCCGATGTGCTCGTCGGCAGAATCGACCAGCACGGCAAGGTGGTTCAGGAGCGGCCGCTCCGGATCGCCGGGGTCGCCTTGATGGAATTCCACGTACGCGCCCCCGACCTCGGCGCGCGGAGCTCCCGAGGGGCCGGCAAGCGTGGGCTCGAAGCCGAGCCGCGCGTAGGCGGCTGCGGTCTCCTCCGGCTGCGCCGAGTACAGTGCCACGTGGTCGAGGTCGTACTCGACGTCGGTCTCCCCCTGCACGAAGCCGAGGCGCAGACCCTCGCCAGCGTCGAAATACGCCTCGCCGGGCCGCGGCCGCTCGATGGCGATCTCCTCGGGCAACCGCTCGAGGGCCTCGTCTAGGTTGGACACGCGGAGCGCGATGTGCTTGAGCGCGCCGCGCTCGCGCGGGCCCTCTTCCACGAAGAGCGTCAACTTGCCGCGGCGGGCGTCAGAGCCGACGAGCGTGAACTTGTCGGTGCGGTCGATGACATGCATCTCGAGGGCGCCGGTCAGAAGCGCCGCGAGCCGGTCGCGCTCGGCCACCCAGAGGGCCACGTGATCGAGAATCTTCGGGCTCACGCTCGCCAGGATAACGACGGGGCGCGAGCCCGAATTCCCGCGTGCGGGCCTACTTGCGTCTGTCGACCGCCCGCTGAAGCTGTTGCTTGTTCATCTTCGAGCGGCCCGGGATGTTCCGCCGCTTGGCCTCGTTGTACAGCTGCTCCTTGGTGCGGCCTTTCGGACGGCTCGTCCCGGAGCGGAGGCCGCCGCGGCGTCCCGACGAGATGTCGCGCCGCGAACTGCGTGACGACTGGCGCGCCTCACCCTTGCGCGCGCGCTCCTTGTTGACCGTGCGCGCGGCGATCTCCTTCGCGCGTCTCGTCGACGCACCGCGGCCCTTCGCGCTCTCCTTGATGTGCTCGTACTGACGCTCTCGTTTGTTGCTCCAGGCTTCTTGCGGCATGGAAAGAGGACCCCCTTCGGTTCGACCCCTCGGTCCTACCCAAATCCCTCGGTCTTACTCGGGTTCAGGTCTCGAGCGGCGGGTTCTGCACGTTGTGCTCGGTGGCGTACTCGTCGGTCAGCTTGTTGACGACGTCCGCCCCGTCTCCATAGGCGTAGTTGATCTTCACGAACGGCTCCCATTTGTCGGGCAGCGCGTCCTCGGGAAAGATCGCCTCCACGGGGCATTCCGGCTCGCACGCCCCGCAGTCGATGCACTCCTCCGGGTCGATGATCAGGATCCGCTCGAACTCGTGGATGCAGTCGACCGGGCAGACGTCCACGCAGGACAGGTCTTTGATGTCGATACAGGGCTCGGCGATGATGTACGTCACGGCGGGTCCAGTTTACTGAGGCTTTTCAGGAGGACTTGGCGGATACCCGGCTGAGCCCCCCGCACCGCGCTGGAGCGACGCGATGCGGCGTCCTCGGTCGCAGCCTACGGCTCCCAGGATCCAATACGAACGCTCCCTCCGTCCTTGCCTCGCGGGCGCCCAGCGCGTCCCGGCGACGAGCGGAATTCCGCCAAGCCCTCCTACCCCACAGCGGTCAGCTCGTCGACGAGCTCGGAGGCCCGCTCGTCGAGGGACGCTTTGACCACCACCTGGTCGAATCCGGCGGCGTGCGCGCGCCGCAATCCCTCCGTGTCCGTGTGGTTCGCAAAGCCGAGAATCGGCACGTCCGGGAAGGCGTCGGCAACCTCGTCGGGATCGACGCGGGCGATGTCGGCGATCACGAGATCCGGAGGGTCGACGCTGTCGGCGGTGACGAGGTGGTGGCCGCGCAGCAGCCCTTCGAGCTTGCCTCGGAAGTAGACGTCGACTCCAGCCAGCAGAATCGTCGCCACAGCGCCGCGAGCGTACCACGCGTGCTTTGGCTCACAAACCGGGGGAATTAGGGTCCCCGCGTGGACGAGCTGATCACGTTCGGCCAGGTCGTGCTGCTCGTCGCCGGGGGGTTCGGCCTGGCGCTGCTCTCCCAGAAGGTGACCGACTGGGTCCCGATCCCCGCTCCCGGGATCTTCCTCATCGCCGCCGCGGTCCTGTCCGACCTCTTCCCCGATCTGGCCGATGCGCTCTCGATTCGCGGGGTGGAGCGCGTCGCCGTCGTCGCCCTCGTGCTGATCCTGTTCGACGGCGGCATGCGGGTCGGGTGGCGCCGGTTCCGCGTTGCCGCTTTGCCCGTCGTCTCGCTCGGCGTCCTGGGCACGTTCGCGACCGCCGCGCTGGCCGCGGTCGCAGCCCGCTACCTGTTCGGCTTCGACTGGACGACCGCCGGCCTGATTGGCGCAGCGCTCGCGCCCACCGATCCGGCGGTGATGTTCTCGGTGCTGGGCCGGCGCGAGATCACCGGCCGGACGGCCACGATCCTCGAGGGCGAGTCAGGTGCGAACGACCCGGTCGGAATCGCGCTGATGATCGGCATGATCGATTTCGCCACCCACGACGACGCCTCGTTCTGGACGGTGATCCGGGAGTTCAGCGTCGAGATGAGCGTCGGGCTCGCGATCGGGATCGCCGGTGGCCTCCTGCTCTCCCCGCTTCTCAGCCGGATCCGCCTCTCCAACCCGGCGCTTTATCCGCTGCAAACGCTCTCGGCCGCCGGCGTCGTCTACGGCGTCACCTCGATCGCCCACGGCTCGGGCTTCCTGGCCGTCTTCGTCGCCGGGATCCTCGTCGGCGACGCGTCGCTTCCGCACAAGGCCGAGATCGAACGCTTCCACACGTCGTTGGCGAGCCTGGCGGAGATCGTCGTCTTCGTCGCCCTCGGGCTGACGGTCGACCTCACCGAGCTCGGCCATCAGAACGTGTGGCTCGACGGCCTGCTGCTGGCGGCGATCGTCGCGCTCGTCGCCCGCCCCCTCGTGGTCGGGGCGCTGCTCGCGTTGTCCTCCCTGCGGCCCGGGGAGCGTCTGTTCGTCATGTGGGGCGGGCTGAAAGGCGCGGTGCCAATCCTGCTCGCCGCCTTTGCCGTACTCGGGGGCGTGGACGAAGCGACGCGCATCTACGGGATCGTCTTCGTCGTCGTCGCCTTCTCGGTCGTCCTCCAGGGCGCCACGATCCCGTTCGCGGCGAAGCGGCTCGGCGTGCCGATTAGGGAGTAGTCTCGCGCGATGGCCGAGTTCCGCACCGTTGCTCGCGTCGAGGACGTCACCCCCGGCACGGTGCGAACGGTCGCTGTTGACGAGACGAAGATCGCACTCGCGCGCGTCGACGGCGAGTTCTACGCGATACAGCACGCCTGCCTGCACCTCGAGGGGCCGCTTGGGGAGGGCCGCCTCGAGGGATACGTGCTGACGTGTCCCTGGCACGGCTGGCAGTACGACGTGCGGACCGGCGAGAACGAGTTCGACCGCGCGATTCACCTCCGAACCTACGACGTGCGCGTGGAGGGCGACGAAGTTCAGGTCGCAGTTTGAGCAGGGTCTTGCCCTGATCCGGGCAGGCGAGTTCTTCGCCGCGCACGAGGAGCTCGAGGACGTCTGGCGGGCGAGCGTGCCCGAAGAGCGCGATTTCTTCCAGGGGCTCGTCCACGTCGCGGTCGCTTGGTACCAGGCGGGCCGGGGCAACGAGGTCGGCTGCGCCCGCCAGCTGGAGAAGGCGGCGCGCCGGCTCGGACCATTCGCACCGGAACACCGAGGCGTGGACGTGCGCGGCGTGCTCGAGCAGGTCGAAGCCGCTCGGAAGGTCGTGGCGGGCGGGTCACTCGAGCTGCCGCCGCCACGTGTCTAGACGTTGCCGAGGCCGACCGAGTCGAGCACCCGGTTCAGGAGCACCCGCAGCCACCAGTCGCGCTCGAAGAAGAGCAGCAGGCCGAGGACGACCAGCGCTGTGCCGCTGAGCACGCGGATCACGCCGTAGTGGTCGCGCACCCAACGGAAGGCGCCCATCGCCCGTGTGAACGCGATCCCGACGACGAGGAACGCAGATGCGATCCCGAGCGAGTAGGCAAACAACAGCACGGAGCCCTTCACGACGGTCTCGGCGTCGCTCGCCAACACCAGAATCGACGCCAGGACCGTGCCGATACAAGGAGCCGCGCACGCCGCGAAGGCGGCCCCGAGCAGCGCGTTCGAGCCTCGACGCCGGGCGCCCTCGACCAGCCCTGGCGCGAGGACGCGCTCCGGCCAGGGCAGCAGGCCGATGAAGGTCAGCCCCAGCACGACGAGCACGAAGCCGGCGATCGCAGTCTGCGTCCGCGGGTTGACGACGCCGCCGATCGCGGCGGCGGCGGCGCCGAGCACGACGAAGATGACCGTGAAGCCGGCGAAGAAGGGCAGGCTCGCGAGGGTGACGCGCCGCGCGACGCCTCGCTCATCGAGCCTGCCCGCCTCGACCGCCGAGACGGCCGAGAGGTAGCCGGGGACGAGCGGGAGCACGCAGGGCGTCGCGACGGAGACGAGCCCGGCCAGGAACGCGATCGGTATGCGCTCCAACACGCCGAGCTAGCCGTCGAAGCGCGCCAGCTCTTCGTCCACTCGGCGGTCGAGCTCGGGCTCGAGCGGTCGGCCGTTCCGCGACCCGACCAAGGGCACAGCTTCCAGTTCACGCTGCCGGCTCCAGCGCCAGGCGAGGTAGCCGACCAGCCCTGCACCGGCGACGATTCCGGCGAGCGGCAGCACCCACGCGAGCAGGTCGAATCCCTTCTTCGGCGGCGCGGCCAGAATCGCGGGGCCGAAGTTCTCGACGAGCTTGTCCTTGATCTCGCTCTTCGTGTCGCCGGCCGCGATCCATTGCCGGATGTGCGCCTTCATCCGCCGCGCGAGCGGCGAGTCCGACTGCGAAAGGGTGGTGTCGCAGACCGGGCACATGACTTCGTTCTCGAGCTCGGCAAGCGTGGGATGCCGTTCGCTCGCGGCCGCAGGCGTGGCAAGCGCCAGCGCGCCGATCGCGACGAGCAGAAACCGCCTCACGACTGAAGCACGCCTCGGATCGCGTCCTCGAGCTGCCCTTTGTCGAGCTCGCCGGGGATGCGCTCGACGATCCGCCCGGAGCGGTCGACGAAGTAGGTCTCGGGGAACTGGTACGTGCCGTACCTCGTTGCGACCGCCGCGGTCTTGTCGCGTACGTGCACGTAGGTGAGCTCGTACTTGCGGACGAACCGCCGCGCGTCGCCGGCGAAGTCCTGGACGTCGACGCCGAGAAAGGCCACGCCCTTCTGCGACCACTTGCGGTGCGCGTCGGCGAGCAGCGGCGCCTCGCGGCGGCACGGGTCGCACCAGGTGCCCCAGAAGTTGATCACGACCGGCTTGCCCTTCAGGCTCGCGAGGCTGAGCTTGCCGCGGCCGTCGAGCCGGGGGAGGTCGAATGCCGGCGCGTGCGGCTTCTTGCCCTTGGCCAGCTCACCCGCCGCGCCCTTACCGGGCTGGTGGGCGACCTTCCAGATCAGCAGCGCGAGCAGGCTCACGACGAGCGCGACGGCGGCCGCCTGCCCCGCGAGCTTGAGGCGTCCGCTCATTTGCCGCCTCGCTGGATTCCAGCGTGTCGACCGTTCAGTTCAGACGGCCCCACGGGCAAAGCCCGCGGGCCCTGAAAGAGACACTGCAAGCAGCGTCTCACTTCAGGCGGCGACGATGAAGACCGGCGTCCCGATCCGCACGCGCAAGAACAGCCACTCCGCCTCGGGGATCCGCATGCGGATGCATCCGTGCGACGCCGAATAGCCGATCGAGGCCGAGTCGGGCGTGCCATGAATGCCGACGCCGGGCGCGCTCAGCCCCATCCATCGTGTACCGAGCGGGTTTCCCGGCCCGGGCGGAATCGGGTGCTGCCCGCGCGCCCACGGCGACGACGGCGGGTACCACCAGGGGTTACGCCATTTGACGACGACCGTGAACTTCCCGAGCGGCGTCGGGTAGCTGCGCTGCCCGGTGGCGACGCCGAAGACGTGGCCGAGGCGCATGCCTCGGTAGAAGTACAGAAGGTTCGAGCCGCGGCGGATCACGATGATCGGCCCGAAGTTCAGCTGCGTGATCTTGGCGAGGACGGCGCGCTGGCGAAGCCGAAGCGGACCCCGCGCGTGCGCGGCGACGGCACCGACGAGCGCGCGGACGGCAGCCGGTCGGTCGAGCTTCCGGCCCGGCCGCTCCTTCGTGAGCACCGGTCGCAGGCGTCGGAGATAGAGCTGCGAGTCGACCGGCTTGCGGTCGAAGCGCTTGGCGAGCGCCGCGACGTAGGTCCTCGTCCGCGAACGGTTGATCCTCACGGACAGCGCGATCCGCGTCCCCGGCGGGGCCAGGAGAGCGTCGGCGACTGCCGCGTCGATGTCCGCCGCGCCGCCGACGTCGGCCGGCGCGGCCGCGATGCGGTGCCGCGCCACGACGAGCACGAGCGGGCGGGCGAACCAGCGGTCGACCGCGTCGTAGGCCTCCGTATAGGTCATGTATGCGACCGACACGCCAGCGATGCTGACGCCCGCCGCGATCGTCGGCGCGCCGCCGGTGGTAGTGGTTGCCTCCCTGGCGCCGGCGACCGGCCCCGCGAGAACGGCCGCGGCGAGCAAGCCGGCGAGACCGACTCCCATTCCCGCTACCAGCACCGCAACCCCTCGTCGCATGACCGCTCAGTTTAGCCCTGGAAAATGCGCGGATCGTTCGTGATCACGCCGTCGACGCCGAGTGCGGCCAGCCGGCCGGCCAGGTCGGCGTCGTCCACGGTCCACGTGAGCACAGCCGCTCCACGCGCGTGGCAGCGGTCGACCACCGCCTCGGAGACGACGCTGAAATGCAGCATCGCCGCGGTCGCGCCGGCGTGCGAGAGCATGCGCCCGATGCGTCGCGGCAGCGCCCGCCGCATGGCCGCGAGGCCGCCGCGGGCAAGCGGCCGCAGGCGCCGCAGGCCGAGGCGATCCTCCGGATAGGTCAGCCCGAGTCGGAGCCGCGGCTCGAGCGAGCCAACGGCGCGCAGGGTCCTGTGCAGGAACGAGCTGACGACGGTTCGCTCGACGAGACCGCTTCGGCGAAGCGCTCCGACGATCGGCGCTTCCTGACCTCGGCACTTGAGGTCGAGGTGCACGCCGACGGACGGAGCCTCGTCGCGAAAGAACGCGAGTGCCTCCTCGAGCGAGAGGGCGTCGGCCCGCAGCACACGGCGGTCGTGCGCGAGTACGAGCGTCCCGCCGGAGCCGTCGAGCACGTCGAACTCGACGAGGTCGACTCCGAGCCCGACCGCCGTCCGCAGCGACTCCAACGTATTCTCGGGCGCCAGCGCCGCGGCGCCCCGGTGGCCGATTCGCAGGATGCGGCCTTCGCGGCGCAGAAGGTCAGCCAAGCCGTTTGATCACGACGACGGCGCAGTCGTCGCCGAGGTCGCCGCCGAACGCGCGGCAGTCGGCTACGACGGCCTCGGCGACGTCGGCGCTGGGCCGGCTCGCGTTCGCCGCCAACGCCTCGTCCAGCCGGCCCTCGCCGTATTGCTCCGCTCCGCGACGCGTCTCGAGCAAGCCGTCCGTGTAGAGGACGATCGAGCCGCCGGGTTCGAGTTGGCCCCGCACTTCCTCGTACCTCTGGTCGGGCTCGATTCCGAGCGCAAGCCCGCGCGCCGGCAGCGGGGTCACCTTGCCGTCGGCGCCGATCAGCCGCGGCGGTGGGTGCCCGGCGGCCACGCAGGCGAGCTCGCCGGTCGCCGGATCGACGGTGAGGTAGAGCATCGTGATGAACTTCGACGCACCGATCTCGTCGATGACGACGTCGTTCGCGGCGGCGAGAAAGTCCTCAGGTTCTGGATGCTCGCGGGCCAGCGAACGAAAGACGAACTTCGCCATGGCCATGTCGGCGGCGGCGTCGATCCCGTGTCCGGTGACGTCCCCGAGCACGACGGCGAGCCGCCCGTCCTCGAGCACGAGGTAGTCGTAAACGTCTCCGCCTACGTCGACGCGGGCCGACGACTGGTACACGTCGCCCACGTCGAGCCCCGGGATCTCCGGGCGCGTGCGGGGCAAGAGCGAGTGCTGCATCGCCTCGAGCAGTCGCTTTTCCTCGCCGTACAGCCGTGCGTTGTCGAGGGCGAGTGCAGCGTGGCCGGCAATCGAAAGCGCGGTCGCGATCGTCTCATCCTCGAGCGGACGGGCGGGATCGAGCGAGAGGATGCTGAGCGTGCCGAGCATCTCCGCCTTTGTCGCGACCGGAAGGACGGCAGCGGTCGAGCCCTTCTCGAGGAACGGCGTCAACAGGCCGTACGCACCGCCGAGGCGAGCGGCCGCATCCGCGTCGAGGACAAGTGGGCGGCCGACCTTGAACAGGCGGCGCCCGGGCAGCTTCGCGATCGGCTGCGGCTGAGCGAGGATCGGGCGCACGGGCTCGGCCAGCCGCTCGTCGGCGACGTGGATCGCTTGCGGCATGAGCGTCTCCCCGCGCTCGTCTCGCATGCGGATCACGGCCGCGTCGACCTCCAGCAACTCGACGACGGTCCGGACGACGGCCTTCAGCGTCTCCTGGAGCGAGAGACTCTGCGCAAAGGAGCGCGAGATCTCGTACAGGGCCTGCAGGCGCTTCGAAGCGCTCTTCTCGGCGTCCAAGGCCCGCTTGCGCTCCGCGTCGCGCTGTCTCACGCGCTCGTGCAAGCGAGCGTTCTGCACCGCCACGGCGAGCTGGGCTGCGAGCGCCGTGACGAGCGCCTGCTCGTCCTTCGTGAGCGTGCGACCGCGATGCGGATATGCGCCCACCAGCCCGACGAGGTCCTCGTGGACGAGGAGCGGCGCGGCGATCGCTGCCTCGATTCCGGTCTCGGACACCGCGTCGTGGACGGCCGCCAGCATCGGATCTTCGGCGTCGGGCACGGCCACCAGCCCGCGCCCGCGGAACGGGCCGAGCGCCAGCTCGAGCAGCCGCTCGGCGATCCGCGTGTGAGGACCTGCGAGGCCGCGTCCCGCCGCCGCAAGGAGCCGTTCCTCTCCGGGCTCGAGCAGGTACACGGCGAGGCGGTCGATCGAGAGCAGCTCCGCGAGGCGGTCGACGGCCGTCTCGAGCGTGTGCGCGAGCGAGAGCTGGGCAATCGCCTGGCCGACGACCGTCAGCAACGCACGCGTGCGCTCGAGCTCGACCGACTGTTCCAGCGTCCGTTCGCTCGCCCGCAGGGCGTGAGATGCCCGCGCCCCGAATAGCGCCAGGCGCTCGAGCACGTCGTCCGCCGGCGCGCTCGCCGAGCCGAAGAAGAGCTGGAGGATCCCGAGCGGAGGCTGGCCGAGCTGCAGCGACGCGGCCATCTTGTCCCCGACCGACTCGAGAGCCAACCGTTCGACGCCGGCGAGCGCCTCCGCGGCGGCGTCCCGGGCCGCAGGGAAATCGACGTCGAGGTCCGCCCCGTAGGCGGCGCTCAGGGTCGGTGCGCCCTCCGCTCTCGAATACCAGAGGAGGCAGGATTCGGCGCCCGTCGCCTCGGCCGCGAGTGCGGCGACCTGCTCGGGCGTCCTCGACGCATCAGAGCCGGCCGCGAGCGCGTCGCCGGCGACGCGCAGAACGTCGTCGAGCTCCGCGGCCGCCGCGCTGCCCGCGTCCGTGTCCGCGCCAGCCCTGAGCGCGAGCCGCAGCTGGTCGGCCGCGAGGCGGGCGAGCGCTCGTTCTTCTTCGTCGAAGGCCGCGCCTCGGCGCAGGAGCTCGAGCGAACCGACCGCCGCGCTCCCGTTGGCGAGCGGAATCAGCAACACCGAGTCGGCGCCGGCTCGATCCGCGGCCCGCCGCAGCACGTCGGGAACCTCTTCGAGCTCCTCGATCTCTCGCATGGGCAACTCGTCTACACCGAAGAGCGATCCTTCGAGCTCGGCCGCTACGGCGCGTGAGGGCGAGGCGACGGCCCGGGCGCGCAGGCAGGTGCCGTCCGCGTCGACAGCGCGGGCAACGACCACGTGGGCGCCGGCCGCCTGCTCGACCGCCTTGACGATCGCGGTCAGCGCTTCGTCACGGGTGGCGCCCTCAGCGAGCAGGCGCGAGACGGCCGCCAGCGCGTCGATCGCGCTGCTGACCCCAGACGCCTTCTGACCCGGCTCGACGACCATCGTCCCCCTTTTCGCAGTTAAGTATGGCGGGACACGCGGAGCCGCGCGCAATGGCGTTTTACACTTCCGGCATGGCGGAGCCCGCGAAGAAGGCGCCGTCCGAGGATCCGCCGGTCTCAGATCCGAGCGCGATCGCGCGGGCGTACCGATTCCATCGCGCCAAGCGACGGGTGAGGCAGGAGCGGACGCGCGCCCGGAAGCGGGCCAACCTGCGCTTCTGGCTCATGCTGCTCTGCCTGCTCGCGCTCAGCGCCTACCTGAGCGTCACGATCTGGCACCAGGTCCAGAAGCTCTTCGGACTCTGACGAGGAGCCTCCGCCGGAATGAATCCGGCTTCGGCGGTGCATCGTCTCGACCCGAGGAGGATCTTGTTAGCGCAGCTCTTCGAGGGCCCGCGCGAACGGGCTCCAGAAGCGTGGGGGAACCCCTGGTTCCCCCACGAGCCCCCTCCTTGTCGGCGGTCGCTTCAGTCGTCGCGTTTCAGGAGCCGGCAGATCTGCTGCGGCGCCCAGACGCTTCGGCGGCAGTGGCCTCCGCCGGAATGAATCCGGCATCGGCGGTGCATCGTCTCGACCCGAGGAGGATCTTGTTAGCGCAGCTCTTCGAGGGCCCGCGCGAACGGGCTCCAGTCGGACTGCTCCCACGTCTGCCCCGCACACATCGGGCAGACGGGAAGCTCGCGGCAGACCGCCACGCCGTAGCCGCACTCCGAGCAGCGGAACTCCCCCTTCACGCTCTCGCCCGTCGCCCAGAACTGCACGTAATCCCCGCCCTCCGGGGCGGGAACCGGCTCCGGTTTCGGTGTCGTCTGCACCCCTTCCGTCCGCACGCCCCTGAATCTAACCACGAAGTTGCCCATACTTCACGGCGTGCAAACGCCGGACTACCCGCGAGATCCCAGCGCGCGCGAGCCCGACGACCGATTCTTCCTGCGGCCGGGGACGCCCGCGTGGGCGGTCGGCGAGCGGCTTGCGTGGTTGGCGGGGTTGATCCTGAGCCTGTCCACGTTCATGGACTGGTACGCCGGCTCCGACACCGTCGGCCCGACGATCGGCGTGATCGGGTGGCACACCGGGACGCTCGGCAAGCTCGTCTTCTTCATCGGCTTCGCCGTGCTCGCGATCGTGATCCTGCGCGAGCTGGGAATCGAGCTCCCGGCCACCGTTCCGGAGAGTCTCGTCGTGATCGCGCTTGGATCGCTGGCGACGATCTTCGTCCTCATCAGGCTGATCTCGATCCCCGACGAGTTCCTCCCCGCGAGCGGGCGGGGCATCGGAATCTGGATCAGTCTGCTGGCCGCGCTCGGCGTGATAGCCGCAGGGCTGCTACGAGCAACCGAAGAGCTGTAGCGCTCAGGGCTCTGGCCGGCCACGGCTCTTGCGCGCGAAGCCGCGCTCCGCCGGGCCTGACGCCGCTGGCGGCAGGATGCGGCGCTCGCCCTCGGCACGAGTCCGTACTAGCGAGGTACTGTCCTCGCTCCTCGGGCTTGCCTCCTTTGCCAGCGACGCCCCAAAACCCTGAGCGCAATCGCGACGCCCACTCCGAAGAGCGCGCCCGCGAGCACGTCGAGCGGGTAGTGGGCGCCCACGTAGACCCGCGACCACGAGATCGCGGCCGCGAGCAGGAAGAACGGGACGGCCAAGCGCGGCAGCACCCAGGCGAGGATCGTCGCGCTCGCGAACGCAACGGAGGCGTGCCCGGACGGCAACGCGCCGTCATGGGGAACGCCGATCAACGGCTTCGGGTCCGGGTAGACGTCGGCGGGCCGGTCGCGGCCTATCAACGCGCGCAGTCCAACGCTTCCGGCGTCAGCCACCGCCACGGCGGCGGCGACGTAGAGGAGGACGAGCGGGCGTCGCTGCAAGAAGGCCGCGGCCGCGGCGATCACGAGCCAGACCGCGCCCTCGGCGCCGGCATAGGAGAGGCCGATGAAGATCGGGTCGAGCCACCCGACGCGGTGCTCGACCACCCAGCGCTCGATCTCCCGGTCCCAACTAGTCACGTCTCTGGGGCGCCGCTGGCGGGGCGGGGCCGGAGGGGACAGTATGGGGTAATACGGACCCGGAGAGCACCGTCCCGTCCAGCGGCGTCAGGCCGCGCCGGAGGCCGGCTCCGCCGGCCGGGAGGCGTGGCCGGCCAGGGCGCGACTAAGCCGGAAGTAGCTGTTTGGCCTGGTCTACGAGCTGCTGCGGGTCGAACGGCTTGCCGATGAACCCCGACGCCCCGCGCGCGGTGGCCTCCTTGAGGGCCTCCTCATCGACCTTGCCGCTGAACATGATCACCGGGATGGTTCCTACCCCGTGACGCTCCTGCACCCGCCGCAGCATCTCCCAGCCGTCGACCTTGGGCATCATCACGTCCAGCAGAATCAGATCCGGCGACTCCTCGTCGAGCACGGCCAGACCCTCCTCCGCGCTGCCCGCCTCACGGACCGAGTAGCCCTCGATCTCGAGATTCACGCGGACGAATTCGCGGATGCGCTCGTCGTCGTCGACGATCAGGACGAGCGGACCCGCCTGCGGAGCGCCACCGGGGCCGGACCGCTCGAGAAACGCGTCAAGGTCGCGGCGCCGGTAGCGCCGGTGACCGCCCGGCGTGTAGAAGGCGGGGACCCTTCCGTGATCGGACCACTTCCGGATCGTGCTCTGCGCAACGCCGAGATATTTCGCCGCTTGACCGAGCGTGAGCCACTCCGGATCGCTCGCCGGAGCGCGCCGGTGAGGAGGAAGATTGCGCTGGGCCACTTTGGCGCAAAGTTACCCAAACCTCGCAATTACTAAGCGCCCAGACTTCCTACGGCGAGGTCGGAATGCTGACCGTCTGGCTGACGGTCCGCGTCCCGCCGGGCTTCGGATTGTCGTTCAACGCTTGGCCGAGGGCGACGCCGAGCGCGAACACGATCGCGACGAGCACGAGCACGCCCACTCGCCTGCGCGTCCGCCTCCGCCGCTCGGCCGCCCGGTCGTACGAGCGCGACAGCGGCCTCGGCTGGATCGTCACGGCTCGTAGTCGACTGCGCCGCGCGAGTAGAGGTGAAACGCCGCATCGCCGACGAGAGCGAGGCGGCTCGGCCACCCGTGCGCCGGGTCGATTTCCTCCACCGCCTCGCGCGCCCACCGGTCGGACTCCCGGTACTCGGACACCAGCTCGTCGAGCGTGTAGTGCTGCCCCACACGCCTGCGGAGCTCAGCGGTCACGGCTTCGAGCTCCGCCAGCAGGATGTCGGCGCGCCCCGATTCCCGCACTTCGTGCTCGAAGCGGCGATGACCGTCCCTCCACTCGCGGCGAGTCTGATCGAGGACAGGCGTCACGCGGCGCGATGGTAGCGGCGAACGGGCTACTCGGTCATGCAGCATTCGTCCGGCGGGAAGGGTTGTTCCACTTCCGCGAGGATTCGCTCCCCGAGCTCGTAGCCCGGCCGCGCCAGCGCGAATGCGGCGTGGGCGTGGAGGCACTTGAGGCTTCCCCCTCGCTTGGCGCCGCCGATCCCGGCGGCGAGCTCGGGGCGCAGGCGGCGCTGTTCCTCGTGCCCCCGCTCGAGGCTCTCCGCGAGCTGCGCGTCCGCGGCGGCGAGGCGGCTCCAGCGCTCGACGCCGCCGGCCGCCTCGAGACGCGCGATTGCCGCGGCCAGGTGCGGGCACGTGATCCAGAACGCCGTGGGGAAGGGCTCGCCGCTTTCGTCGAACGCCTCCTGCTCGGTCACCGCCGGGCGGCCGTAGGGGCAGCGGACGACGACCCGCCGGAAGGCGCGGGGCTTGCGACCTAGCTGTCGCTCGAGAACCGCGCGGTCATCCATCCCGCCCGATCGTAGACCGAGCGCGACGCCAGGCCTCGATGCCCTTGACGATGAACAGGCGCTCGCCGGGCTTCACAAAGCCGAGCCTGCGCGCTTCCCGCGCAAGCGCGGCCGGGCTCTTCGACTCCTCGAGCCGGCGCTCCAGCGCGTCCTTCTGCGTACGTAGCGACCGAACCTCCGTCGCCCGGTCCGTGAGCGTGGAGCGCGTGTCCACGTACGACCGCAGCGGCCGGTAGTAGAGAAGCGCCATCAGCCCGATCGCGGCGACGGCGAGCCAGCGAAGGAAGAGCGTGCTTCGGGGAGGACGTCGCTTGCGCTTCCTGGCCACGGGCCGCCTTGTTTCGGCGACCATGGCCTCGCTCCTTCGATACCTGATCGTGTCCTGGAGCGCCGCCGGCGCAGACGCCGGCCAGGGCGCGATCAGGCGGTGTCGACTTTGATGACGTTCGTGGTGCCGGGAAGGTTCACGGCCGTGCCTGCGGTGAGCACGACGCGGTCGCCCGGCTCGACGAGTCCCGCTTCGCGCGAGGCCTCGATCGACCGGTCCCAGAGATCCTCGACGTCCGCCGCTTCGGGGATCAGCACAGGGGTCACCCCCCACTCCAGCGCCATCTGCCGCACTGCGTACGGGTGGTGCGTGAGCCCGATGATCGGCCGCCGCGGCCTCAGCCGTGCGACCGCCGAGGCGGTTCGCCCCGTGAACGTGGGAACCAGGATCGCGGTCGCCCCGAGCGCCTCGGCCAGGTCGCACGCCGCGTTCGACATCGCCTGCCCAACGGCCGGCCGCTCTCCCTCGGGATCGGGAAACTGGTGCCGGTAGCCGAGGCTGGGCTCGACGACCCGGGCGATTTGATCCATCGTCGCGACGGCCTCGATCGGGTACTCGCCGACGGCCGTCTCTCCCGAGAGCATGACGGCGGAGGTCCCGTCGAGGATCGCGTTGGCGACGTCGCTCGCTTCGGCGCGGGTCGGGTCCGGGTGGTGAACCATCGACTCGAGCATCTGCGTCGCCGTGATCACCGGCTTGCCGAGCTCAAGCGCCGTCGTGATGATCCGCTTCTGGAGCAGCGGGACAGTCGCGGGCCCGATCTCCACGCCCAGGTCGCCGCGGGCGACCATCAGCCCGTCCGCCTCGCGGACGACGGCGTCGAGCGCGTCGATGGCCTCGGCCTTTTCGATCTTGGCGATCACGTGCGCGTGCGAGCCCGCGCCCTCGATCAGCTCCTTGAGGTCGCGAACGTCCGCGGCGGAGCGCACGAACGAGAGCGCGACGAAGTCCACGGCGAGCTCGAGGGCGAACTCCAGATCGTCCATGTCCTTGCGGGTCAGCGCCGGGATCGGCACGGGGACGCCCGGGACGTTCACTCCCTTGTGCGAGCTGACGCGGCCTCCGGCCAGCACTGCACAGCTGGCCCGTCCCTCCTTGACCCGCTCCACGCGAAGCCGAACCAGCCCGTCGTCGATCAGCACTTCGTGGCCGGGCTGCAGGACCTCGCCGATGACAGGAGGGCTCACCGGGAGGTCGCCGTTCTGGGCGACCTCGCCACCGACGACCACCACCTCGCTCCCGCGCACGAGGTCGACCGGCTCGGGGAGGTTGCCGACGCGGAGCTTCGGCCCCTGGAGGTCGGCCATCAGCGCGATCGGCCGCCGAAGCTCGCGCTCCACATTTCTGACGAGCTCCGCCCGCTCGGCGTGCTCGTCGCGCGTGCCGTGAGACAGGTTCAGGCGCGCGGCGTCCATTCCCGCCTCGGCGAGCGCCCGGAGCATCTCCGGGGACGCCGACGCGGGTCCGATCGTCGCGACGATCTTCGTCCTGCGCGGGATGCTCGTGGCCATCGTCTCTAAAACTAGCTTCGGCATTTGGGCCGGTCGGCCGAAGTCCTGCTTATCGAGAGCCTCAGTTACCGCTCGAAGCGCGGAAACGCGTCCCAGCCGGGATAGGTCGCCTTCGCGCCCAGCTCCTCTTCGATTCGAAGAAGCTGGTTGTACTTCGCCACGCGGTCGCTGCGCGAGGGTGCGCCCGTCTTGATCTGTCCCGCTCCGGTCGCGACGGCGAGATCGGCGATCGTCGTGTCCTCCGTCTCGCCGGAGCGGTGGGAGATGACGACGCCGTAGCCGTTCGAGCGCGCGAGCTCGATCGTGGCGAGCGTCTCCGAGAGTGTCCCGATCTGGTTCACCTTGACGAGGATCGCGTTGGCGACTCCTTCGTCGAGACCGCGGCGAAGCCGCTCCGGATTGGTGACGAAGAGGTCGTCGCCGACGAGCTGAACACGGTCGCCGAGCTCCCTCGTCAGCTCGGCCCACGAGCCCCACTCGTCCTCCGCCAGCGGATCCTCGATCGAGACCAACGGGTAGCGGTCGATCACGCCGCGCCAGAAGTCGATCATCTCGCCGGGCGAGGCCTCCCGTCCTTCGAAGCGGTAGGCGCCGTCGCGCCAGACCTCGGTCGACGCGGGGTCGAGCGCCACTGCGACCCGCTCGCGGTGACCGGCCCGCTCCGCGGCCTCGAGGATGACCTCGATCGCCTGCTCACTCGAGTCGAGGTCGGGCGCGAAGCCGCCCTCGTCTCCGACCGCGGTGGCGAGGCCCCGCTCGTGCAGCAACGCCTTCAGGGATTGGAAGACCTCGACCCCGATTCGCAAACCCTCGGAGAACGAGTCCGCGCCCGCCGGCACGACCATGAACTCCTGGAGGTCGATCGAGTTCTGCGCGTGCAGGCCGCCGTTGATCACGTTCATCATCGGCACCGGGAGGACGTTCGCCTCAGGACCGCCGAGGAAACGGAAGAGCGAGAGTCCGGCGTCGGCGGCGGCCGCCTTCGCCGCTGCGAGCGAGACCCCCAGGATCGCGTTCGCGCCGAGCCGCGACTTGTTCGGCGTCCCGTCGAGGCGCACGAGCGTCTCGTCGACCGCGTGCTGGTCGCGCGCGTCCACTCCGGCGACCGCCGGTCCGAGTTCCTCCTCGACGTTCCGCACCGCCTGCTCGACGCCCTTGCCGAGGTACGCCTCGCCGCCGTCTCGCAGCTCGACCGCCTCGAACTGACCCGTCGACGCCCCGGAGGGAACCGCCGCGCGGCCGCGGGCGCCGGACTCCAGCTCCAGCTCGACCTCGACGGTCGGATTCCCGCGCGAGTCGAGGATCTGCCTCGCGTTCACCGACGCGATCGCGCTCAGCGCAGCTTCTCCTTGGCCCGGTCGAAGTAGCGATCTTGCTCCGCGAGCGGCAGCGTGGTGAAGTCGGCGCCTTCGTCGGCCGCCAGCTCGGCGGCGCGCTCGACCCGAGCGACGAAGCGCTCGCTGATCCAGCGCAGCGCCAGCTCGGGATCCACGTTCAGCCGGCGCGCGACGTTCACGGCCGCGAACAGGACGTCTCCGACCTCCTCGACGACGTGGCGGTCGGGCTCGAGCTCCGGAGGGGTCTCGCCGCTCTCGGCGAGCGCCTCCTTCAGCTCGCGCAGCTCGTCATCGAGATCCGCGAGCGCGCCCCCAGTGTCGGGGTACTCGAACCCGATCGCCGCCGCGCGACGCTGAACCTTGCGGGCCTGCAGCAGCGCGGGGAAGTTCTCGGGAACGTGGTGGAAGATGCCCTCGCGGCCTTCCTGCTCGCGTTTGATGC
>JBIOYJ010000094.1:0-7948 GCA_044870105.1 Gaiellaceae bacterium | reverse complement strand
TGTAGGACCCAACAAGGTTGTTCCTGAGTGAGCGGAGTCGCTCAAACGGGGCTTGGCGGCTGAGAGAGCCGTGGGGCCGGCGGCGATTGTAGAAGTCGAGCCAGGCGGGAAGGGCGCGGAGGCGCTGTGCTGAGGTCTGGTAGACGGCGCCGTAGGCCCAGCCCCCGAGCAGGGTGCGGATGAAGCGCTCGGCCTTGCCGTTCGTGCGCGGCCGGTAGGGGCGAGTGCGGAGGTGTCTGATACCAAGCGCGCGGCAGGCGAGCGCGTGCACGACCGCCCGGTAGCAGGAGCCGTTGTCCGTCATCACCCGCTCGACGCGGATCCCGTAGTCGCCGAAGTACGCCACCGCCCGACGCAGGAAGGCGACGGCGGTCACCCCCCTCGTCGCCGAGCACCTCGACGTAGGCGAGCCGGGTCGCATCGTCGACACAGACGTGGACGTACTCCCAGCCGATCCCGCGGCTGCGGGTGCGGCGGTCGCCGTTGACGCGGTGGCCTGGCCTGCCGATCCTGCCGAGCTTCTTGACGTCGACGTGCACGAGCTCGCCCGGCCGGGCGCGCTGGTAGCGGTTGGGAGGCTCCGGCGGCTCCAGGCGGGAGAGCCGGCCGAGCCCGATCCGGGCCAGGATGGCGGACACGGTCGAGGGAGGCATCCGCAGCTTGTCGGCGATCTCCCAGCCCGTGAGCCGCTGCCGACGCAGGGTGGCGATCGCCTGCACCCGCTCCTCAGGCGTGCGCCTGGGGACGAAGCGGGGGGCCGAGGAGCGGTCCGCGAGCCCCTCCTCGCCCGCCTCCCGGTACCGGCGCCGCCATTTCGAGATCGTGCGCACGCTGACCCCCGCCGCCTCGGCGACGCGGGTCAGCGTCCAGCCTTCCTGCTCGAGCCGTCGCATCGCGAGCCGGCGGCTGTGCGGACAGGTCCTCGCGTTAGCGTGCAGTCTCATCCGGTGTCCTCCTTGGTGCTGGTGGCTTTGACACCCCCAGCCTCCAAGGAGGCCCGGATGGAACAACGCTCTTGGGAACTACACCTAGCGGTGCGCGACGTACGAAGGCAGGACCACCCGGACCGCGGTCCCGCCGTCGTCGCTCGCGTCCACGTCCAGGGTCCCGCTCAGCGTGCGGGCGCGCTCCTCGATGTCGTCGAAGCTCGCCCGCCGCCGCTCCCCGGCGCCGTCGTCGGCGATCACGGTCTCGACGCTTCCGTCCTCGCGCTCCACGATCCGGATCGAGATCCGGGTCGGAGGCCCGCGCCGCAGCGCCTGGTTCACCGCGTCCCGGATGATCTGGTAGAGCCCCACGCGCGCGTTCTCGGCCAGCCCCTCCGCCGCGGCCACGTCGACGTCGACCTGGATCTTGTTCGAGAGCCCCACCTGCTCTGCGAACGCCTGCACCGCCGGCCCGAAGCCCTGGTCGCGCAGGACGACGGGTTCGATGTTGAACGAGAGGTCGCGGAGTGAGCGGATCGTGTCCCGGTGCCGCTCCAGCGCCGAGGCCAGCACGCGCTGAGCCTCGTCGAGCCGGTCCCCGCCGAGCGAGTCGATCGCCGCGTCCAGCATCAGGCTGATCCCGGCAAGTGACTGCACCGGCCCGTCGTGGAGGAAGAGTGCGAGCCGGCGGCGTTCCTCCTGCTCCGCGATGATCAGCTGGTCGGAGAGCCGCGACCGCTCCGCCTCGCGTACCTGCGCCTCCGCCAGCAGCCGCGCGTTCTCGACCGCGCGCGAGGCAAAGTCGGCCAGCAGGGTCGCGCGCGCCAGCTCCTCGCGGTCGAGCGGCCGCGAACGGGCCAGCCGCAGAGCCCCGATCTCTTGGCCGCGGATCCGCAGCGGCAGCACCACGGCCTTCTCCGCCGGCGCGCTCGCGACGGTCTCGCGGGGAGCGAGCAGCGACGCCTTGGCCCCGAACAGGCTCTTCGCCTCGCGTCGAGTCTGCTCCAGGACCTGCTCCGGATCGAGCGTCGCCGCGATCGAGCCCATCGACTCGATCAGCGACTCGAGGAAGCTCGACTGCGCCGAGAGCTCCTCCTCGACCACCTCGTGCCGCCGCCGCTCGGTGACGATCAGGTGAAGCGCGAAGGCCGCGGCCCCGACGATCGCGGCGGCGAGCCCCGCGAACGCGAGCCAGCTCGAGCTCACCGCGAGGCCCAGCACCGAGACGATCGCCGCGGCGCCGACGACACCGACGAGCAGCGCGGCCCTAGTCGATGATCGCGTCGCGAAGCGCAATCGCCACGGCATGCGTGCGCGTGTCGGCCTCGAGCTTCGTGAGGATGTGCCGCACGTGGCTCTTCACGGTCTCCTGGCTGATGAAGAGCCTGCCGGCGACGTCCGCATTGGACATCCCGTCGGCCAGGAGCTGCAGGATCTCGCGCTCCCGCGCGGTCAGCATCTCCTCACGGTCGCCCGAGAGGAAGGCGGGCATCAACGCCGGATCGACGAAGCCCTCGCCGGCGACCACCTTGTCGATCGCCTTCAGCAGCGTCTGGTGCGGCGCCTCCTTGAGGATGTAGCCCTTCGCGCCCGACTCGAGACCCCGGCCGAGAAGGCTCCGCTCGCTGTACGCGGTGAAGATCAGGACTGCCGTCTCGGGAACCTTCTGCGTCAGGATCTTCGTCGCCTCGAGCCCGTCCATACCGGGCATGCGGACGTCCATGATCACCACGTCGGGCCTCCGCCGCTCGGCGAGCGCGACCGCGGTCGCCCCGTCGGCGGCCTCGCCCACGACCCGGATATGCGGCGCCCGGGAGAGCGAGAGCCGGAGCCCTTCGCGGACGACCTCGTGGTCGTCGACGATGAGGCAGGTGATCTCCCCGTTGGCGCGTTCTGGCGAAGCCTGGTCACTCACGGCACGCGGATTGTATGTCGCGGGTCGGCTACGGCTATAGCGCGAGGGCCAGCTGCTCGGGCTCGGGATCGGGCGCGAGCCGCTTTCGCCGCCGGTCGCGGATGCCGTGCTTTCGGGCCAGCTCCGCCACCTGGGCTCTGATCGGCTTCGTCTCCGAGGCGCCCAGGTAGGCGCGCCGCGCGTAGAGCCGCTCGTAGGCCGGAAGCTGCTCGGGGTAGTCCTCCGCGAGCGCCGCGAGGAAGTGCTCGCGCGTCCCCGGCCGGAGGAAGAGCAGGTTCGCCCAGACGCCGCAGGCACCGGCCTCGCGAGCCTCGCGCACCACCTGCTCGAGCTGTTCCGGCCGGTCCGAGACCCCAGGCAGCAAGGACGTGCGCCGCAGAAGCGAACTCGTCTCATCCGGTGTGCTTCTTCGGCCGACTCGTGAGTAGCGCAGGATCGCCCTACACTCGCACCATGGTCTGCGCTAGCTGCGGAGCCGAGAACCGGGAAGGGGCGCGCTTCTGCGACTTCTGTGGCGCGCAGCTCGTGGCGGTCGAGCCGAGACGCGAGGTGCGCAAGGTCGTGACGATCCTCTTTTGCGACGTCACCGGCTCGACCGCGCTGGGGGAGTCCACGGACCCGGAGGTCCTGCGCGCCGTCCTCGCCCGCTACTTCGAGCGCATGAAGGCGATCGTCGAGTCCCACAGCGGCACGGTCGAAAAGTTCATCGGCGATGCGGTCATGGCGGTCTTCGGCGTCCCCCAGGTGCACGAGGACGACGCCCTGCGCGCCGTCCGCGCCGCGGCGGAGATGCGTGACGCCCTGCCCGAGCTCAGCGTGCAAGCCCGCATCGGCGTCAACACCGGCGAGGTGGTGACCGGAACGGAGGAGCGACTGGCGACCGGTGACGCGGTCAACGTCGCCGCCCGGCTCGAGCAGGCCGCGCAACCCGGCGAAGTCTTGCTGGGCGAGTCCACGCTGCAACTTGTTCGAGAAGCCGTCGAGGCCGAGCCGATGGATCCGCTGGAGCTGAAGGGGAAGGCCGAGCAGGTGCCGGCCCACAGGCTCGTCGCCATTCGCCAAGCGCCGGAGCGCCGGCACGAGAGTCGCTTCGTCGGTCGCGTGGCGGAGCTCGAATTGCTGCGACAAGCCTGGCGGCGCGCGCGTGAAGAGGAACGCTGCGAGCTCGTCACCGTCGTCGGCGATGCCGGCGTGGGCAAGTCGCGGCTAACGGCCGAGTTCCTGTCCGGGATCGCTGCCAACGTCGTGCGCGGCCACTGCCTCTCCTTCGGGGACGGGATCACGTACTGGCCGGTGGTCGAGGTCATCAAGCAGCTCGACGCCCGTCCCTCCGATCCCGCCGCCGCCGCTTCGCTGCGCTCGCTGCTCGGCGAGACGGACCAGGGAACATCCGCCGAGGAGATCGCCTGGGCCTTCCGCAAACTGCTCGAAGAGCAGGCTCCGCTCGTCTGCGTCTTCGACGACCTCCAGTGGGGAGAGGAGACGTTTCTCGACCTGGTCGAGCACGTCGCTCTGCTCTCGCGAGCATCGTTCCTGCTTCTCTGCCTTGCTAGGCCAGACCTCGTGGAACGCCGGCCTCAGTGGCCGGTCACCTTCCGGCTCGACCCGCTTCCCGAGCAGGAGGTCGGTGACCTAATACCGGACACGGTCTCCGAGGACCTGCGCGAGAAGATCACGCATGCCGCAGGCGGAAACCCGCTCTTCGTGACCGAGATGGTCGCGATGGACCACGAGACCAGAGGCGTGGTCGCTGTTCCGCCGACGCTCCAGGCCCTGCTCGCCGCACGGCTCGATCAGCTCGAGACCGAAGAGCGCTCGGTGCTCGAGCGGGGGGCAGTCGAGGGCGAGCTCTTTCACCGCGGCGCGGTGCAGGCGCTCTCCGAGGACGGCAAGGTGACGCCCCATCTCGCCTCTCTCGTCCGCAAGCAGCTGATCCGTCCGGACAAGCCCCTGTTGCCGGTCGAGGACGGCTTCCGCTTCTGCCACCTCCTGATTCGCGACGCCGCCTACGACGCGCTGGCGAAGGCGACCCGTGCCGATCTGCATGAGCGCGTCGCGGGCTGGCTGGAGGAGCACGGCCGGAATCTCATCGAGCTCGACGAGATTCTCGGCCACCACCTCGAGCAGGCCGTCCGCTACAAGGCAGAGCTGGGAGAAGTCGCCGCCGCGCTCGCTGAGCGCGCGGGCGAGCGTCTCGCCGCCGCCGGCCGGAAAGCGCTCTGGCGAGGCGACAGCCACGCCGCCGCCCGGCTGCTTGAGCGCGCGCTCGATCTGACGCGTCCCACAAGACTCGACGTCGTGCTCGAGCTCGATCTTGCAAGCGCGCACTGGCGAGATCCTCACCAGGCAGCGGCAATCGCCCTCGCCGCAGCGGAGCGCGCACGCGCGGCCGGTGACGAGAAAGACGGGGCGCTCGCTCGTGCGGTCGAGGCCTTCTACCGCTCGTGGTCTGCGCCCGATCCGGACGTCGACGAGCTCGAGGCCCTTGCGGGCGAGGCGCTCGCGCTGGCCGAGCAGGCCGAAGATCACGCCGGTCTCGTCCACGTCTGGTTGGCGCTCGGGTACGGGGTCGCCAACTTCCGCGGCCGCTGGGACGATTGGACACAGGCAGGAGAGCAGGCGCTCCGCCACGCCCGGCTTGCCGGAAAACCCACCGTGGGCCTGTTCCACGAGCTGGCACTCGCCTCCGGCACGAGTCCGGTGGACGAGGCGCTGCAAACCCTCGACGCACTTCATCCCGAGAACCCGCCTGCCGGGGCGTCGCTGGTTCGAGCCTGGCTGCTCGCGATGCTCGGGCGCTTCGAGGAGGCCTGGTCGCTCGCCGAGCAGGCGAGAGAGAGGCAACGGGAGCTGACGGGCGCCTACTGGAGCGACTGGATACCCGCGGCGATCGCGACGCTCGAGGGCGACCACGAGGCAGCCGTCCGCTACCTCCACCCGTTCTGCGACCTGCTCGAAGAGCGCGAACAGCGCTTCTACCTCTCCTCGATCGCACCGGAGCTGGGTCGCGAGCTCTGCGCGCTCGGCCGCCTCGACGAGGCCGAGCGATATGCACAGCTCGCCCGCGATCTCGACGTGCGGCAGAACGTGTTGGGACAGGCGACCTGGCGGCAGGTGCAGGCGCTTGTCCACGCCAACCGCGGTCAGATCGAGCAGGCCGAAGCGCTCGCCCGAGAAGCGGTGGAGATCATCGAGGCCACGGATGGGCTCAACTATCAGGGCAACGCGCTCCGCGATCTCGCCGAGGTTCTGGACGCCGCCGGTCGCAGCGACGAGGCCGCCGCGACGCTCGAGCAGGCGCTCGAGCGCTACGAGCGCAAAGGAAACGTCGTCATGGCCGAGCGGACTCGTGCGCGCCTGGCGGGGTTGCCGCATGATCTGCCCGAGCTGCGGTGACGAATCGAGGGCATCGAAAAGCCGACGCACGACGCAGCCAACGAGCGACGCCGCGTCTGCGATCGTCGCTAGAAGGCCAACGCCAGTTGCTCGGCGATCACGGGGGGCTCCGGCTCCAGGCGGACGCGGCGGCGGTCGCGGATGCCGTACTCGTTCGCCAGCGCAGCCACCTGCTCACGCACCGGCTTCGTCTCTTCCTTCCCGAGGTACGCGCGACCTCGGTACAGCCTCTCGTAGCGCTCGAGTTCCTCGGGCCAGTCGCGCGCGAGGCACTCGAGGAAGTGTTCCCTCGTCCCCGGGCGGAGGAAGAGCAGATTCGCCCACACGGCGCAGGCTCCAGCTTCGCGAGCGGCCCGAATGACTTCGGCTAGTTGGGATGGCTTCGACGAAATCCCAGGGAGGATCGGCGCCATCCCCACGTTCGCCGTGATCCCGGCCTCGACGAGCTCTTGCAGGGCGCGCAGGCGCTGGCGCGGGTGGGCGGTGCCGGGCTCGGTCCTCCGCCAGACCTCCTCGTCCAGGGTCGGGATCGAGAAGGTGACGGAGACGCTCGCGTGGCGCGCGGCCTCCGCGAGGACGTCGACGTCTCGCACGATCAGCGGCCCGCGCGTGATCAGGCTGAACGGACTCGACGCCTGGCCGAGCGCCTCGATGCAGCCGCGGGTGAGGCGGTAGCGGCCCTCCGCCGGCTGGTACGGGTCGGTGGCGGCCCCGATCGCCACCGTCTCGTGCTCCCACGTCGGCTTCGCCAGCTCGCGCCGCAGGACCTCGACGACGTTCGTCTTGACCCGGATCGAGCGGCCGTACCGATCGTCGAAGGGCCGGTCGGCACGGAGCTCGAACGCCCTCACGTAGCAGAAGGTGCAGCGGTGGACGCAGCCCATGTACGGGTTCAGCGACCACTTGAACATCATCCCCTTGACGCGGTTGAGCGCGACCTTGCAGGGCTCCTCCCGGTATTCCGCGCGCACGCTCGCAGTATAGAACACCTGTTCGTGTCTTGACCGCGACGAGCAAGTAACAGTCTGTTACTAAGTCACGGTTTCGTGCGAGACTCGTTCCGTGAGCGTTGCGGGAGTCCCACCGACCGAGGGCGCCGCCGGCGGCCGCTGCTCCAGCCTCGCCGAGGGCGCGCCCCACTTGAACCTCCGCCCTTGGATGCTGGGAGTCGGATGCCTGAGCTGCCGACCGGCACGCTGACCTTCGTCTTCAGCGACGTCGAAGGCTCGACGCGGCTTCTTCGGCAGCTTCGCGACCGTTACGGCGACGTCCTCGCCGAGCACCAGCGCCTCCTGCGCGACGCCTTCGGCAAGCACGGCGGCCACGAGGTCGACATCCAGGGCGACTCCTTCTTCGTCGCGTTCGTCCGCCCCCGAGAGGCCGTGCTGGCGGCGGTGGCCGCGCAGCGATCGCTGGAGAATCATCGCTGGCCTCAGGGCGTCGAGCTCCGGGTTCGGATGGGAATCCACACCGGCCCGGCCGAGCTCGCCGGCGAGCGCTACGTGGGGCTTGCCGTCCACCGGGCGGCGCGGATCTGCGCCGCCGGGCACGGCGGCCAGGTCCTCGCCTCGCAGACGACGACGGCGCTGCTCGAGGACGAGGCGGACGCGCTCGCCGGCCTCGAGCTCCGTGACCTCGGCGAGCAGCGGCTGAAGGACTTCGAGCGCCCGGTTCGCGTCTACCAGGTTGTCGCTCCCGGGGTCGAAGCCGG
>JBIOYJ010000093.1:0-5136 GCA_044870105.1 Gaiellaceae bacterium | reverse complement strand
GACTGAGCGACGTGGACCTGTCGTTCACCGACCTGGCGATCGTGGCGGCGGCGGCGTTCGCGGCGCCGCTGGCGCTCGGGCTCGTTCCGGCGCTGAGGCTGCCGGCCGTCGTCCTCGAGATCCTGCTCGGGATCGTCCTCGGCCCGGCGGTGCTCGGGTGGGTCGAGGTCGACGAGCCGGTTCAGGTGATGTCGCTGATCGGCCTCGCCTTCCTGCTCCTGATCGCGGGCCTCGAGGTCGACTTCGAACGCTTCCGCGGCACGCTCGTCGAGCGGGCGCTGCTGGGCTTCGCCGCCTCGTTCGGGATCGCGATCGCGATCGGGCTCGTGCTCGATGCCGCAGGACTGGTCAAGTCGCCGCTCCTGATCGCGATCATGCTCTCCGCGACGTTGCTCGGCGTCGTCATCCCGGTGTTGAAGGACGCCGGGCGCGCCGAGTCGCAGTTCGGACAGCTAGTGCTCGCCGGCGCGTCGATCGCCGACATCGCCACGATCATCCTGCTCTCGCTCTTCTTCTCGGGCGAATCAGGGGGAATCGGCGTCAAGCTCGTGCTGCTCGGCTCGTTCGCGCTCTTCGCGGCTGCAGTCGGCTTCGCCGTGCTCGGCGCCGCGCACTCGATGCGGATCTCGGACACGCTCGTCCGCCTGCAGGACACCACCGCGCAGATCCGCGTTCGCGGGGCGTTCTTCCTGCTCACCTTGTTCGTCGTCCTCGCCGAGACCCTGGGTCTCGAGGCGATCCTCGGCGCCTTCATGGCCGGCGCCGTGCTGAAGCTCGTCGACCGCGATCGGATGATGACCCATCCCCACCTCCGACTGAAGCTGGAAGCGGCGGGCTTCGGCGTCTTCATCCCGTTCTTCTTCGTCGCGAGTGGGATTCGCTTCGACCTCGACGCGCTCCTCGCAAGCGGCTCCTCGCTCGCGAAGGTGCCGATCTTCCTCGTCGCCCTGCTCGCGGTACGCGGACTGCCGGCGCTCGTCTACCGACCGCTTGTGGGCGGTGCCGAAACCGCGGCCGCCGGCCTGCTGCAGGCCACCTCGCTCGGCTTCTTCGTCGTCGCGGGCGAGATCGGGATGGAGCTCGGGCTGATCACCAAATCGACCGGCGCTGCGCTGATCGCCGCCGGCCTGCTCTCCGTGATCCTGTTTCCGCTCGGTGCCCTGACTATTTTGCGTCGCTCAGCGCGAGTGCCAGCCGCGGAACGCCTGGAGCAGGTCCCGCTCGGCGTCGGGCGGAACTAGCTCCGGCGTCAGCTTCCCGACCAGCCGGATCGTCTCGCGCATCTGCTCGACGTAGGCCCGGCAGCCGTCGCACAGGTCCAGGTGCTCCTCGAACTGCTTCCGCTCGTCCTCGGGCATCGCGCCCTCGACGTAGTCGGTGACGAGCTCGACGAGCTCCTGGCAGCTCAGCTGTTCTTCGGCGGTGTTCATCGGGAGTCGCCTGCGAGGTATTCGTCCAGCGCCGCTCTCACCTTCGAGCGGGCGCGATGGAGCAATACTCGTTGATTGGTCTCGGTAAGGCCGAGGGCGTTACAGACCTCGTCCGTGTCCCAGCCCTGGACGTCCCGCAGCATGATCACGGCGCGCTGCGTGGCCGGGAGCGCCTCGATCGCCGCGCCGATCCGCTCCCTGGTCTCCGCGGCGAGGAGGCGTTCCTCGGGCCAGGCCTGCGGCTTGAGCGCCCAGTGCCCCGGCCAGCGCGCGTGCTCCGAGTCGAGGAAGCGGTCCGGGTCGACCGCCGGTTCCGGCACGCGAGCTGGATCCTGGAGCGCGGACAGCGGGAGGGTTCGGCCTTCGCGCTGCGCCCGCGTCTTCGCGATGTTGGTCAGGATCCGGAAGATCCACGTCTTGAGCGAGGAGCGTTCTTCGAAGCGGTCGAGCCCGTTGAGGACGCCGAGCCAGGTCTCCTGGACGACCTCCTCGGCGACGGCACGGCTCGAGACGTATATCTGCGCGACGCGCAGGAGCGACGCGTGATAATCGCGGACGAGTTCGGCAAACGCGGTTTCGTCGCCGGCGCGGAGGGCCGCGACGAGGTCCGTCTCGACCTGCGCCATGCCGCGACTGTAACGGGCGGCGGGCCACCGAGACAAAGGCGGCATGAAGGCAATCGCGGTACATCCAGGGAAGCCCAACTCCATCCATCTCGAGGACGTCGCCAAGCCGTCGGTCGAGGACATCGCCGACGGTCGCGGCGTGCTCGTCCGCGTCTTGCGCGTCGGCGTGGACGGCACCGACAAGGAGATCAACGCCGCGGAATACGGCGCGGCGCCGGCCGGCGACGACTACCTGATCATCGGCCACGAGAACTTCGGCGTCGTCGAGGAAGTCGGGCCGAATGTCCCCGACACGATCAGGCCCGGCACATATGTCGTCTCGAGCGTCCGCCGGCCCGGTTCCTCGATCTACGGGAAGATCGGCCTCCAGGACTTCACCACCGACGACGTCTACTACGAGCGCGGGATCAACCTCCTCCACGGTTACCTGACCGAGTACTACGTGGAGGACGCCGGCTACGTCTTCCCGCTGCCGGAGAACCTGCGCGAGGTAGGCGTCCTGCTCGAGCCGACCACTGTCGCCGAAAAGGGCATCAACCACGCCTACGAGATCCAGCGGCGCCTGAAGATCTGGGAACCGCGGCGGGCGCTGATCCTCGGCTCCGGCACTATCGGCCTGCTGATGGGGCTGGCCGCGCGGCTGCGCGGGCTCGAGCTGACCGTCGCGTCGCTGCCACGCGCGCCGTACCGAAACAGCGAGCTGATCGAGGAGCTCGGCGGCGTCTACCGCTCCACCCAGGACCGCAACCTGCAGGAGATCTCGGAGGAACGCGGCCCGTTCGACCTGATCATGGATGCGACGGGCTTCTCGCTGATCATCTGGGAGGCGGCCGAGGTGCTCGGCAAGAACGGCGTGCTCGTCCTCTCCTCGATCACCGGCGGCGACCGCAAGGCCGAGATCTCTTCGGACAAGATCAACCAGAGCTTCGTGCTCGGCAACAAGGTGATGGTCGGGACGGTCAACGCCGCGCCGGCCGACTTCCGCTCCGGCGTGGACGACCTGATCAAGGCCGAGGCGCTCTTCCCGGGCTGGCTGTCGAAGCTGCTGACGACGCCGGTCCAGGGGCTCGAGAACTACGACGAGATGATCCGCGCCCTCACCGAGGACACAAACGCGATCAAGGTTTACGTAGAGGTGAACGGGTCGTCATGAGCGCGGAGAAATACCCACCCATCTCGGATTACGCCCTGATCAGCGACTGCCACACGGCGGCCCTCGTCTCGAAGGACGGCTCGATCGACTGGTGCTCGTTCCACCGCTTCGAGGCGCGCCCGGTCTTCTGCCGCCTGCTCGACTGGTCGAAGGGCGGGTTCTTCCGGATCGCGCCCGCGGACGAATACGAGGTGAGCCGACGGTACCTGCCGGGGACGAACATCCTCGACACGCGGTTCGAGACAGCCAAGGGCGTCGTCGTGCTGACGGACTTCATCCCCGTGCGCGTCGAGGAGGGCCACCCCGACCACCGGCTCATCCGCCACGTCCGTTGCGAGAGCGGCGAGGTCGCGGTAAAGGCCAAGTTCGAGCCGCGCTTCGACTACGGCCTCACCGAGCCTCGCCTGGAGACGATCGACGAGGACATGGCGATCGTCTACGGCGGGCCCGACGCGCTCCTGCTCCAAAGCGAGCTTCCGATCGGAACCGCGGAGGTCTCGGCGTGCGAGGCGGCCCGAACGCTGAAGGAGGGCGAAGAGGCGTTCGTCGTGCTGACGTATTCGCTGCCGCACGAGCTCGATCCCGACGAGCGGATCGACACGTCCGAGGTGGAGCAGCTCTTCGAAAAGACCGAGCGCTACTGGCGCGAATGGTCGGATCGATGCACGTACGACGGCCCTTACCGCGAGCAGGTCCTGCGCAGCGCGCTCGTGCTGAAGGCGCTCACCAACGGCCCGACCGGCGCGATCGTCGCCGCGGCCACGACCTCGCTGCCGGAGGAGATCGGCGGCGAGCGCAACTGGGACTACCGTTTCAGCTGGCTGCGGGACTCCGCGCTCACGCTGAACGCGTTCTTCGCGCTCGGATTCACCGACGAGGCCCACGCGTACATGGCCTGGCTGCGTCGCACTACCGCGGGGCGCGCGAAGGATCTCCAGATCATGTACGGCGTCGGGGGCGAGCGCCTGCTGCCGGAAGTCGAGCTCGACCATCTCGAGGGCTACCGGGGGTCGCGGCCGGTGCGGATCGGCAACGGCGCCGCCCAGCAATTCCAGCTCGACGTCTTTGGAGAGCTCCTCGACACCGCGTACCTCTATCGTCAGCACGGCGGCGAGATCGACGACGTCTTCTGGGACTTCCTCGGCCGGGTTGCGGGGCGGGTGATGGAGAAGTGGCGAGAGCCGGACCAGGGGATCTGGGAGATCCGCGGCGAGCCGAGGCACTTCGTGTACTCGAAGGTGATGGCGTGGGTCGCCCTCGACCGGGTGATCAAGCTCGCCGAGCTCGACGATCGCGAGGGCGATCTCGACGGCTGGCGCGCGGCCCGCGACGAGATCCGCGGGCTCGTGGAGAGCGAGGGCGTCGACCCCGAGTCGGGCGCCTTCGTCCAGTACTTCGGGTCGACGTCGCTCGACGCCTCCAACCTGATGCTTCCGATCGTCGGGTTCGTGCCCCACGACGATCCACGCGCGAGGACGACGACCGACCGAATCGCCGACGAGCTGTCCGCCGACGGGTTCGTCTACCGCTACGTGGCGGACGGCGTCGATGGGTTGTCGGGCGAGGAGGCGACGTTCGCCATCTGCTCGTTCTGGCTCGTCGAGTGCCTCGCCCGCGCCGGGGAAGGCGAGCGCGCGCGGGAGCTCTTCGAGCGACTGCTCGGGTTCTGCAACGACGTCGGGCTGCTCGCCGAGGAGATCGACCCGCATTCGGGCGAGCTGATCGGAAACTTCCCGCAGGCCTTCTCGCACCTCGGCCTGATCCAGGCCGCGATCGCGCTCGACATGCCCGACCACTCGATGAGCGCCATGGAGCGCGGGGTGGTCGCCGAAGCGTGACTGAAGAGACCGCCCGGTCGACACGCCGGAGGTTCGGAGGTCTGTCCATGAGCGGCGAAGCCGCCCGCAAGCGCGGGCTCGCCCTCGAG
>JBIOYJ010000092.1:0-10228 GCA_044870105.1 Gaiellaceae bacterium | reverse complement strand
CCGATGCAGCACATCGACGAGGCTCTCGGGGCCGCGCACGCGTCGGTCTCGCTGAACCAGACCGTCGGATCGGACGACGAGGGCGAGCTGGGCGACCTGTTCGCCGACCGTGAGGCTGCGGATCCGTTCGAGGAGGCCGAGGAGTCGCTCCGGCGGCAGAGCATCCGCCGCGCGCTCGACGCGCTGCCGGAGCGCGAGCGGCGCATCCTCGAGCTGCGGTTCGGGTTCGAGGGCGAGCCGTGGACGCTCGAAGCGATCGGGCACGAGCTCGACCTGACGCGCGAGCGCGTCCGCCAGCTCGAGAACCAGGCACTGGCCCGGCTCGCGGCGCTTCGCGACCTTCAGACCGCAGCCGCCTGACCGACGAAGCTTCCTGCGCCGTCGACGTCGCGCCGGTCCGCCGCGAGCCCGACGACGCGGCGGAGCAGGTAACACAGGCGCTCCTCGGCGAGCCGCTCGCCGTCGAGGAGCGTCGCGACGGCTGGGCACGTGTGCGAACGGCCTACGACTACCCGGGTTGGGTCCGCGAGGACGCGCTCGGCGAAGAGGCGAATTGGTCGCTGCCGGTTCGCGGTTCTGATCCGGTCGAGCAGGCTCGCGCCTACCTCGCCTCGCCGTACGAGTGGGGTGGGATGAGCGAGCGCGGGATCGACTGCTCCGGGCTCGTGCATATGGCGTTTCGCGCGACCGGCCGGCTCGTGCCGCGAGACGCCCATCAGCAGGAGGCAGCCGCTCGGCCGATTTCGAAGGAGGAGCTGCAGCCCGGTGATCTCGTCTGCTTCGGCGAGCCGGGGGCGGCGAGCCACATCGGCTTCTGGATTGGCGACGGTCGGATCCTTCATTCGACCGAGCGCGAGGGCGCGAACGGCGTGATCGAGGAGCGTCTCGACGACATCGAGACCGACAAGCCGATCCGCTTCGCCCGGCTGTAACGTGACCGATGACTGGCGTTTGACGCCCGAGAAAGAGCGCTTTCGCGGCGCCGTCTTCGTGAGGCGCGAGTGGTATCCGCCGAAGCCGTCGTGGGATCACGATCACTGTGAGTTCTGCTGGAAGAAGTTCGCCGAGGCGGACCTCGCCGACCCCGAGCCGACCGTGCAAGCCGGCTACACCACCGCGGGGCCGATCGGGCGTCCGCCCGAAAAGCGCGAGCCTGCGTACCACTGGGTCTGCGACGACTGCTTCGAGGACTTCCGCGAACAGTTCGAGTTTCAGCTCACGGTGTAACGAGACTGCGATCCGCGTTCGTCAAGAGCTCGTAGCCGTCCTCGGTCACGAGCACGTCGTCCTCGAGCTTCATCACGCCCGCGCCGCGGACGGCGATCGAAGGCTCGATGCAAATCGTCACGCCGGCCGCCAGCGGCTCGCGCTCGTTCGCGAGGTCGGGCCACTCGAACGACGTAGCGAGGCCGATGCCGTGGCCGATCCGGTGCGCGAGCCGGAACCCGGCCTCCTCCACGACGCGCGCGGCGGCCTCGTGCGACGCAACACAAGCCACTCCCGGCCGGACCTCGGCGAGCGCCGCGTCGTACGTGCGCTGCACGACCTCCCACACCTCACGCTGCCGGTCGCTTGTGTTGCCTAGGACAAACGTCCGACTCGCGTCGGCCTGGTACCCCTCGTACGACGCGCCAATGTCGAGCATGACCGTGTCGCCGTCCTCGAGCTTCCGCTCCGTCGGCTCGCGGATCGGGATCGGATCGTCGTTCCCGGAGATGACGGTCGGCGCAAAGGACCACTCCGGTCCGAGCGCCTGTCCGATCCGGGCCGCGAGCTCACGCTCGGTCATTCCGGCCGCAGCCTGCTCGCGCGCGACCGAGAACGCCTCGTCCGTCAGTCGCGCCGCCTCGCGCAGGAGCCGCACCTCGAGCTCGCTCTTGCGCCGCCGCAGCCCCGCCACCTCCGCGGCCATATCGACGATCTCCAGGTCCGGGAGCCGCGCCCGCAGCCGTTCATAGGACGTGACCGGCAGCCGCTCAAGGCCGGCCACAGCCAACCGCTTGGGGCGCGCCCAGTCGAGGAGGTCGCAGACGACCTCAACCGCGCCGAGCCGACCGTGCCAGTCCTCGATCCCGGAGCGCCGGCGCGCCTCCTCGAGCTGCCAGTCGAAGTCGAGCACGCACGCGAACGACTCGCTGCGCAGGACACACCACATGTCGCCGAGCGCCGGCGCGAAGTTCGTCAGGTAGCGGAAATGCTCCCCGTGACCGTGGCTGCCGAACGCGAGCCCGGTGTCACACTCGTTCGCCTCGACGATCTCGCGGAAGGCCGCACGGCGCTGCTCGAGCTCCCCCCGCCATTCCTCCACGTCCCTAACTAAAGCACCCCGGCGGCGTCAGAAGTCTCGGGGGCGTTTCCTCTGCGAAGATACGCGTCTGCAAAGGTTTCGTGCCTTTTTTCGGGTCCATACGGGGAGGTGTGAATGACTAGCAAGCAACGGTGGACTTGGCTCGTGAGCATGCTGGCGCTCGTAGCCGGGTTCGCCTTGATCACCGCCGCGGTGAGCGTCGGTGCGTCGGGCCCACAGGGATCGGCGAAAAAGTCGAAGGCCGTCGGAACCTTCCGAGTCGTCCTCGACACGATCGATTACCTCGATCCAGGCCAGTCGTACACGGCGCAGAGCTGGGGTGCGATGTGGAACGTCTACGAGACGCTCCTCACGTACCGCCACATCGCCGGTATCGGCGGCTACAAGCTCGTTCCGGGTCTCGCGGGAATGCCGAAGATCGGCAACGGCGGCCGCGTCTACACGTTCACGCTCCGCAAGGGGCTTCGCTTTTCGAACGGTCGACCCGTCAGAGCCAGCGATTTCAAGTACACGATCAAGCGCGACTTCCTGGCGACCTCTCAGGGGGTCGGCTTCTACGAGTCGATCGTGGGCGCGAAGCAGTTCGAGAAGACCGGCAAGGGCGACATCCCCGGTATCCGGACAAACAATGCCAAGCGCCGGATCACGATCCGGCTGGTTAGCCCGCGCGGCGACTTCCTGACGATCATCGCGTTGATCTTCGCGGCGCCGGTGCCGTCGGGGACGCCGGTTGCCGACCAGTCCACCCATCCGATTCCGTCGACGGGGCCGTATCGCATCACGAGCTACGACCCGAACCGCGGATTCACGATGGTGCGGAACAGGTTCTTCAAGCCGACGCGGTTCATCCCGCGCGGCAATCCGAACCGCATCACGGTCGAGCTCGTCGGTGACGCGAACACCGCAGTCCAGCGCGTGATCAGCGGGCGGGCGGACTACACCAACGCCGCGATTCCGCCGGACCGCATCGCGTCGGTCCGCAGCCGCGGTCAGCTCCGGCTCCGTGCGGCCGCGAACACGTACTACTTCTGGATGAACCAGCGGGTCGCGCCGTTCAACAAGCTCAAGGTGCGGCAGGCGGTCAACTACGCCATCGACCGCAACGCCCTGAACCGGATCGTCTGGGGCGGCCTCGGGCGGGCCACGCAGAACGTGCTCCCGCCGACGTATCCGTCGTACAAGAAGCTGAACCTGTACCCGCGGAACGTCTCCAAGGCCACGACGCTGATCCGGCAGGCCGGCGCTCGCGGAGCGAACGTCACCGTCTGGACGCGCAACGTGTCCGACGCGGTCGACGCCGCGCAGTACTACGTGAGCGTTCTGAACCGGATCGGTCTGGATGCGAAGCTGAACATCCTCCCGAGGGCGACGTACTACACGACCATCGGAAACCAGAGCACGCGTGCACAGACCGGGTGGGCGCGATGGCTCGAGGACTATCCGCATCCGCTCGACTGGTTCGACGTGCTGCTGAACGGCAACCGCATCACGCAACAGGACAACAACAACTACGCGAACTACTCCAACGCGCGCACGAACCGCATGATCGAGGCCCTGAAGCGGGCTCCGACCCTGACGCCGGCCGTCAACGCCCGGTGGACCACTGTCGAGAAGCTGATCATGCAGCAGGCTCCGTGGGCGCCTTGGTCGAACCGCGTCTTCCCCGAGTTCTTCTCGAGGGGCATGGGGTGCATCACGATGCAGATCCTGTACGGCGTCGACTACAACCGGATCTGCCGGAAGTAGTCCATCCGTACCGATCGAATGGGAAGGGCGCCTGCGAAGGCGCCCTTCCTGTTTTCGACCTACGCCGCGGCAAGCAACCGCGGCAGCTCCCGCATGTCGTCGAAGACCGTCGTGCCCGGCCCCGCGAGCCGGTCCGCGGCAATCAGCCCGCCGGCGTATGCGAACACGCGCATGCCGGCGGAACGCCCGGCGTCGATCCCGTACCGGCTGTCCTCGACCACGGCACAAGCGGCGGGCTCGACGCCCATGCGCTCGGCGGCATGCAGGAAGAGGTCGGGAGCCGGCTTGCCGTTCTCGACTTCGCTGACGCTGAAGATCCGACCTTCGAACCGCTCGTACAGGCCGGTGACCTGGAGGGTGTGGCGCATCTTGTCGTGAGTGCCGCTCGACGCGACGCACGTGGGGATCGCGATCTCGTCGAGCGCCTCGACGATCCCGTCGACGGGCGTTAGCTCGGCTTCGAAGGCCTGCCGGTAGAGATGCCGGTACTTCGCCTCCCAGTCCTCCGGCAGGCAGCGTCCGAGATGGGCTTCGATCTCCCGCGCGATCGACTCATCCGAGCGGCCGACGAACCGCTCGACGATCTCCTCCTCCGTCAACGTCCAACCGAGGTCGGCGAGCACCTCGGCGTCGATCCGCACCGAGATCCGCTCTGTGTCCAGGAGGACGCCGTCGCAATCGAAGATGACGAGCTGAACCGGAGGCGCCAACGGCGGACAGCGTACCTCCGAGAACCGCGATTTCCCCTGCAGGTGGCCGATAGACTCGCCGGGGGATGGCGACCAGCGAGCCCGCCACCGAGTACACCCTCGACACTGCGGACCTCCTCGCCCGCGAGGAGCACGAGGTGTCGATCGTCGGGCGGAGCCCCTGGTATCTCGCATGGCGGCGGTTGCGGCGGAACTACGTCGCGCTCGGCTCGCTCGTCGTCTTCTTCCTGATCGTCGCCGTCTGCGCGCTCGCACCGGTATACGCGAAGCATGTCGCCCACACCGGCCCGAACGACGAGCATGCCGGCGAGACCGTCGTCATCAACGGCAAGGAGCACGACGTCGTCGGCGGCGGAGCGGTGTGCAACGAGAACGGTGAGTGCACGATCGAGCAGCTCTCGATCCTCGGCCCGCAGTGGTGGCACGCGGACGGCAAGTTTGTTTTCGGCGCCGACAACCTCGGCCGCGACGTCGCCGTCCGGCTCCTCTACGGCGGCCTCAACTCGCTGAAGATCGGGATCGGGTCGGCGCTCATCTGCACCCTGGTCGCCTTACTCCTCGCGCTCCTGGCCGGCTTCTACGGCGGCTGGGTGGACTGGATCATCACGCGCTTCTTCGACGTGATCTGGGCGTTCCCGGTGCTGCTGCTCGCGATCGCCATCGGCAGCGCGCTCCAGATCAGCGGCTTCCATCACTTCGGGATCAACATCGCCGCGGGCAGCCTCTGGATCCCGACGATCGTCATCTCCTACGTCCTGATCCCGTACGTCGGACGGCCGCTGCGCGGCCAGATCCTGTCGCTGCGCGAGAAGGAGTTCATCGAAGCGGCGGTCGGCCAGGGCGCGCGGCCGTGGCGGATCATGTTCTCGGATCTCTTGCCGAACGTCGCCTCGACGGTGCTCGTCTTCTTCACCCTGATCATCGCGAACAACATCCTCACCGAGGCCGGGCTCTCGTTCCTCGGCGCCGGCGTGCGGCTGCCCGAGCCGTCGCTCGGGAACCTGATCGCGGCCGGTCAGGGGCGGCTCGTGACCGCGCCGTGGGAGGCGATCATCCCCGGGATCGTGATCGTGCTGACCGTTCTCTCGCTGAACATCTTCGGCGACGGGCTGCGCGATGCCCTCGACCCGCGGGCCAAGGTCCGCATGGAGCACTAGCAGGGGCATGGCCTCGTTCATCATCCGCCGGCTGCTCGGGATGGCGCTCGTGCTGTTCCTCGTCTCGCTGCTGGTGTTCGCCGTCTTCATCCTCGTGCCGAACGGCGACCCGGCCGAGCGGATCGCCGGCAAGAACCCGACGCCCCAGAACGTGATCAACATCCGCAAGAAGTGGGGCTTCGACAGGCCCTTCTACGTGCAGTACGTGAAGATGATGCAGAAGGCCTGGAACGGCCTGATGGGCGAGAAGAACCAGTACGAGGTCCTGAGCTCGTTCGCGAACCAGACGAACGTCGTCGACCAGATCAAGAAGGGGCTGCCCGCGACGTTCTCGCTCTCGATCGGCGCGGGGCTGATTTGGCTCCTCTTCGGAATCCTCGTGGGGGTGATCGCGGCGGTGACCGCGGGCAGGTGGTCGGACCGCTTAATCACGATCGCTGCGCTCGTCGGCATCTCGATGCCGGTGTTCTGGCTCGGGATCGTCGCCCGCTACTTCCTGGCCGAGAAGCCCTCGCATCCCTGGTTCCCCGACGGCGAGTACGTCCCGTTAACGAAGGACCCGATCGAGTGGGCGCACCATCTGATCCTGCCCTGGTTCGTGCTCGCGGTCCTGTTCATCGGCTTCTATGGACGCGTCCTGCGCTCGAACATCCTGGACACGATCAACGAGGATTACGTCCGAACGGCCAAGGCCAAGGGTCTGACCCCTAGACGTGTCTTGATCAGGCACGTCCTTCGTAACTCTTTGATCCCGATTGTCAGTCTTTTCGGCCTCGATTTCGCGGCGGTGCTCGGCGGGGGCGCCATCCTGACCGAGACGGTCTTCGAGCTCCACGGCGTTGGCTGGTACGCGGCGCAATCGGTGGGGGACCTCGACCTGCCCCCGATCATGGGTGTCACCCTCTACGGTGCGTTCTTCATCGTCCTCTTCAGCGCGATCGTCGATCTCGTGTACGCCTACCTCGACCCGCGGATCAGACCGACGTAGCTCGGAGAGCACTCCTCTAGTGCGGCAGAGACGCTGACCGATCTGTACCAGCGCGCGTTGCAAGTGATCCCGGGTGGTGTCAACTCGCCCGTCCGAGCAATGAAGGCGGTTGGTCTCGCCAAGCCGCTCTTCGCTCGGCGTGGAAAAGGCGCCTACCTGGAGGACGAAGACGGCAAGCGCTACATCGACTGGGTTCTGTCATGGGGCCCGCTGATTTTTGGGCATGCGGACCCGGAAACGGTTGAGGCGGTTGTCGCGGCGGCGCGGGATGGGACTAGCTTCGGTGCGTCGACTGAACGAGAGGTCGAGCTTGCGGCTGAAATCGTCGACGCCGTCGCGTCCATCGAGCAGGTGCGACTCGTTTCATCCGGGACGGAGGCCGCGATGAGCGTGATCCGGCTGGCACGCGCGGTCACCGGCCGCGAGCGCGTTCTGAAATTCGCAGGCTGCTACCACGGTCACGCGGACGCGTTGCTTACGAGCGCGGGCTCGGGACTCGCCACCCTCGGCATTCCCGCATCGCCCGGCGTGACGCGCGGGGCTTCGGCCGACACGATCGTCTGCGCGTACAACGGGCTCGAGGCGGTCGAGGCCGCGGTCGCTCGGTACGGCGAAACCCTCGCTGCCATCATCGTCGAGCCGGTGGCGGGCAACATGGGCGTCGTCGCGCCTGTTCCAGGGTTCCTCGAAAGCCTCCGTGCCCTCTGCGATGCGACGGGGGCGCTGCTCGTCTTCGACGAGGTGATTACCGGGTTCCGCGTCGCGCGCGGCGGTGCACAGGAGCGGTTCGGGGTCGTTCCTGATCTGACCGTCCTCGGCAAGATCGTTGGCGGAGGGTTGCCGGCCGCCGCGTTTGGCGGCCGCGCCGAGTTGATGCAGCGCCTTGCGCCGGCCGGCGACGTGTATCAGGCGGGCACTCTCGCGGGAAATCCTCTTGCCACGGCGGCAGGCCTGGCCGTCCTCCGCCGGCTCCGGGACGCGAGTATCTACTCGGAACTCGAGCGACGGGGGGCGCGCCTGGAGGCGGGGCTCTTGGAGGCGGCGGCGGGCCGCCCGGTAACGATTCAGCGCGTTGGCTCGCTGGCGACGGTGTTCTTTGGCGAGGGGCCGGTGCGGAATTACGACGATGCGGCCGCGTGCGCCGCAGACCGTTACGCGCTGTATTTCCGCCACCTGCTCGAACGCGGAATCTACGTGCCGCCCTCGCAGTTCGAGGCGCTGTTCATCTCGCTCGCCCACAGCGATGCGGACATCGATCGCACGACCGAGGCTGCGGCCGCATTCTTCGCCGCCGCGCCCGTCTAGCTACGGCAAACGGAAGAGCTCGCGCAGCGCGACGGCGAAGTCGGCGCCGCCGTTCGGGTTCGCCGGCTGCTTCGCCATTTCGATTGGTGCGTGCAGGAGGTTCGCCACGATCCTCTTCGTCAGCTGTTCGATTGCCTGCTCGTCTCCGGAGCTCAGGCGGCCTCGGATCCGCGCGAGCTCCTTCTCGCGAACCGTCTCGGCGTTTGCGAGAAGCGACGAGATGATCGGGGCAACCTCTGCCGCGCGCCGCTCGCGCGCGAGACGCTCCATCTCCTCGTCGAGAATCGCCTCCACCTTCTGGAGCTGGTCAAGCTGACGCTCGCGCGCGAGGGCGACGAGCTCGTGGAGGTCGTCGATGTCGTGAACGACAACCGCGGTTTCCTCTCCAGCACTCGGATCGACATCCCGCGGCACCGCGAGATCCGCGATCGCGAGCCGCCGCGACGCGACGCGCGAAGCGACGATTCTCCGGACCATGGCTCGGTCGATCACCGCTTCCGGCGAGGAGGTGCAACAGATGATCGCATCGGCAGTTCGCAGCTCCTCTTCGATGTCGTGCAGTGCGCCGTGCCTCGATCCCCATCGTTCTGCGACCTGACGCGCATGCTGTTTTGATCGGCTGAGGACGACGACGTTCGACGGCTCCACGCCTCCGCGGAGAAGCGCGCCAACGCTGAGCCGGCCGATCTTGCCGGCGCCGGCGACAACGGCTCTCGTGCCCTTCAGGCTCCGCCGGTCCAGGTCGCGCCGAATGAGCTCCACCGCCGCGGACGGGAACGACGCGCCGGCGCGGGAGATTGTCGTCTCGGTGCGCGCCCGCTTGGCTGCGCGAAATGCGGCGCGGAAGATCGGCGACAGCGCCGCCGCCGCCGTGCCCTCGGCGACCGCAGCCTCGAATGCATCGCGAACCTGACGAAGGATCTCCGATTCACCGAGGATCATCGAGTCGAGCCCGCCAACAACGCGGAAGAGGTGACGGATCGCCTCGTGGTCCCGGAAGACATAGAGATGGCGGTCCAGGTCGGTTCGCTGTGTCCGGCACTGCTCGAGAAAGACGGCGCGGATCTCGTCAATCCCGGCATCGCCTTCCGATGTACCCGCGTAGACCTCAACCCGATTGCAGGTCGACAGAACGACCGCCTCTGAAATGTGTTCTCGTGCGACAAGCGCACGGAGCGCTTCAGATGAGTGCTCGGGAGGAACGGTCGAGCTCTCGAGCAACTCGAGCGGAGCCGACTTGAAGCTCAGACCCATTGCGACGATCGGCATGCCGCACTTGAGTGTAGTCACGGCCCCTTGACTAGATTTCCCTGCACTCGCCGCGCTCGCGTATCGGCGGAACGCTGCCACGCGCCGGGTACACTCGCAATCCGCTGATGGCCGAACCGCTGCTCGAAGTCAAAGGGCTGAAGGTCCGCTTCAACACCGAGGACGGGATCGTGCGCGCCGTCGACGGGGTGGACTTCGAGCTCGAGCGCGGGCACGTGCTCGGGATCGTCGGCGAGTCCGGCTCGGGCAAGAGCGTCAGCGCGCTGACCGTCCTCGGCCTCACGCGCGGGGCGAACGCCGCCTTCGAGGGCGAAGTGATCTACAAGGGCCGCAACCTGATCGTCGAGTCCGAGGCGCGCCTGCAGGACGTCCGCGGCGCCGAGATCGCGATGATCTTCCAGGACCCGATGACGTCGCTGAACCCGGTCTACAAGGTCGGCAACCAGATCGTCGAGGCGATCGTCACGCACGAGAAGATCTCTAAGCAGACGGCCAAGCGCCGCGCCGTCGACCTGCTCCGCCAGGTCGGGATTCCGAAGCCCGGCCAGCGGGTCGACGACTACCCGCACCAGTTCTCGGGCGGGATGCGGCAGCGCGCGATGATCGCGATGGCGCTCTCCTGCAACCCCGACGTGCTGATCGCGGACGAGCCGACGACCGCGCTCGACGTGACGATCCAGGCGCAGATCATCGAGTTGATCGACCGCCTCAAGGACGAGTTCAACTCCTCGGTGATCCTGATCAC
>JBIOYJ010000091.1:0-5096 GCA_044870105.1 Gaiellaceae bacterium | reverse complement strand
CTAGTCGAACGGGCGCAGGGGAAGGCGATCCTGATCGGTGACCCGCACCAGCTCCCCGCCGTCGGCGCCGGCGGCCTCTTCGCCGGGATCGTCGAACGCGAAGGCGCCGTCGTCCTCCGGGAGAACCGCCGCCAGCGAGACCAGCTCGAACGAGAAGCGCTCGCCAGGGTCCGGGCGGGCGTCGGCCGGGACTACCTCGCCTACGCCGAGAAGCGCGAACGGCTCGTGGTCTCCGACAGCCCCGTCACGACACGAGCACGTCTCCTGACCGACTGGTGGGCGCAGGCCCGCGACGACCTTGCCGGCAACGTCATGCTCGCCTTGCGTCGCCGCGACGTCGCCGATCTCAACCAGCTCGCCCGGTCGCTCATGGATGCCGACGGCCGCCTCGGCAGGGAGCGGCTCCGCGTGGCCGAGCGCGAGTTCGCCATCGGCGATCGCATCGTCTGCCTGCGCAACAACACCGTGCTCGGCGTCAAGAACGGCACGACCGGCACCGTCGAGCGGGTCGATGTCGAACGGCGAACGCTCGCGATCGCAACCGACCGCGGACCCACGGTCGACCTGAGCCGCCGCTATCTCGAGACGGGGAATGTCCGCCACGCATACGCACTCACGGGACACGCGGCCCAGGGCCTCACCGTCGAGCGTGCCTTCGTCCTCGGCGCGGGCGAAGCACGGCTGCAGGAATGGGCCTACGTGGCCCTCTCGCGCGCCCGCGCGCAGACGCGCCTCTACGTCACCGGCACTCCGCGGGAGCACGAAAGCGACTTCCATATCCTCGACGATCGCGATCCGCTCACCCGCTTCGGCCGCGCGCTTGAGGAATCCGCGATCGAGCTGCTCGCCGTCGACCAGCGACCGCTGCCGTCCGGACCACGGCACGAGGCACGCCCGGAGATCGAGCGCTCGGCGCTCACGCCGGAGGAACAACTACAGCTTCGGCTGCTCGAGCAGAAGCGCAGCGCGCTCGCCAAGACGCGCGACGCCGCGGAGCGAAAGCTGACGACCGCCGAGCGCGAGCTCGGTCGCTGTAGCACGCTGCGCCGCCGCCGTAAGGAAAACCTTCGCGTTGACGTCGCGTTGCAACGTCATGCGATCGCATTGGCGGACGAGCGGCTCGCCGAGGCTGTCTCCTTGCTTGAGGACGCCAGGCTCCAGTTCCGCACGGTCGATCGCGCATCGCAACGCGTCCCGGATCGCGTGGACGTGGAGATCCCGCGGGGCGAGCGTACTCGCGAACCACGTGCACTCGTACTCGAGCGATGATTGCCGACAGTCGGGCGGTCGGGCGGTTGGTTACAGGCCGACGGCAGTAAGCAGTTCGAGGACGGGTTCGCGCACCACGGGTGCTGCTATCCAGACGAGTGGTTGTTCAGAGTCGACCGGTCCGTCCAACGCAAAGACGAGGCGGTTGGCGGCGAGGAGGAGCGAGAGCGTCGCGCGCAGCGGGTCGCTCGCGTGGTCGTGGACGTCGAAGCCGACGGTGAACTCGCAATGCACAGGGCGCTCAAAGCCCACCCGGAGAAGCAGGCGCCACTGGGGGCGGTGGCGGTTCGGCGGGAGGAGCGACCAGCCGCAGGACGCCTGTACGGATGGATCGTCTTCGACGACTCGCGCGAGGTCGAGAATGTCACCTCGTCCGCGCGAGTCGACATGGATCGCGACAGTCAAGCCTGCGTCGGGATCGCCATCGAACACCGTCACCGCATCGCATGCAAGCGCTTCGTGAGACAGCGTCTCTAGTTCCTTCTCAAGCCGCTTCGGCGGCAGGATGCTCAGGTCTTCGAGCATGCGATTCACGATAGCGCGGCCTCCGGTCGGCGCTGTCCGAGCCTCGCGAGTCGACGTAGCCGGCGTTCTTTGAACCAGGGACGCAGTGCGATCGGCGTCGGGGGCAGGTGGCCATAGACGAGGATGCCCTTCCCTGGCCGCATCTCGCGAAGAACGTTCGCGGGCGCGAGCTTGCGGTAGGCGACGGACTCGGTGGTCGAGTGGCGGCCCTCGGTGCCCGAGGTCGCCGATACCTGGCGCACCTCCTCGTCGCCGAGCAGCCGGGCGAGGTACTCGAGAGTCGGCGGGTCCGCAATGCCCGAGAGGATGACCTTGGCGCGGTGGTTGGAGACGATGGTGGGCGCGCGGTCGCGGCCGTAGACGGCGTTGATTTGGGCGATGTCCTGGAAGACGGAGACGAGCTGGATTCCCTGTCCGGCGCCGGTCGAGGCGAGCGTGGCGAGTTCGCGCAGCGGTGCGATGTTGGCGCACTCGTCCAAGACGAGCAGCAGCGGCGGATCGAGCGGCTTTCCAGTTTCCGTGCTGCGGTCGTAGGCATGCCCGACGATCTCCTGTACGAGCGTTGCGAAGAGTGGCTGCAGTCGGCGCTGCTCGTGAGCCGGAGCGCAGAGGTAGGCGGTATGGCAGCCGCCGTCGAGGAGGCGCTCGGCGCGGAGCTCGGCGCTCATGGCCGATGCCAGAACGCCGGGGTCGGTGTACGCGATTAGAACTGTCTGTGCCGTCGCGTAGACGCTGCCGCGCGTCCGCTCGTCCCACATCGAGATCGCCTCGAATGCGGTGACAGCTTCTTCCTCGCCGTTAGCTTCGAGCGCGAATCGCACCGGCTCGTCTTCCTGGCCGTCCACCCACTGCACGACCTGCGCCATCGTTCCGCCGCTGCAGGCGGCTGCGAGCAGAATCGGTGCAAGCGCCTTTGATGTCGCGCCGTACCAAAAGTCGGCGGCGTCGCTCGTCGCGCTGCTCGGACGCGCCGCGCGCACGAGCCAGTCGGCCACGCGTTGGGCGCCCTGCCAGTTGAGTGACTCCATCAGTGGCGTCCAGCCCGCTCCCGGCAGGCCCGTGCTGCCAGTCGGGTCGTATACCCACGTCTTCGCACCGCGACGCGACGACCGCGCGGTCAGGGTCTCCCGAAGAAGGTCCGTCTTAACGGAGGTCGCGACCACCGGCCCCTGCCATTCGAGGATCGCCGGGATCGCGAAGCCGGTCGTCTTGCCCGTCTGCGTCGGTCCAATGACGATCGCGGATTGCCGCGGCTCGGCCGCGACGAGCCGGCCGTTGACGCGGCCGAGGGTCAGACGGCCCGAGTCGTGGCCGTGCGCGCGCAGCGAGCGAAGGTCGCGCGGCCGCGCCCAGCGTGCGCCGCGCGCGACGCCTTTCCGGTCCGCGCCGTGAACGGAAAACCAGACGGCTGCCGCAAGCATTGGGAGGACGAGTGCCATGAACGTTCCGTAGAACGGCAACGGCCCCGGCACCAGGTCTCGCGCGCGGGCGGGCCAGGCCCGAGCGGGATCGCCGACATGATTCGGGTACTCGATCACGACCGAGCCGATCTCCGAGGGGCGCACGGGCGGCCAGACTCCACTCGTAAGCCGACCTGAAAGTTGACCCGTCAGCCACAGGAGCGCGCCGGCGGCGACTAGACCCGCGAGCAGGCGGAGCGCGAGAGTCTCGAGCGGATGCGCGTCCGGCGTGCCCCCGGCTGGGAACCGGGGCGCGCTCCAGCCGGTCTTCATGCCGCCGCCGCCTTGACGAGCATGCGCGCATCCGTGTCAACGATCGTGCGCTCGAGCGAGGAGAGCCGATGCTGGACGAGGAAGGCGCGCTGGCCGACCTTCCAGAGCGCCCAGCCGCGCCGCAGGTGGGGCAGTAGTTCCGCCTCGGTGTCCGTGAGGCCGAGCAGCTCGCGCGCCTCCGGCAGCTGGTCGGGCGGCTGCGCGTAGACGACCTTCGTCTCAGCGTCGGCGAGCAGTCCCTCGGCGAGCCGCAGCTCGCGACTTCCCTCGGTGCCCGCGGCGCGTAGGTCGGAGAGCCTGTGAAGGACGACGACGTTCTGTGTGCCTAGGGCGCGTGAGAGCTTGAACGACTGCTGCAACCACTCGCCGATGCCGAGGCTGGAGAGGATGCGCCAGCCCTCGTCGACGACGACGATTCGCTTCGCGCCGCGCGCGTCGGTCTCCGCTTCGAACATCGCCTGCAGCCACGCCGTAGCGCAGGTCATCAGGATCCCGAGCGCCGCGGTGTGCGTGTTGAGGACGGCCCGGAGGTTGAGGACGACGAGCGGCGCGTCGAGGTCGAGGCCGGGCGTGGTCGGGCCGTCGAACATGCCGCGCAAGTTGCCCGTGCATAGCTGGTCGAGCGCGAACGCCATCGGCCGGACGGCGTTCGCGATGTCGGACACATCCATCGCGAGCGCCTCGGCCATCTCGGCGCTGGGGTGGACGAGGACGTCGACGACGGCGGGAAGCGTCGGCTCCCGATCCGAGCGTCGCGCCAAAATCGTTATTGCCTCCTGGCCGGCTCGCTTCTCCTCTGGCGTCAGCGGCCGCTCCAGCGCGGCTGCTGCGACCGAGTAGAGGAGATTGAGCTGCCGCTCGGGTCCGCCGCGCGGCGTGAGCGGGTTGAGCCTGACCTGTCCGCCCGGCGAGAGCGCGATCGGACGCACGCCGATCGCTTCGGCGAGCCGTTCGTACTCGCCCTTGACGTCGACGACCCACGCCTGCCGCCCGAAGACGGACTGGCGCAGCACGTAGGTCTTGACGAGACTCGACTTCGCGCGTCCGACAATCCCGATCACGACCGCGTTCGGGCTCGTCAGCTCTTTGCCGTACAGCTCCCATGGGTCGTAGCAGAAGGAGCCTCCGTAGACGTCGCGACCGATGTAGGCGCCGCGGCCGCCGAGGCCGCCTTCGGCGACGAACGGATACGCCGCCTGGACGTGCGCCGTCGTCGCGCGATGGCCCGGCTGTCCTTTCACCTTCATTGCAGACCCCGGCAGAGCGGCAGCGTGTAGGTGAACGCCTGCTCTTGTTGTCCGTAGAGACGGAGCAACTCGAGCCTGGCCATCTGAGCCGCGTGCTCGACCTCGGAGCATTGCCGCTCGAGCTCCTCCATCGTGCGCGCGGAGACCGTGACGTAACCGGCGAAGCGGACGGCAGCGTGTCCGTCAGCGAGCTCCTCCTCGCGGCGGGCGACCGCCTCCGTCTGACGCCTGCGCCGCGCCGTCTCCATGAAGCCCATGCGCCCGCGAAGCTCCCGATCGGCCTCGTCGGAAGTGCGGGCGGCCTCGACCTCGCGGATCGCCT
>JBIOYJ010000090.1:0-15674 GCA_044870105.1 Gaiellaceae bacterium | reverse complement strand
GGATCTGCGACCTGATCACGCTGCCCGGCTTGATCAACCTCGACTTCGCGGACGTGCGGACGATCATGAAGGAGGCCGGCTCCGCGTTGATGGGCATCGGCTTCTCGACGAGCGAAAACAGGGCGCGGGAAGCGGCCGAGCGGGCGCTGCGCTCGCCGCTGATCGACCGCCAGGTGCTCGGCGCCAAGGGAATCCTGCTCTCGATCGCGGGCGGGGACGATCTCTCGCTCTACGAGGTGAACGAGGCCGCAGAAGTCGTGCGCCAGGCCGCGACCGAGGACACGAACATAATCTTCGGAGCGACCGTCGACGATCGCCTCAACGGCCAGGTCTGGGTGACCGTGATCGCGACGGGCTTCGCCGAGCGCCGGGCGCCGCGTGGCGCGATCGTCGCCTCGGGCGACGGCGAAGATCCGCTCGAGCCGCCGAGCTTCCTCAACTAGGAGGTCTTGGCGGAACGGTGCTCGCAGTCGGGGGTGTGATGCTCGTTCCGAGGCCAGGACGCAGGGAGCGTTCGTATTTGAAGAAATACGGGCGCGACCGAGGACGCAGCATCGGGGCGAGCAGCGCAGCCCCGCGGCATAGCCACCGTTTCGTCAAGCCCTCCTAAACGCCCTGCCCCGGACCCTCGTCCTCTCGTACTTCGAGGAGAAGGACCTCGGGACGAAGCGGTGCGCGCGGCGGCGTTGCCGGCCGGGACGCCGGTATATCTCGGCAGCTACGGGATCAGCGCCGCGATCGCCCGCGGCGTCCACGGGCGCCCCGGAGCTCGGTACGCGCCGATGTTTCCAATCCTTCCGAATCCCTTTTACTGGGAGCAGCGGCGACTGGCTCCCGAGGATGACGCGAAGCTCCAGGCGAGATTCCGCGGCCAGGTGCCAGCGTTCTCGCGACTCCCGAGCCTCACGCCCGACGACCGCCTTCGCTGGGGGGTCGAGCTCGGCGGCCGGTTCCGCGACGCGGTCCGGGCGGCACGCGCCGACGGGGTCGTCGTCGACAGCTGGCAGCTGGACGAGCTGATGGCCGAGTGCGCGGCGCCTCGGGCGGCGCCGCTGCGGCAGTTCGTTCGAGGGGTTCTCCGCGGCCTCCACCTGGGACGGGCCAAGCTGGGCGATCGCTCCCAGCAAGGGCTCGTCTGGATGGCGCACACCGCCTTTCCGCTCGCGCGGCGTGAGCCGGATCTCGAGGTCAGCGTCTTCTGGCGGCAGCTGAACAGCGCGGCGCTTCGCCTGCTCGGGAAGGAGTACCCCGACTTCGTCGGCGATCCCGGCGCGGTGGCGCGGGTCTTCGGCCAGGGCCAGCGCGACCTCGCCCGAGGCGGGCCGGCGCGCCAGGCGCTCGCGCGGAAGTACGTGGCCGGGATGACCCCCGGCTACCGGCTCGGCGTGGGCATCGGAGGCAACGTGCGGCACCTGCCCCGGGCAGCGGTGAACCGCTGGCGTGAGGCGTACGTGCGGGCCCGCGCGGCGGCCGGCGTCGTCGGCTTCGGCGAGTTCGCGCTGCGGTTCGAGAACGGGCGTGCCACCGTGCTCCGCGACGTGATGTCGACGCTCGCAAAGTACCTCTAGAGGGTTTGGCGGAACGCCGCTCGCCGCCGGCACAGACTGCGTTTCGCCAATCCTTCTAGGCTAGGCCGCCATGAGAGGAGCAGTCGCCGCCGGGCATCGGCTGACGGCCCAGGCCGGCGCCGACGTCCTCGCCGAGGGCGGGAATGCCGTCGATGCCTGCATCGCCGCGGGCTTCGTCTCCTGGGTCGCCGAGAGCCCGCTCACGGGGCCTGCCGCGGGCGGCTTCATGCTCGTCCACCGCGCGCGCGACCATACCGATCGGCTGCTCGACTTCTTCGTCGCCGTGCCCGGCCGCGGGCTCGGCAGGCACGCGGCCGCCGAGATGGAGACCGTGGACGTCGCCTTCGAGGACACGACGCAGGTCTTCCACATCGGCGCCGGGTCGTGCGCCGTCCCAGGGACGATCGCCGGGATGGAACATGCTCACAAGACGTATGGGACCTTGCCCTGGGCACGCCTGCTCGAGCCCGCGATTCGGGTCGCGCGCGAGGGCGTGGAGCTGACGCGACAGCAGGCCTACCTGCACGCGATCCTCGATCTGATCCTCCGTCGCGACGAATCGGGCCGGAGGATCTACGGCCCCGGCGGCAGCCGGCTCGTGGCCGGCGACCGGCTGGTCCAACCCGAGCTCGCGGAGACGCTCGAGCTGCTGGCTGCGGAAGGCGCTTCGGCCTTCTACGAGGGCGACCTCGCCCATGCACTCGTTCGTCACGTGCGCGAGCTTGGCGGCGCGATCACCGACGAGGACCTGCGCTCCTACCGGGTCATCCGCCGCCGGCCGATCCGTGTCGGGTTCTGCGGCCACGAGTTCGTGACGAACCCGCCGCCGTCGTCGGGAGGAGTTCTGATCGGCTACGGGCTCCTGCTCCTGGACCGCGCCGGCCCGGGCGGTCCGCCCGGGAGCGCCGAGGCGATCGCGCGGCTGATCGAGGTCATGCGCGAGCAGAACCGCGCCCGGGAGGGCGCCTTCGCAGCCGACCTCTTCCGCGGCGGGCTTCCACAGCGCCTCTATGCCGGGGGGAGAGTGAACGAGGTCGCGGGGCGGCTCGGCAGCACGACCCACATCTCCGTCGTCGACGAGCGCGGCAACGCTGCGTCGTTCACGGCCTCGAACGGCTCCGGCTCGGGCGTCATCGTGCCGGGAACGGGCATCCACCTGAACAACATGCTGGGCGAGTACGACCTGAATCCCGTGGGCGCTCGCACCCAGTCGGGAAGGAGGCTGACCAGCATGATGGCGCCGTCGCTTGTGCTGCGCGACGGCCGCCCTCGGCTCGTGGTCGGCAGCGCGGGATCGATTCGACTCCGCGGCGCCATCCTCCAGATCGTCGTCAACGTCGCGGTGCACGGGCTGCCGGTCGACGAGGCGATCGAGCGGCCGCGTGTGCATCTGGAGGAACCGCACGTCCACTGCGAGGGCGGAGCGGACGCGCAGGAGCTCGACCGCCTCGCCGCGCTCGGCTACGAGCTCGTCCGCTGGCGGCGCCGGAACCTCTACTTCGGCGGAGCGTCCGGCGTCGAGCTCCGCGAGGACGGCACGTTGGCGGCCGCCGGCGATCCGCGCCGCGGCGGGCAGGGCGTCGTGGTGTGGTGAGACGCCGCTTGCGGTGTCTCCCTCAGGCCGCGCGGGCTGCCCGCGCGGCCGTCTGAAATGACCGGTCGACACGCACGATCAGAAGATTTGCGCGTGAACGAAGTGGTCATCCGCCGCGCCACGCCGGCGGACGCCGCTGCGCTCGTGGCGCTGGGGCAGGAGGTCAGTGCGGAGCCCGAAGGCTGGCTGATCGCACGCGCCTGGCGGGGCGTCGGCGAGGAGCGCCGGTATCTGCGCGCGGTGCGACGGTCGCCGCACGCGGCCGTGTTCGTCGCCGAGTCGCCGGAGGGGATCGTCGCCAGGTTGTCGTTGGCGCGCGACACCAACCCGGCGAGCTCGCACGTCGCGGACCTCGGACTCCTCGTCGCAGCGTCGCACCGGCGACGCGGCATCGGGCGTGCGCTGCTCGAGCAGGCCGTCGCTTGGGCGCGTGAGGCGGAGGTGGAGAAGATCGAGCTCCACGTCTTCCCGCACAACGAGCCTGCGATCCGTCTCTACGAGCAGTTCGGATTCGAGCGGGAGGGTCTCCGCCGGCGTCACTATCGGCGAGACGGCGACGTGCTCGACGCCGTCCTGATGGCGCTCGAGATACGTCCCTAGACCGTCCGTAGACTGGCTGGAGCGTGGAGCACCTCGTCAAGAGCTTCGGGCTCGTCGTTCTCTTCTTCCTCGTCGGGCTCGAGTCGGCGGGAATTCCGCTCCCCGGCGAGACGGCGCTGGTCGCGGCTGCCGTCCTGGCCTCGAACGGCAAGTTCGACATCACCTGGGTGATCGTCGTCGCCGCGGCCGGCGCGATCCTCGGCGACAATGTCGGCTACTGGCTCGGGCGCCTCGGCGGGCGCCGGCTGCTGCAACGATGGCCGCGCATCAACCGGCACGCGGAGCGGATCCTGCCCAGGGCGGAAGAGTTCTTCGCCCGTCACGGCGGCAAGACCGTGTTCATCGGCCGCTTCGTCGCGATCCTTCGGATCACGTCGGCGTGGCTCGCGGGAGTGAGCCGGATGCCGTGGTGGCGCTTCCTGCTCTGGAATGCGGCCGGCGGGATCGCGTGGGCGTGCCTGATCGGGCTCGTCGCGTACTACGTGGGCAAGGCGGCCGCCGATGCGATCGGCCGGTACGGCCTGATCGGCGGCGCGGCGGTGGTCGTGCTCGCCGCGGTCGGATTCCTCGTCTTCCGCTACTGGAAGCGGCGGATGGTCGGCGCCGAGACCGAGCTCTAGGGCGCGCTGCTAGAGGGTCGCCCAGACTTCGAGCTTCGAGCGAGTGCGGCGGATCACATCGTCGGTGAACTCGCTTGTGCCGGCGTGCCCACCGAGATCCGCGGTGCGGACGCCGTCCGCGACAGCTTCGAGGCAGGCCTCCCGAATCGCGCGTGAGGCCGCCTGGGCGCGTTCTCCCGCGTAGCCGAGCAGGGCCGCGCCGGCGAGGATCATTGCCATCGGGTTCGCGACGTTCTTGCCGTGGAGCGAGGGCGCGGTCCCGTGCGCGGCCTCGGCGACGACCACGCGTTCCGCGAAGTCGTCGTCCAGAGCGACGAGCAGCGATTCCGACCCCGCGATCGAGCCGAAGAGGGGCAGGACGAGATCGGAGAGGATGTCCCCGTCGCGGTTCAGGGCGGGAATCACGAGCGGGTCGCCGCTCGAGGCAACGAGTAGCGCAAACGTTGCGTCAATCAGCTGCGGCTCGTAGCGGATCTCGGGATGGCGTTCCGCGGCGGCATCCATCTCCTCCTTCAGCATCCCCTCGTACACGGGGCTGACGGTGTACTTGGGCCCGCCGAAAACCTTGGCGCCAGTGCGGTCGGCGAGGCGAAACGCGAACTCGGCGACGTCACGGCAGACCGCGCGCTCGATTCGCTCGGTTCGGAAGGCGACCTCCGCCGCGCCCTCGCCTTCGCGCCACTCCTTCGCGCCGTAGGCGTCGCCGACGGCCATCCGGACGACTGAGATCGGAGCATGAACGCCGCCGAGCGGGACGATTCCCGGGATCCGGCGCCCGGTCCGCACGATCACCCGGCCGCCGATCTCCTCTCGCAGGATCCGGTTCGGCGAGCCCACATCGTCCTTTCCCTCCGGCGTGATCGTGGCCGCTTTCAGTCCCAATCCGGCCTCCCGCACCGCCGCGGCAGCTTCGTAGACGATGCCGTTCGACGTCTCGCGCCGCGACCCCAGGGAGAGATCGAAGCGTTTGAACTCGAGCTCGAAGCCGAGCACCTCGGGTGCCAGGACGCGGAGCGATTCCTCGAGCAGCTCCTGGCCCGTCTCGTCGCCCTCGAGCACGACGATCGTATTCGCCTCCATCGAACGCGATTCTATTTGGGGATTAGTGCCGCTCTCCGCGGGCTAAACAGCGGCCATGGCGCGCAGGGGCGGCTGGAAGCGCGAGGGATCCCGGCGACACTCTCGGTACCTGGATTCGAAGGGGCGGAGGATTCGCGATCCAGAGAAACTCGCGCGCATCGAGGCGCTCGTGATTCCTCCCGCCTGGAAAGAGGTATGGATTTCGCCGAGGCCGAGCGCGAAGCTCCAGGCGACCGGAATCGACGCTGCAGGACGGCGTCAGTACCTCTATCACGGCGACTTTCGCGCCCAGCAAGAGCAGGCGAAATTCGACAAGTTGATTCGCTTCGCAGAGCGGCTGCCCGATTTGCGCGAGGCGATGGCGGAGCACATCGCGCTCGAGGCGTGCGAGCCGGAATGGACGTGCGCCGTCGCGGTGCGGCTGATCAATCTCGGCTGGTTTCGCGTCGGCGACGCCCGTTACGCCAAGCGGCACAAGACATTCGGTATCACGACGCTGCGACGGAGCCACGCGACGGTGCGCGGGAAGCGCGTCTCGTTCCGCTTTCGCGGCAAGAACCGCGCCTGGGTGCGAACCGCGCTCGTGGACGCCGAGCTCGCCGAGGCAATCCGCACCCTGCGCGAGCTGAAGGGCGGAGGCACGCTTTTCCGCTACCGCTCGGAGGACGGGACGTTGGTCAATCTCACGGGCCGCAGGTTGAACGACTACATCCAGGAGCACATGGGCGAGGATTTCACCGCCAAGGATTTCCGCACCTGGGGCGGCACTCTCGTGGCGGCGATCGAGTTCGCCGAGCGCGGTCCTCCCGAGACCGAAGCGGATGCCAAGGGCCAGATCGCCGCCGTCATGCGCTCGGTCGGCCGGCGGCTGGGCAACACACCGGCGGTCGCGCGGTCGTCATACGTCAGTCCGGCGGTCGTCGAGCAGTATCGGGACGGGAGAACGATCGATGATTTCCGGCCTCGCCATTTGCGCGTCGTCGGTGCGCGCGACACCGGCCTCGATCCCGAAGAACAGGCTCTGCTCTCGCTCCTTCGATCGTGGCGGATTCGCCGCTCGCGCGAAGACTCGCGAGAAGCCGCGTAGAATTGCATTCTCCGTTCGTTTAGTCTCCGCGTATTCTCTCGACAAAAGGAGGGCACTCCCATGGCTCGCAAGACCGTGCTCGTTTGCGACAACTGTGGCCGAGAAATCGACGAGAGCAAAGGCGCGACGATGCGCATCAACTTTGCCGATGCTCGTCGCGGATCGAAGCAAGCGGATCTCTGCGACAACTGCGCCGGCCAAATGCCGGGCCGCGCCGCGGCCCGCCGCGGGCGCCGACCTAAGTCGGCAGCGGCAGCCGCCTAGGCCTCCGGGCGTTTCGCGCTCTTTCCACCTTCTTCACGCGCGCGTGAGAGGAGGTGTCAGCCCGCCCGACTAGCATGGGCGGGATGCCGCTGACACTCCTAACCGGCCCCGCAAACGCGGGGAAAGTGCGGCTCCTGCTCGAGCGGTACCTGGCGTCGCTCGATCGCGATCCGTTCCTCATCGTGCCGAACCGGCCGGACGTCGAGCGCGTCGAGCGAGACCTGCTTCGTCAAACCGGCGCCTTGATGGGCGGCTCGATCGTCACCTTCGCCGATCTGTTCGAGCGCCTCGGCCCCGGGGAGGACAACCGCCGGGTGGCGAGCGACCTGCAGCGGACGCTCCTCGTTCGCAGGGTGGTCGAACGGGGAACACTGAACGGCTGGAGCCGCTCGGCGCGGTTCGCCGGGTTCGCCGACTCGCTGGCGGCGACGATCGGAGAGCTCGAGTCAGGCCTCATCGACCCCGACTCGCTCGAAGGCGATCTCGGTGGCCTCTACCGCGACTACCGGGCCGAGCTCGACCGGGCCGGACTCTGGGATCGCCAGCTGCAGGAGCGACGGGCGGCGGAGCGCATCGCCTCCGAGCTCGGCGCGTGGGACGACCGGCCCGTCTTCGCGTACGGATTCGAGGATCTGACCGGCACGGAGTGGTCGCTCTTACAGGCGCTCGCCGGCCGGACGGAGGTGACCGTCTCGCTTCCGTACGAGCCCGGCCGCGCCGCATTCGGCTCGCTAGAGCGCACCGCCTCCGACCTCGCGGCGCTCGCGAGCCCGAACGTCGAGGAGCTTCCGCCGGCCTACGGCGAGTTCGCGCCGCCAGCGCTCGCGCACTTGGAGCGTGCTCTCTTCGGTGAGGCGGGCGAGGCGCCGCCGCTGCAGGGGGCCGTCCGCTTCCTGGAGGGCGCCGGGACCCGCGCGACCCTCGAGCTCGTCGCCGAAGAGCTGCTCGCGCTGCTTCGTGAGGGCATTGCGGCGGAGCAGATTGCGCTCGTCTGTCCTTCCGTCGAACGCCTGCGCGCGCCGCTCGAGACCGCCCTGGAGACGATGCGGGTGCCGTATGCGATCGAGGGTCGAGTGCGGCTCGACAACACACCGTTCGGCCGCGCTCTGCTCTCCCTGCTCGCGTTCGAGTGGCGCGGCGGCGGGCGCTCCGAGCTCTATGCCTTCCTGCGATCGCCCTACTCGGGGCTCTCACGCGCTCACGTGGACTATCTCGAGGGACGGCTCCGCGGCCGCGCGGTGCACACGCGCGAGCGCGTGGAGGAGGAGACCACGCGTCTCCGGGACGGCCGCCCGCTGCCCGCGCTCGAGCTCCTGCGCAGCGCGCCGAGCACGCTCGCCGCCGTTTCCTCGCTCGCCCGGACAATGCTCCGAAACGCATATGGGCTGGAAGCCCCGCCGGTCGGCGCGGCGTCCAGGCTCGACCTCCGCGCCCACGAAGCGATCGCGCGCGCGCTCGAGGAGCTCGAGGGCTGGCAGAGCCTCGGGAACGACGTCTCCATCGACGACGTGCTGCTCGCGCTCGATCGAGCCCAGGTGCGGCTCTCGGGCGCCGGCGAGGCTGGGCGCGTCGCTGTGCTCGACCTGATGCGAGGGCGGACACGACGCTACGAGATCGTGTTCATTCTCGGGCTCGAGCAGGGCAGCCTGCCCCGCCGTCCCGACGCTTCGCCGTTCCTGGACGACGATCAGCGGAGCGAGCTCGATGACGGCAATCGCGACGCTCGGCTCGTTCGTCCCGACCGGGTCGAGCGTGACCGGTATCTCTTCTACACGGCTTGCACCCGCGCCGGTCGGCGGCTCTATCTCGTCCGCGAGGCCGCAAACGACGAGGGCTCGCCGCGCGAGGCGAGTCCCTTCTGGGACGAAGCGCGGGCGCTCTTCGACGGTGAGGAGGTCCGGCGCGCAACCCGCCGGCGGCCACTCGCCTCGCTCACGTGGTCACTCGACGGGGCGCCCACGGACCGGGAGCGGCTGCGCGCGGTCGCTGCGCTCGCCTCCGACGACGAGAGCTCGGCGCGCGCGCTGGCTCGCGCGAACGGCTGGGAGCGGCAACTCGAGCGCGCGCTTGGCGCTTTCGACCGGCCGACGCGGCTCACCCATCCCGACGTGCTCGAGCAGGTTCGCGCCAAGACGACCTTCGGCGTCACCGAGCTCGAGGCGTTCGCCGACTGCTCGTCGATCTGGCTCCTCGACCGGGTCGTCGATCCGAAGACGATCGACTCGGAGGTCGACGCCAAGCTGCGCGGCTCGATCGCCCACACGGCGCTGCACAAGTTCTTCGCGGGCTTGCCTAAGGAGCTCGGGATCGAGAAGGTCGAGCCCGGCAAGCTTCACGAGGCGATCGAGTTCGCACGCAAATGTCTCGACGAAGCGGTTGCGGGAGTCCGGATCGAGCTCACCGAGCTTCAGCGCCGCGAGCTCCACCAGGGACTCTGGCGCGATCTCGAGCAGTTCGTCCGCGACGAGGCGGAATCGAAGTCGCCGCTCGTCCCGCGCCGCTTCGAGGTCTCGTTCGGCTCGGAGCGCTCGGCGCCGGAGCTCCAGGCAGGGCTCGACCTGGGCGGCTTCGCGCTCGCCGGAAAAATCGACCGCATCGACGTCGACCAGTTCAGCGCGCGGGCGATCGTGCAGGACTACAAGTCGGGGAAGACCGCGCACTCCGCCGCGAAGATCGAGAGCGAGCTGCGGCTGCAGATTCCGCTCTACATGCTCGTGCTGCGCGACCTCGTCGGGTTGGAGCCGCTGGGCGGCGTCTATCGGGCGCTGGGGGGACGGCGCGAGGCGCGCGGACTATTGCGCGCGGAAGCCAAGGAGGACGGCGTTCCCGGCTTCCAGCGCAACGACTACCTGGACGAGGAGTCGTTCTGGGGCCAGGTCGACCGGGCACAGGAGCTGGCGCGCGGGTTCGTCAAGCGCATCCGCGCCGGCGACGTCAGGCACGATCCGCGCGGAGGCGACTGCCCGCCGTGGTGTGAGCTCTGGACGATGTGCCGGGTGAGGCGGGCATGAGCCGCGTCCCGAACGAAGAGCAGCAAGCCGCGATCGAGGCGACCGGCAACGTCTTCGTCTCCGCCGGAGCGGGCACGGGGAAGACGCTCGTCCTGGTCGAGCGCTTTGCGGACGCCGTCTGTGATCGAGGCCTCGATGTCGAGTCGATCCTCGTCATCACGTACACCGAGAAGGCGGCCGGCGAGCTGCGCAGCAGGATCCGGGAGCGTCTCGTCGAGCGGGGCCGGCCGGAGCTGGCGCGCGAGCTCGACGGCGCCTGGATCTCGACCATCCACGGCTTCTGCCACCGCCTCATTCGCGCGTATCCCTTCGCGGCGGGCGTCGATCCGCGCTTCCGGGTGCTGGACGACAGCCAGGCCCGCGTCATCGCCGGCGAGGCGTTCGAGGAGGCGCTGACGGTGTTCTGCGCGACCGAAGAGCCCGAGCGGCTGCGGCTGCTCGCCACGTATGGAGCGCGACCCCTCCGCCGCATGCTCGCCGGCGTCTACGAGACGCTGAGGTCGGCGGGCGGGCCGCTCGAGCTGCGGGTCGGCGAGGGGCCGGGACTCGAGGAGCGACTGGAGGAGTGGCGCGAAGCCGCGCGGTGCACGATCGACGACACCGCCGCGATGCCGCCGGCGGAGCGGCAGCGCGAGCAGGTTGCTCGCGCGCTGGAACTGCTCGAAAGCCCACCGCCGGTCGACCGCCTGCTCGATCTCTCCGGCTACCAGACGCGCGGTGGCCCGCGCGAGCGGTTTGCCCTCTACGAAGAGTCCCGGCGGGCGGTCGAGCAGGCCGCGCTCGACGAGGCGGCCGTTCGCGATCGTGAGCTCTTGCAGGAGCTGCTGGGCGCATTCGCCGGGAGCTACGAGGCGGCGAAGGACCGCGAGTCGGCACTCGACTTCGAGGATCTCCAGCTGCGGGCGCGCGACCTGCTGCGCGCGCACGAGGAGATCCGCGAGCGGGAGGCGTGGCGCTTCAGGGCGGTCATGGTCGACGAGTTCCAGGACACGAACCGACTCCAGTGCGAGCTCATCGATCTCATCGCGGGCGAAGAAGTCTTCTTCGTGGGAGACGAATTCCAGTCGATCTACGGCTTCCGGCACGCCGACGTCCAGGTCTTCCGCGAGCGGCGTGCGGAGGCTAAGCGGGTGCTGCCGCTGACGCTGAACTACCGCTCGCGGCCCGAGGTGCTCTGGGCGGTCAACTACCTGTTTGCCGCCGACTTCGGCGACGAGTTTCAGCCGCTCGCGGCCTCGGGTGAGTTCCCCGATCCGGTCTTCGGCACTCCCGTCGAGCTCCTCGTCACCGACAAGTCAAGCTACGCGGACACCGGAACGCACTGGCGACGCGCCGAGGCTCGGCATGTGGCGGCGCGGGTGAAGGAGCTCGTCGACTCCGGCGCGGCCAACCCCGGCGAGATCGTGCTGCTCTTCGCCGCGGGCACGGACGCGGAGTGGTACGAGGAGGAGCTTCGGGCACTCGGCCTGCCGACCTACCGCTCGACCGGGCGCGGCTATTTCGGCCAGCAGCAGGTCGGCGACCTCCTCGCCTATCTGCGACTCCTGCACAACCGCTACGACGACCAGGCGCTCGCGTCGGTGCTCGCGTCGCCCTTCGTCGGTCTCTCGAACGACGGTCTGGTGCTGCTCCGCCGAGCGGCGCCCAAGCGGCCGCTGTTCACCGGTCTCGAGCGCTCACTCCCCGAGGGTCTCACACCACGCGACGCTCGCCTCATCAAGGCTCTCCGCCAGCGCTTCGACCGACTGGCCGCCGCGGCGTCAGTGCTCTCACTCGAGCGGCTTTGCGAGGAGATCGTCACCGCGCACGACTACGACCTGGCTGTGCTCGCGCAGTGGGATGGGCGGAGGCGCTATGCCAACCTGCGCAAGCTCGCGCGCCTGGCGCGGTCCTACGAGGAACTGCGCGGCGCCGACATCGAGAGCTTCGTGCGCTTCGTTCGCGACCAGGCCGAGGCCGGCGCCAAGGAGCTCGAGGCGGTGGCCGAAGAGGAGGATGCAGACGTCGTCCGCCTGCTGACGATTCACGCGGCCAAGGGGCTCGAGTTCAAGGTCGTGGTCGTTGCCGACGCCGGCCGTGAGCGCATGACGCCGTCGGCAGACGAGATTCTGGCGCTGCCGGACGGGCGCGTCGGCTTCCGCGTCGCCGATCCCGTGACCGGAAAGCGCGTGGGCTCGACCGAGTACGAAGCGGTGAAGGAAGCGAACCGCACGGAAGCTGAAGCCGAGCGCCGTCGCCTCTACTACGTCGCCATGACCCGGGCGATCGACCGCCTGATCGTGGCCGGCTCGGTCGACCCGGCGAAGGGCGGCGACCGAACGCCGATCGAGTGGGTGCTCGAGCGGCTGGATGTCGAGCTGACGAACGAGGTCACGGAGATCGAGCGAGAACGCGCTCGAATTCTTGTGCGACTCGATCGCCATCGCCCCGAGGCCGTCCCGGAAGCGCCGGAGATTCTTCCGGGAGAGAGTCAGCTGGAGCTGTTTGCGCAGACCGAGGGCCAGGCGGTGCCGTTCGCCCCGACGCTGCCCGAGCTCGCGCCCGTTCCCGAGCCGCCGCTGCACAAGGTCCGCATGCTTTCCTACAGCGCGCTGTCGCTCTTCGCTCGCTGCTCGTACCGCTACTACGCGGAGCGCGTCGTCGGCATGCGTCCGGCCGACGGGGCGGGCGGCGTCCCGGGTCAGGAGGGTCTTGCCGCGACCGAGGTCGGCGACGCCGTTCACCGACTGCTCGAGCAGGTCGATCTCCGCGCTCCCGCCGCTCCCGATGTCGAGCAGGTACGAGCGTGGTACCCGGCCGCTACCGAGGCCGAGCTCGAGCGCATCGCCGGGCTCGTGTCCGCTTACTGCGACTCCGAGCTCGCGGGCCGGATCGCGTCGCTCGAGGGCGCAGCGGTCGAGCGCCCATTCGCGTTCGAGCACGACGGCGTCCTCCTGCACGGCCGACTCGACGTCCTTCATCAAGCCGACGGCCGCGCCCTCGTCGTCGACTACAAGACGAACATCCTCGAGGAGGCCGAGCCGGAGGAGGTCGTCGACCACGACTACCGCCTCCAGCGGCTCGTGTATGCGCTCGCGTGCTTCCGGGGCGGAGCCGAGGAAGCCGAGGTCGTCTACCAGTTCCTCGAGCGGCCGGACGACCTGATCGCGGAGAGCTACCGCAAGGAGGACGTGCCGTCGCTCGAGGCGGAACTGTCGGCCGCGATCGCGGAGATCCAGGCGGGTCTCTTCCCGCCGACGCCGAGCGAGTCTGCCTGCGCCGGCTGCCCCGCGCTCGACCTCGTCTGCGCCGGGCCGCGCCTGCGCAACGGCGGCGGGGCGGTCACGGCTGCTGAGCCGGTCGCCGGTGCCGCCTAGTTACCTGGCCGAGGCCCGTCGGCGCGTCGGGCCGAAGCGAGAGCGCATCCTCCCGATCATCCAGCGGCTCGAGCGCGAGCACCCTGACGCGAAGATCGCGCTCCGCTTCGACGACGAGCTCCAGCTGCTCGTGGCCGTGATGCTCTCGGCGCAGACGACCGACGTGAACGTGAACCGCGTCACGGAGCGGCTCTTCCGCAAGTACCGCCGGCCCGAGGATTACCTCGCCGTCCCGCTTGAGGAGCTCGAGCGGGACATCTACGCCACGGGTTTCTTCCGCCAGAAGGCGAAGGCCTTGCGCGGCACGATGCGGATGCTGATCGAGGACTTCGACGGCCGCGTGCCGCGGCGCGTCGAGGATCTCCTCCGGCTACCGGGGGTGGCGCGCAAGACCGCGAACGTCGTCGCCGCCGAGCTTGGCGAGCCGCAGGGGATCGTGGTCGACACGCACGTTCGGCGGCTCTCACAGCGGCTCGGGCTGACGCGCCAACACGACCCGGTCAAGGTCGAGCGCGACCTTCAAAAGCTCGTCCCGCGCGAGCACTGGGGACTGTTTCCGCACCTGCTGATCTGGCACGGCCGCCGCGTCTGCCTCGCGCGCATGCCACGCTGCGAGGCCTGCGTGCTCAGCGAGCTTTGTCCGGCGAGTCGCGTCTAGCGCGGCGATAAGGCGACGAGCAACCCGCCGTCCTCGTCATAGGCGGGGAAGAAGTCCGCGACCACTGCCTTCGCGTTCCCCGCCCGCGTTCGCAGCTCGAGCCGCTCGCCCAGCCGCCGCACGCCCCACTCGAGCGCGAGCCTTGCGGGGTTCCGCTCCTCTTCGAATCCGCCGAGGCTGAAGCTCTCGATCATGTCGCGGCCCATCACGTCGCCCTCGGCGTAACCGGTCAGCTCGAAGACGCCGCGTCCGGTGGCGAGCACCCGGCCGCCCCGGTCACAGACGACGAAGCCCGTGTTCGGCCCCGGGTAGTAGTCGTCCATCAGCTCGAAGAGGAAGCCGAACCCGCAACGGTGACAGGAGACCGACTGTTGCGTCAGGCCTTCGACGCGGTCGTGGTCGATCGACCGCTCCTTGCAGTTCGGGCAGATGAAGTAGGGCACCGGCCGATCGTAGCTACCCAGTCCTGCGTCGCCGCCCGTGCAACGCGCGCGGATCGAGCCGTCGAAGCGGCGGGACCTTCGGCCGGCCGAGCGGCTCGCCGCCGATCCATCCGAGCCAGCGGAAGAACAGCAGCTGGAGCAGCGTCGTGACCAAGATCCAGCCCCAGCTCCACCAGTAACCGAAGCCCCAGTCGAGCTCCGGGATGTGGCGGAAGTTCTGGCCGTACAGGCCGACGATGAACGTCGGAACGAGCAGCACCGAAGCGATCACCGTCAACCGCTTGGTCACCTCGTTCTGGTCGTTCGCGATCTTCGCCTGATGATAGTCGCGGGCGCTGGAGAGCAGGTCGCGCGAGAGGTCGAGCCCGTCGACGGCGCGGAGCAGCTTGTCGTAGGCGTCGGCGAAGTCGAGCTCGATGTCGCGCGGAAAGAGCTCGTGCCCGCGGCGGATGTCGATTCGCTTGTCCACGACCTGGTGGACCGCGTCGCGGGTGGGGGCAAGCGCGCGGCGGACGTGAAGAAGGTCGTGCCGAAGCTGCGAGATCCGCTGTCGGATCTGAGAGGAGCGCCACCGATCGATCCCCTCCTCGAGCTCGTCGATCTCGTCGTTCAGCGCGTCAACGAGGTCGAGGTAGTCCTCCGCAATCTGATCGACCAGTCGGTAGGCCATTGCGCCGACCTCGGTCTCGGTCACCGCCTGAGCCGCGCTGGGATCGAACGGATGGCCACGTTCCGGCGTCTTCCGAACGGTCACCAAGCGCTCGCGCGTCGCGATCAGGTCGACCTCCTGGTAGAAGACGCGGTCTTCCTCGCGAACGCAGATCGGGACGAGGAAGACGCCGAAGACGTAGTCGTCGTGCCCCTCGAGGCGCGGACGCGGCTCGTCGTCGTGCCGGGCGGGCGCGAGCAGGAGCTCGAGCGCGCGCTCGTGGATCTGCCGCGGAAGCGCATCCGCCAGCTCGGGTCTGCCCGGATCGAGCAGATCGATCCACTCGGCCATCCGGCCGAGGCTACTTGGCGCCTCGGCTAGACCTCCGCCGGCTCGGCTTCGGCCGGCTCGACGCGCGGCGCCGTCAGCGCCGTGCCCTCGTGGCCTTCCTCGGCCGCGAGGAAGCGCTCCGCGTCGAGCGCCGCCATCGAGCCTGACCCCGCGGCGGTGACCGCCTGGCGGTAGACGTGATCCTGCACGTCCCCCGCGGCAAAGACACCGGGGAGGTTGGTCTCCGTCGTGTGCGGCTTCGTGACCAGATAGCCGGCCTCGTCATGGTCGAGCCAGCCGAGGAAGAGCTTCGTGTTGGGATCATGGCCGATGGCCACGAAGAGCCCCTGGGCTTCGAGCTCCGAGGTCTCGTCCGTGACCGTGTCGCGCAGGCGCACGCCGCTCATGGCGCCG
>JBIOYJ010000089.1:0-3243 GCA_044870105.1 Gaiellaceae bacterium | reverse complement strand
CCAAACCGGGTCCCGTGGAGCTAGGGCGCGGCCAGAACTTGGTACTGGAATTGGTACTGGTCTCACCGCACCCAACTGCATCTAGATGGACTGAAGCGGAGCCGAAACCCCGCTTCAGTGCTTAGTTGGACCTTCGTAACAGAGCTTCAAAACCGGCGAAACCGGTGTAGCCCATCGGTGGGTAGGTTCGACTCCTACGCCGCTCCGTCCAAAAACTGCCTGCATACGGCCACTTACTGTGGTGGCCTGCGTCGTCTCTCAGGGCAACAGAATGTGAACTTGGTACTGGACTTGGTACCGGTTTCAGCGCGCCTCGGCGCATCTCACCGCATCTCAGCGGGCCGAAGCGGAGCCGAAGCCGCTTGTTGCAGAAACCGGTGCGTTAGCGAGAGTCCGTGGCGCGAACACCGGCCTGTCACGCCGGGTGTCGCGGGTTCGAGTCCCGTCGCTCCCGTCCTTTCCCGCCGATTCGGCACTCGCCTCGCAAGCGCGATCGCGACGCCCAGGAAACTCCTCTCGCGATCTCGCCGCGACCACGCGCGCGGATGGCGGCCCGCGGCGCGCGCTGTGGAAAGATCGACACACATCCGGTGCAGAAGGCCACTTGACGCCGAGCGGTCTCCGACACCGTCTCCCGGAGGCTGAGGCCGTCATACTCGACCGGGACCGGCGGGCGTTCGAGCGCTGCGGCTCGGCTTGTGGAGGGCGTGATGTCGACGTGCTGGTCTTGGCCGCCTTCAGCGCTGGTCGCGCAGGAACGCCAGGAGGTGGTGCGCGACCACCTCGGGGGCGAGGATGTCCGCGACGTGCTGCTGGCCCTCGAGGACACCGATCCGCGCCTCGGGCAGCGCCGCCGCCACCGTCTCGATGTCGGCCTTGGAGGGGTCGCCGCTCTCTGCGCCCGTCAGCAGGAGGGTGGGTGCCTTTATCTTCGCCGCGCGTTCGGGATCGAAGGTTGCCTCGGGGATGGCCCGGATCTCGCGCGGGATCAGACGTGCGGCCGCGACCCGTGCCGGCCACGAGGGGTGGGCCCGGAGCGCGCTGAGCTCCTCTTCCGGCATCTTCGCAAGCTCGCGGAAGACGGTCTCGGCTACCGCCTCGAGGTTCCCCGCTGTGAGAAGCTCGTCCAGCCGGTCGCCGAAAACGGGAGGAAAGGCGAGCGCATTAGGGTCGGCGGGCGGCCACCCCTCGTAGAGGATGAGCCTGCGGACGTTCGAGGTCAGCGTCGCCCCGCCGAACGCGCAGACGCCGCCGAACGAGTGGCCGTACACGTCGACCGTGCACCCCGAGGCGCCCGCGACCGCGTCGACCACGGCGGCGACATCCTCGAACTCCCGCTCGAGGCAGTAGTCGGGTCCGTCGCCGCTGGCGCCACGGCCTCGCCTGTCCATGGCATGGATCGTGGCGTGCGGCTCCAGGTACGGCAGCAATGGTCGCCAGCGAGTGTGGTCGGCAGGCGCTCCGTGTACGAGAACGAGCGGCGGTCCCTCACCGCTCGTCCAGTAGGCGATCTCTGTCCCGTCCCGGGACACGACCCGCGTGGGACGCGGCTCACCGGGACGGTCGACGGGGGTTTCGGTTCGCGTGCTCATGGCCTTCCTCCTCGATCGTCGCGGGGCCCCTACGTCCGGCCGCTTCCCCTCTGTGCCGGCTCGTTGCCACGGCACCCCCGTCGACATCCATCGTGCTCGTCAACCACGCGTATTCGCTCCACGTCCACCAGAGCGTCGCGAGGACGAGCATCCCGCGGCGCTCCGCCCCACGTCGCGTCGTCAGGGAGCAGGCTGGCGACCTGGGTGCGAACACGAAGACCAGGTGGAAGAAGAACTCGAGCGGCGTGACCTGGTGCCCGTCGCCGCGCACTTGCTCGCGCTCGGACACGCGCCGACCCAGCCCCAGCTCGGATCAAGGTTCGTCTGTCACGTTTGCCGGCTCCGCCTGATGGTCGAGCGTCGCTGTCCAGCTCGCGAGGAGGTTCAACGCCTCCTCTGACTTCGAACCGGGCTCAGCGGTGTACGTCAGGATGGTGAGATCGCTGTCGGCCCTGAGCTCCATCATCTCGAACGTCAGGCTGAGATCTCCGACGACCGGGTGGTGAACATGCTTGGCGCCCGTCTGGTGGAGGCGGACGTTGTGCGCGGCCCAGCGGGTGCGGAACGTCTCGCTTTGCGTCGAGAGCTCGCCGACGAGGTCTGACAGACCACGGTCGTACGGGTCGCGGCCGGCTTCGGAGCGCAGGATGGCCACGGTGTCGTTCGCGGCGCGCTCCCAGTCGCGATAGAAGTCGTGCGCTCGCGGGTTGAGGAAGACGAACCGGGCGTGGTTGACCGGCCGGACCGGGTCGACGTACATCTCCGAGTAGAGGGCACGCCCGAGCGCGTTCGCGGCGAGGATGTCCAAGCGGCCGTTCTGCACGAGCGCGGGCGCGCCCGTGATCGCGTCGAGGAGGTGTTGCACGCTCGGCCGGACCCGCTGCTTCGGCGGGCGGCGACGGTTTCTCGCCGTCGTGCCCGCCGCCCGGGCGAGGTCGAAGAGGTGCGCACGCTCAGCCTCGTCGAGCTGAAGGGCACGGGCCAGCGCCTCCAGCACAGTTTCGGAAACCCCGCTCAAGTTCCCCCGCTCGAGGCGGGTGTAGTAGTCGACGCTGACCCCGGCAAGCAGCGCCACCTCCTCCCGGCGGAGCCCGGGCACGCGCCGGTTCTCGCCATACCACTGCAGACCCGACTGCTCGGGCGTGATCCTTGCTCGCCTCGAGGTCAGGAACTCGCGGATCTCGTTCCTGGTGTCCACACGAGGAGGGTAACTCCGCTCCGCCCAGGCTGAGGGGGCCTGCCAGTACCTGGATCAACAGGGACGGTCACGCGGCGCCGGCGCGTGCTTCCGTGGAGGAGCACTGACTCTCTCGAGCTCATTGGAGGAGCAATGACCGACAAGAAGATCTGGTTCATCACCGGCGCCGGGCGCGGCATGGGCGTCGCGTTCGCCAAGGCGGCACTCGCCGCCGGCAACGCCGTCGTCGCCACCGGCCGCAACCCCGACAACGTGACGAAGGCCGTCGGCGAGGCGGACGACCTGCTGGTCGTCAAGCTGGACGTCACCAGCCCCGCCGACGCCGAAGCGGCGGTCCAGGCGGCCGTCGACCGGTTCGGCCGCATCGACGTGCTCGTCAACAACGCCGCCAGCTTCGAGGCGGGCTACTTCGAGGAGCTGACGCCCGAGCAGATCGAGCGCCAGCTCACGGTC
>JBIOYJ010000088.1:0-11120 GCA_044870105.1 Gaiellaceae bacterium | reverse complement strand
GCCTTCGCCTTCTCCGCCGCCGCCCGGCCCGCACGCCGGCCGAACACCGTGCACTCGAGCAGCGAGTTCCCCATCATGCGGTTGCGGCCGTGCGTCCCGCCGGCGATCTCGCCGCATGCGTAGAGACCCTCGACGGTGGTCTCGCCGTGCTCGTCGATCACGAGCCCCCCGTTCTGATAGTGAAGTACCGGATAGGTGAAGATCGGCTCCCCGAGCGGGTCGATGCCGCCGCCGCGGTAGCGCCGAAGCATGTACGGCAGCGAGACGGCGGCGTCGGCCTCCGGAATCCGCGTCGTGTCGAGGTAGACCGCCGGTCGTCCATCGGGCGTCTCGACCCCGCGGCCGGCGGCGACTTCGTCGAAGATCGCCTGCGAGACCTCGTCGCGCGGCCCCAGCGGGTCGGTGAACTCCTCGCGCTCCGCGTTCAGAAGCGTGGCGCCGTACGCCCGCGTCGTCTCCGGAATCGAATAACCCTGCATGTTGGGCGGCCAGGCCCCGCCGTTGGGGTGATACTGGAGCGCATCGAGGTCCCGCGCCTCCGCGCCGAGCTCGAGCGCCATTCGCGTCACCTCGCCGGTCGCGCCGGGATGATTGGTCGAGAGCTCGCCGCGGTCCTCGGCCTCCTTGTAGCACCGCCCGCCGGCGGCCAGCACCACCGTCGCCGTGTCGATCACGTGCTCGCCGCAGCGAGCCCGCCAGCCCGCTTCGCTCGGGCGGAGCTCGAGGAGCGGCGAATGGGGAAGCGCGGCCACGCTCGATGCCTCGACCTGCTTTCGCAGGGCCTTCGTGATCGCATGCCCGGTCCGGTCGCCCACCTGAAGCAGCCGCTTTCGGCTCGCGCCGCCGCACCTGGCGAGCCGGTAGCCGCCGTTCTCGCGGGTGAACTCGACGCCGACCTCCTCGAGCCAGCGAATCGCCGCAGGGGCCTCACCGGTCAGGATCTCGACGAGCCGCCGGTCGGCCGTGTTGTGCGAGCTCGTCCAGACGTCCTCGGCATGGAGCTCCGGCGAGTCGTCGGCGCCGAAGGCCGCCTGGATGCCGCCCTGAGCCTTGGCGGAATTGCACGACTGCAGGGCCGCTTTCGCGGCCAGCGCCACGCTCGCACCCGCCCGCTCCGCCGAAACCGCGGCCGCGAGGCCGGATGCACCGCTGCCGACGACGAGGACGTCGAAGCGCACGCGCGGAGCTTAGCACCGTTCTCGTAATGCTTTTCATAAGAACACGTTATGGATTCTCAAGCCTTCGGGAACCAGCGCCGATCTACTGTTCATGCGCTTCTTCGGCGTCGTGTCGCTCGTGATCTCGCTCTGCGTCGGGATGTATCTGTTCGCGGCGCAGATGCGGGGCGTCAGCGGCGAGGTCGGCCCGCAGGGCGGCGGAGTTCGCGACGACGCCCAGATCGCCAGCGCGACCTTCGTCGCGCGCCGCGCAGACAGCCTGCTCGACGTCTATCGCACCCAGGCTGGAACGTACGTCGGCGCCGACGTCTCGCAGGTCGAGGGCGTCGAGCTCGTCCGCACGGACGCCACGTCCTACTGCTTGAAGATCCGAGCTCCCGGTCGCGACCTGTACGAGCAGGGCCCCGGCGGCGACGTCTCGGCCGATCCCTGCTGAGACTATCCTCGCCGCCGTGAGGTGGCTCGCGAAGGCGGCGTTCCAGAAGGCGATCGGACACCTGCCGCAGGCCGAACGGCTGAACTACGTCGTCCAGCGCCGCGTATTGCGCAATCTGCCCTCGAGCGAGGCGGCGTTCGGCCGCAAGGTCGAGCGGGCCGAGCAGCACCTCGCCGCCTTCGACGAGCACGGGCCGCGACGGCCCCGGGAGGAGCTCGTCTTCTACGAGTTCGGGGCCGGCTGGGACCTGATCGTGCCGCTGCTCTACTACAAGCACGGCGTCCGTCGCCAGATCCTCGTGGACATCCGGCCGAGCGTCCGGATGGACCTCGTCGCCGACAGCGCTCGCCGGCTCGGCCTCCCTAAGCCCCGGGACCTCGCCGAGCTCGGGATCGAGTACGTCGCCCCCTGCGACGCGCGCGATACGGGCCTGCCGGCCGCGTCGATCGACGTGATCTCGAGCACAGACACCTGCGAGCACATCCCGCCGGGCGATCTGCGCCGGATCTTCGCCGAGTGCCGTCGCCTGCTGAAGCCCGACGGCGTCTTCAGCTGCCGCGTCGACATGCAGGACCACTACTCGTACTTCGACCCGTCCGTCTCGCGCTACAACTTTCTCCGTTTCTCGGAGCGGACGTGGGGTCTCGTGAATTCCCCCATCCACTTCCAGAACCGCTTGCGCCGCAGCGACTATCTGGCGCTGCTCGACGAGGCCGGCCTCGACGTCGTCGAGGAGCGGCCGTCGCGACCGAACGGCGACGATCTCGCACTGCTGCGGCGACTCGGTCTCGCCGAGCGCTTTCGGAACGGCTATGCGCTCGAGGAGCTCGGTGTGAAGACGCTCGCCTTCGTCGCCCGCCCGCGGCCGAGCTCGATCGCATCGTCGACCGAGAGCTCGGCGCCGCGCTCGTAGGCGTTCGCGAAGCGCGCCTCGTCGGTCTCCGCCTTCGCCCGCTCGAGCATGCGCTCGTACCAGCTGCGCTGATCCGGAGCACGCGAGGCGCCGATCGTCTCGCGGAGGGCTTCCGCCGCACCGAAAAGCGCCGCCGCCTTCTCGCCGTCCCCCCGGACGGCGCCGGTTCCCGCCATCGCGTCGAGGCATTCGGCGACGCCGTGGCGCTCGCCGAGCTCCTGCGAGAGCCTCAGGCTCTCCTCGATCAGCGGCGTCGCACGGTCGCTCTCGCCCTGGAGAAGCAGCGCGCGGGCGAGTGAGCGCCGCGTCGAAGCCAGGTCGCGAACGCGTCCGCTCTGCTCGGCCAGCGCGGCCGCCTCCTCGAAGAGCTCGACCGCCCGGTCGACCTCGCCTTGCCCGAGCGCGACCGAGCCGAGGTTCTCGACCGCGACGCACGCCCCGGCCGAGTCCCCGAGCTCACGCCAGAGCGCTGCGCCTTCCTCGTAGTACGCCCGTGCGCGCTCGCCCTCCTCGCGATAGAGCGCGATGTTGCCGAGGTTATTCAGCGCGGCGGCGACGCGCCAGGGGTCGTCTGCCTCGCGCGACGCGGCGAGAGCGTCCTCGAGAAACCACCCCGCGGAATCGAGATCCCCCTGCTCCCCGGCCAGCACGCCCAGGCTGTTCAGTGCCTTTGCCCGGGTGACCGGCGGAACGTCCGGGGCACTCTGCAGCGCCATCTCGGTCACGCGCCTTCCCTCGCCGAGATAACCGCGCACCTGCCAGAACCGGCGAAGAGCGACGGCGATGCGCAAGGCTCGAGGAGCGTCGCGCCCGAGCAGGAAAGCGAGCGCGGAGCGAAGGTTGTCGTGCTCGGCCTCGAGACGGGCGAACCACTCCGTCTCGTGCGGGCCGGCAAGCTCGTTCTCCGCCGTCTCGACAAGCCCGAGGTAGTAGGCGGCGTGGCGCTCGTGGACGGCCTCGAAGCGGCCGCTCTGCTCCAGACGCTCGAGCGCGTATTCGCGCACCGTGTGGAGCATCCGGAAGCGCGGCTCGTCGCCCTCGCTGCGGCGGAGGAGGCTCTTGTCGACGAGCGAAGCGAGCGGCTCGAGGACGTCGCCGCCGTCCTCGCCGCAGACCGCCTCCACGGCCTCGAGCGTGAACCCGCCGGCGAAGACGGCCAGCTCCGCGAGCAGCTTCTGCTCGGGCTCCTCGAGCAGGTCGTGGCTCCAGTCGATCGCGGTGCGGAGCGTCCGCTGGCGCGCGGGTAGGTCCTGGGCGCCGCCGGCTAGGAGCTCCAGCCGCTTTTCGAGGCGCCCGAGCATCGCCGACGGGCTGAAGAGCTTGATCCTGGCCGCCGCCAGCTCGAGCGCGAGCGGCAGGCCGTCGAGGCCGGAGCAGATCCGGCCGACGTCTTCCGCGTTGGACTCGGTCAGCGCGAAGTCGTGCTTGGCCGCCTGGGCCCGTTGCACGAAGAGCTCCACCGCTTCTGCCTGCTCGAGGGGCGGCACAGCGAACTCGTGCTCGCCCGACAACCGCAGCACCGCGCGGCTGGTCACGAGCAGCTCGAGCCCCGGTGCCTCGGCGAGCAGCTCTGCGAGCCGGGGCGCCGCTGCCGCCACCTGCTCGAAGTTGTCGAGCAGGAGGAGCAGCGATCGTTTGGGAAGCTCGGACGCAAGGACGTGCTCCGGGATCTTCAGCGAGCGAGCGATCGTGGGCTCGACGAGCTCGGGATCAAAAACGGGCGCGAGCGGCACGAAGTGCGCGCCGTCGGGATAGGCGGCGGCGGCCTCGCGGGCCACCTCGAGCGCCAAACGCGTCTTGCCGATTCCACCCGGCCCGGTCAGCGTCAACAGCCGCACGTCCGGGCGCCGAAGGAGCTCCAGCGCCGCGACGAGCTCCCGGTTGCGGCCCACGAGCGGCGTCGGCGCCGTTGGCAGCGTCGACTTCGGCGGGGACACGCGCTCGGGCGCCTCGAGCTCCGCGTCCTGGGTGAGGATCAGCTTCTCGAGCCGCTGCAGCTCAGGGCTCGGCTCGATTCCGAGCTCGTCGACGAGCGTGCGCCTCGCCCGCTGGTACTCCTCCAGCGCGTCGGCCTGACGCCCCGAGCGGTATAGCGCGACCATCAACTGCGCGCGCAGGCGCTCCCGGAGCGGCTCGTCTCGGACGAGCGTCTCGAGCTCGGGAATCAGCTCGGTGTGCCGGCCGAGCGTGAGATCGGCGGCAATGCGTTCCTCGAGCGCGGCGAGCCGCGCTTCCTCGAGCCGCCGGCATTCGAGCTCCGCCCACGCCTCGGCGCGGAAGTCCGCGAGCGGCTCGCCACGCCAGAGCCCGAGCGCCTCGTGCAGCTTCGCCGAAGCGACCCCCGGCTCCGCCGCACGCGCCTCCTCGACGAGAACCTCGAACCGTCGCACGTCGACCCGACCCGGCTCCACTCGGAGCGCGTACCCCGGAGACTGGGTGACGAGCACGTCCCGCGAGAGAAGCTTTCGCAGCTGCGAGACGTAGACCTGGAGCGTGTTGTGCGCCTTCTCGGACGCGTCCTCGCCCCAGAGATCATCGACCAGCCGGTCGGCCGCGACGACTTCGTCCGCGTGCAGGAGCAAGAGGGCCAGTACGCCGCGCTGCTTGCCGCCGCCCAGCTTGAGCGGTTTGCCGTCCTGGAGCACCTCGAGCGGGCCGAGGAGGCGGAACTCGAAACCTTGTGCGCTCACAGGTGGATTCTCACCAGATCGAGCGGAAGAGCTCCTCGATCTGCGCCGGGGACGCCGGCCGCGGGTTCGCGAGCGCGCCCGGACGCACGGCTGTCGCCTCCGCAACGTCGCCGAGCTCGCCTTCCGGCACTCCCAGGTCGCGAAGCCGCTCGTAACCCGAAAGCCGGGCCAGCTCCTCCGTGCGGCCGATCGGATCTTCGGTGCCCATCGCCCGCCCCAACGAGCCGAGCTCCCGCGCCGCGACCGGCTCGTTGAAGCGCAGCGCCGGCGGCAGGCACAGCGCGTTGGCGGCCCCGTGGGGAATGCCGTAACGCCCGCCGACCGCCTGTGCCATCGCGTGACCCAGCCCCAGGCCGGCTGCCGCCAGCGCGGCGCCGGCGTGCATCGCGCCCTCCAGGAGGCCGGCGCGCGCCTCGCGATCCTGGGCGTCCCCGAGTACGACGGGAAGATGCTCTTCGATCAGCGCCGCGCCTTCGAGCGCCTGCCGATCGCCCTCCTCGTTGCGACCCTGTACGTACAGAGCCTCGGCGCAGTGCGCCAAGGCGTTCATCGCCGTGCCGCCGCTCTCGGCGCGGGGCAGGCCGAGCGTCAACTCCGGCTCGTACAAGATCCCGGCGAGCCGGGCGCCGCCCCCGCCGCCTGTCATCCGGCGGCTGGGATCGCGCACGCCGAAGTAGGTCGTCCACTCGGCTCCCGAGTACGTGGTCGGAACGGAGACGAGCGGCGCACCCGTCGTCGCCGAGACGGCTTTGCCAAGATCGATCGCGCTGCCGCCGCCGACCGCGAGCACCCCGTCGGCGCCCGCCGCCGCGCCCGCGACCTCGTCGATACGGTCGGTCGGCACTTCGCTCCAGCGGCCGACCGCGTCGAAATCCGGCCAGCGCTCGCTCGCGACCAGGAACGGCCGCTCGACTCCGACCTCGCGCAGCAGCGGGCCGAGCTGGTCGAGACCCCAGCGGACGATCACGGAAGCTTGTCGCGCGCGAACTCGAGGAACGCCTGCGCCACGCGGGTCGGTGAACGCCCGGCGCCGCGCACGAGCGAGATTTCACGCGACGGCTCGAGGCCTTCGACGCTCGCCGAGGCAAGCGTCCCGGCCGCGAGCTCGGACTCGACCGCGGTCTTGGAGATGAACGTGACGCCGAAGCCCGCCTCGACGGCGCTCCTGACCGACTCCTGGAGACCGAGCTCGAGCCGCACGTCCAAATCGCGGAGGCGCGTCGCGGCGTCGCGCAGCTCGTCCTCGATCACCTGCCGAACGCCCGCGCCCTCCTGCATCACGATCAGCGGCTCCTCGCGGAGCTCGGCGAGCGTCACCGCCCGTCCGGCGAACCGGTGACCCGGCGGGCAGACGAGGACGACCTCGTCGTGGAAGAACGGTTCGAACACGACGGATCGGTGCCTGCGGGCGGCGCCCACGACGCCGAGCTCGAGCTCGCGGTCGGCGACCCGGTCGACGACCGTCTGCGTATCCGAGATCTCCAGCTGCACGGCGACATCGTGATGCTCCCGCTGGAACTCGCAGAGCAGGAGCGGAACGACCGTGCCGCCCGGACCGGTCGACGCGCCGATCTGCAACGTGCCGCGTAGTGTCGCGTCCTCTTCGGCGACATCCTGCAGCAGCTGCTCCTCGAGCGCGAGCAGCCGTTGCGCGCCGCGGTAGAGCCGAAGACCGGCCTCGGTGGGCTCCACGCGCCGGCCCGAGCGGTCGAGCAGCCTCTGACCGAGGCGCTTCTCGAGCGAGCGGACCTGGAGGCTGACGGCGGGCTGCGTCACGCCGAGGCGTTCGGCCGCCTGCGAGAAGCTCTTGCGTTCGACGACCGTGACGAACGCGGTCAGCTGCCGCGTATCCATAAGAGAATATTATGCGACGCTTACAGGGAATTAACCAGACAGGCGGATTGGCCGGCCGACGACCCTATTCGTTCTTGGGTCGATCTGCCTCACAAGTCCGACGCGGCCACCGGCGGTCATGACCCAGACGGCACCTTCGCCAAGCGCGAGCACGCTGCCGTCCGCCGGAATCGTTGCGGTAACGCGTGCCGTGCGCGGGCTGATCCGGCGAACCAGTCCCCCATCGGCATCAACCACCCACGCCGAGCCGGCGCCGAGCTCGACATCCCAAACTGCCCGGCCGACGCGGATTCGCCGAACAACCCGGCCGGTAGCAGGATCGATCTTGAGCAGCACTCCGCGGCAGGCGTCCGTAACCCACACAGCCTGCGACCCGGCGGCGAAGGCGGTCGCGCACCTCAACCGTAGACGCGGCGAGCTGACACGGTTCAGCCGCTGATCGATCCGCGTGAGTATGTACGGCCCGCGCGGATCTAGCTCAAGGCCGGGAGGGACGGCCAGCGCCCAGATGCCCGCCCTCCCCGCTGCGACGCCGGCCAGGCGTCCTCGTATGCGGATCCTCGCGACGGCCCGGGCGCTGCGGGCGTCGAACCGGACGACCTGATTGTGTTCTACGTCGGCGACCCAGATGGCGCCGGCGCCGACGGCGACGTCCGTCGGAGCCCCACGAGGCAGCACGTGTCCAGCACCCGGTTCGTGTCGGGGTCGACTCGCTTGAAGGCGACCCCGATCGCGGCCCACATCCATCCGAAACCGGGTGCAAGTTCGCTGACAAAGCCTTCCACCTTGATCGGCTTCCCGACCCGGTGCGTCCGCGGATCGATCCGTCTGACGGTCCCGTTGCCGAACCCGACCCAGACGCTTCCGTAGCCCGCGGCGATGCTGTTCGGCCCCTCGCCTTTGGCTCGCGCCGACCAGGCGGCGTCTCCCGCGAGTGTGACCACGACGACGATCGCGAGCAGCGCGCGCACATCTTTAGTACGGCTGCCAGGCGCTCTGAAGTCCGCTACGTCACGCGCTCTTCGAGCGGCGCGCGCACGAGCTGCGGCGAGCGCACGATCGTGCTCAGCCGAGCCACGACCTCGAGCGTCTCTCCCGCGTCGACGAGCCGCCTGAGCTCGGCCAGCTCGTCGTCCAGCCAGGCGGCGTCGACGATCGGGCCACTGACCCGGAGGATCTTCGGCACCGCCGTTTCGGTCACCCGCTCGTTCTCGGCCCACAGCTCCTCGTGCAGCTTCTCGCCGGGACGCGAGCCGACGTACGTGATCGGGATCTCGCGGTCCGGCTCCTTGCCCGAGAGCCGGATCATCTGCTTGGCCAGCTCCACGATGCGAACGGGCTCGCCCATGTCCAGCACGAACACGTCGCCCCGCTGGCCGATCGAGCCGGCCTGGATCACGAGCGATCCCGCTTCCTGGCTGGTCATGAAGAAGCGCGTCATCTCGGAGTGGGTCACGGTCACGGGGCCACCTTTCGCGATCTGCCTCCGGAAGAGTGGGATCACGCTGCCCGACGAGCCGAGCACGTTGCCGAAGCGAACGGCGACGAAGCGGGTGGAGATGTCGTTTCGCGCCCCGTAGGCCTCGACGATCCACTCGCACAGCGCCTTCGACTGGCCCATCACGGTCTTCGGGTTGACCGCCTTGTCGGTCGAGACGAGCACGAACCGGCGCGCGCCGAACTCGACCGCGATGTCGGCGACGCACTTCGTCGCGAGTGCGTTGTTGCGGACCGACTCGAGCGGGTTCGCCTCCATCAGCGGGACGTGCTTGTACGCGGCCGCATGGAAGACGATCCCCGGGCGGTAACGATCGAAGAGCTGGCGCATCTTCTCGGCGCTGCCGACATCGGCCAGGACGGGAACCGCGGCGTTGAAGCCGCGCTCGTCCACGAGCTCGCGCTCGATCTCGTACAACGCCGCTTCGCCCTGCTCGACGAGGATCAGCCGCCGCGGGCCGACCAGCGCGATCTGGCGGCAGAGCTCGGCGCCGATCGAGCCACCCGCGCCCGTCACCAAAACGGTCTCGTCGCGCAGGTACGACGCCGCTTCGGCGAGGTCGACCTCGACCGGCTCGCGGCCGAGAACGTCCTCGACCTGCACAGGGCGGATCTGCGTCGCCAGCTCCGAGTCGCCGGAGATCAGCTCGTAGAGGCCCGGCAGCGTCTTGACCGGGAGACCTTCCTCGCGGGTGATCGTGACGATCTTCTGCCGCTCTTCGCCCGACGCGGACGGGATCGCGATCAGCACCTCGTCCGGCGGGTTGTCGCGCAGGATGTGGCGAAGGTCGCTTGTCGTACCGAGCACGCGGACGCCGTGCACGCGGAGGTTCTTCTTGCGCGGGTCGTCGTCGATCAGCCCGATCGGGGTGTAGCCGAGCTGAGGCGTGCGTTGCATCTCCCGGATCACGAGCTGCCCCGCGTCTCCTGCGCCGACGACGACCACTTCCTTGCCCCGCGCGACCAGGCCGCCCGCCGGGCGCTCCATGATCGTGCGCGCGAGCAGGCGCGTTCCGGCGACCAGTGCCAGCAGGATCAGCCAGTCGAGCACGGCGATCGAGCGCGGGAGCCGGACGTCGTTGACCGGGGAGACGAAGTAGACGGTGATGTCCGCGATCAGGGAGGCGACGGTGACGCCGCGGAAGGCGCCCCACATGTCCCGCGTGGAGACGTATCTCCACCAGCGGTCGTAGAAGCCGAACAGGATGAAGACGACCAGCTTCAGCGCGACGACGATCAGGATCGTCCGCTCGAAGAGCGTCTGATAGTAGGGCGGTACGCCGTGGTCGAAACGGAGTTGGAAAGCGAGGAACCAGGCCGCCGCAACCAACCCCGCATCCGCGAACAGCTGCCAGATCCTGTGCCGGTTCACCGGGATCATGCCACGCTCACCCGGGCGGCCTCGCGGATCACGGACACGACCCGCGCCTGCGTCTCCTCGTCGATCGAGGGCCACATCGGCAGTGCGAGATTCTCTCGTCCGGCGCGTTCCGTCTCCGGAAATGCCCCCTCCTCGTAGCCGAGGAAGCGTAGGGCAGGCTGCAGATGCAGCGAGGTCGTGTAGTACGCGGCGTGCCCGATCTCGGCCGCGGCGAGCGCCTCGCGCAGCCGGTCGCGCTCGGGCGCCCGCACGACGTACATGTGGAACACGTGCTCGCCGTCGTCCTCCGGCAGCTCGCAGAACTCACCCAGGCCGAGCTCGGCGTACCGGGCCGCGGCCTCCCGGCGACCGCGGTTCCAGCCGTCGAGCTCATTCAGGAAGAGGCGCAGGAACACGGCCTGGAGCTCGTCGAGGCGGGAGTTAGTGCCGATCAGTTGGAAGGTCCTCTTGTCCCGCGAGCCATGGAAGCGGAGCAGCCGGACTCGGTCGGCGAGCTTTTCGTCAGTCGCGGCGACGAGGCCGCCGTCGCCGAGAGCGAACAGGTTCTTGGTCGGGTAGAAGCTGAACGTGGAGGCGAGCCCGGTCTTCGCCGCGCCCCGCGCACCGAACGCCTGCGCAGCGTCCTCGACGATCGGCAGGCCGATCTCGGCGAGCTGCGTCAGCGGGGCGAGCCGGCCGAACAGATGCACGGGCATGATCGCCCGAGTGCGGTCGGTGACCTTCGAGGCGGCCTCCTCCGGGTCGATGTTGAGCGTGGCCGGATCGATGTCCGCGAGGACCGGCCTCGCGCCGCGCCGGACGATCGCCTCGGCCGTCGCATAGAACGTGAACGCAGGGCAGACCACCTCGTCGCCCTCGCCGATGCCCATCGCCTCGAGCACGAGCACGAGCGCATCGGTGCCGTTGGCGACGCCGACCGTCACCGGAACGCCCAGGTAGGCGGCCGCCTCCTCCTCGAAGGCCGCGAGGTTCGGCCCGAGCACGAACGTGCCGGTCTCGAGAACCTCGTCGAAGCGTTCGGTCAGCTGGGACAGAAGAGGCGCGTATTGCGCCTTGACGTCAACGAGCGGGATCGGAGGCACGCCGACCCAGTTTAGTAGCCCGACGTTTGAGCACCAGGTAGACGATCCCGGCGACGAGCAGCGCGGCGACGGCGTATTCGACGTACCGG
>JBIOYJ010000087.1:0-5323 GCA_044870105.1 Gaiellaceae bacterium | reverse complement strand
GTGACCTACATCGTGATCGGCGGGTTCGCCCGAGTGCTGCAAGGGACCGAGGAGATCACCCGTGGGCTCGACATCGTCCCCTCCACGCGACCGGAGAACCTGCGCCGCCTCAATGCCGCCCTGCGCGACCTCGACGCCACACGGTCCGACGGACGCGCGCTCGCGATCAACGAGGACACAATCGCTGCCCAGCCCGTGCTGGACTTGGCAACCAAGCACGGCAAGTTGAAGATCGTCCCCGAGCCAATGGGCACGCGCGGCTACGACGACCTCCGTCGCGCCGCGACCCGCGAGCCGCTCGGGCGTGGTGTCCGGCCTTCCGTCGCGTCGATCGGCGACCTCGCACGCATGGTCTCCGCGCTCGGCGAAGAGGAAAGGCTCCCCCAACTGATGCAGCTGCGTCGGCTGGTCGAGCTCGAACGCGTCCGTGAACGCGTCATCGAGCGGTAAGGCGTTAAACCACTAACCGGAGAGCGCCCTCCACCTGACCCATCCGGTCGGCGCCGCGTAGCCGGCAAGTGGGCGAATGTTCGAGCCGCCACCGCTGGACGAGCATTGAACGATCTGCCCGTTTCCCAGCCACAAGGCAACGTGGCCGCTTGGGCCGTCATCCACACCGAAGAAGATGAGATCGGCAGGCCGGTACCCACCGGGCGGCGGCTGGGAGGTGAGGCCACGGGAGACGACGGCGGTTTGCTGGGCAGTGTCTCCCGGGGGAAGGAGTCCGTTCGCTGTCCACTGGCTCGAGGTCGTAAGTCCGACGTCGAGACCCGCCTGCGCAATGGCCCAGCGCACGAACATCGAGCAGTCGCACGTCGAGCTACTCGGCTCCCGACTCTGCATGTCTTGTATGGAGCCGCCCCGATCGGTTGGAGGTCCGAGGTTGTACGTAAAGCGGCCGACGTGGGCGACGGCCCACGCCAATACGACCCGCGCGTCGCCGGAGGCGCCGGGCGCGAAGGCACCGCGGTACTCGGTGGCCTTCGCGAGGACCGCGTCGACGTACCAAGCGGCGGGGTTGTATGCGTAGAGCGCCCTTCGGTAGTCGACCGGCGCTCCGTTCGCTCGGAGAAGGCGGGCCGCTCCGGCGATTGCGTCGGCAGGGTTCCAGACATCCGCGATCCCGTCGCCGTCTCCATCGGTCGCGTATCCCTGGGTTGTCGAAGCGGTCGGCGGTCCGACGGCGGGAACGGCCCTCGGCGGGGTGCCGACGTGCCAGGTCGAGCCGAGGAACTGCATTGGCCCCGTGGCGCCTGCGCTATTGACGGTCCCCGGCGGGTTGCAACCGGCGGCCCGGCTGCGGCCGTGGTCGCACTCGATCTTGCCGATCGCGGCCAGTACGGCCCAGTCAATGCCGAAGCGTGCGGCCGCCTGTTGATACAGGACGAGGTAGTCCCCGGGAATGTCGGCGATCGCCACGGGTGACGGTGCGTACGTGGCAGAGCGGGTCGGCCAGCTGACGATGCCGCCGACGATCACCACAATTAGGAACACGAGCGAGGCCGTTCCGATCAGTGCGGCACGCATCCCGTGCCGGGCGACCGGCACCCTCGCGGCGATCGAGCCGGTCGTCATGCCGGCGCCGAGTATATCAGCGAATCAACTGTAATACAGCGGATTCACGTAGCCAGTGGAATTACGTTGCTGCCGAAGCCGTTCCGACGTCCTGACCGAGAAGACGCCGATAGAGCAGCCGCGTCTCACGCTCCGGCTCGAGACCGAATTGCGCGTCGAGTTCCTGGGAGAGCCGCTCATAGCGCGCGGCGATCGCTTCGCGAAGGCGGAGGGCAGACTCGGCGCGCATGGCGAGCCGGTGAGCTGACTCGTTGTAGGAATCGAGTGCGAGCGCCCGTTCGGCGGCGGCGAGCGCACCGGTTGCGTTGTTCTTGCCGAGGCGGAGGTCGCCCAACTCATCCAGGAGCTCGACGACCTTGGCACGGAGATGTCGAACATCGCCCGCCGCCCAGGGGTAGTCCGTGCCCTCCAGCGGTTCGCCACGGACGTACGCGAGCGCCTTCTCGAGGAACTGCTCGCGGTCGCCGTCGCGTCTCGCATCCGCTCGCGCAAGTACGGCTTCGAACTTGTCGAGGTCGAGTGCGACTGCGTTGCGGTCGAGGACGTACCGCTCTCCTGCGCGGACGATGACCTTGCCGAGTTGAGAGCGGACCTCGCTGACAGCCCGGTGGACTCGCGCCCGTGCGTTGTCTATATCGACATCAGGCCAGAGAAGCGCAACGAGCTCGTCCGTCGTTGCGCCCTCCTTGTGGAAGGCCAAGTAGACGAGGAGCTCCTGCGTCTGGGAGCGCAGCCTGCGCCGGCGCGGCTTCGTGGCTGCGATCTCGAGCGGCCCGAGCAGCGCAATCGCCGGTAGCGGGTCGTTCCGCGTCGTCGCGGCGCGAACAGGCGTGTATTGGCGCTCGATTCTGGGCTCCGGGCGCGGGATGAGCGCGAACGGTGGCGCGAAAGCTGGCTCGGCCGACGCGACGGCGACCCGTGCTCGACCGCGCGAGACGCTGCGTCGGGTCAGCATCGATCCCGAGTTGAGCGCCTGCGGCGGTGGTCGCCAATCGCGGGCAAAAAGGGCTCGGATCGAGCGCGCGAGCAACAGGAGGAGAACGAGCGCGGTGAGAAACCACGCGGCGATCAGAGCGAGCTGCTGGAGTACCGCAGTTGTAACTGGCGAGGACAGCGATTCCGGAAGCTCCGGCCATGCCGGCCGGAATCGCCAGAGAAGTGCGAACCCACCAAGCGACATGGCAGTCACCAAGAGGGAAAAGAGCCGGAACGCCAGGGCTCTCACAGCAACACGACCACCGCAGCGCCGCTGCCGAGAAACGGCGCCAAGGGAAGCAAGCGCGAGGTGGCCGAGCGGCCGTATCGAAGGACGAGCAGTCCTCCAAACAGCGCAGCCAGGCCGAGGCCGAGGAGAAGCGCCACTGGTGCCAGTCCCCCGAGCCCAACAACCAGGAGCAGCGAAAGCTTCACGTCCCCCATTCCGAACGAGGCGGGCCAGATGAGGCTCAGGCCGAGTAACAGGAAAACGACCGCGAGCCCCGCGACGACCTCCCGTGGGTGCGCGCCTCCGGCTGCGAGCAGCCCGGCACATGCGAGTGAAGCCGGTAGCACAATCCGGTTCGGGATCCGATGCTCGGCCAGGTCGATGGCGACAAGCGCGCCGAGTGCCGTACCCAGGATCAGAAGGCGGGCGAGTTCGGCATCACCGGCCCCGAGACGGATAGCGGCGGCAAAAAAGAGGAGCCCGCCCGCGGTCGCTGCCGCGATGACGCGTGTCGCCTTCACGGCGCCCGCGGCTCCGCGATCGCCTGCGCCCTCACCGTCAGCCGCGACAGGCCGACGAGGCGTAGGAGCAGGGTCGGGATCTGCCGCTCAACCCGCACGTCCACGGAGGCGGGGCTGGCGCTCGCCCGGGCCTGCAGGTCCGGCTCGGTCTCGAGCACGCCGAGAGCCGCAGCCCGAGCTTGACTGGGATCAAGCACGAGACGGCCGGCGTGGAGCTGCTCTAGGTCCAGCGCTTGGCTCCCCGAGAGGGCGGCGTCGTCGGCGAGCGAGACGAGCGCGCGGCGTTCAATGAAGGCGCGGCCGATGTCCACGGCCGCGCCGATCACGATGAGGAGCGTGAGGCTGAGTAGCAGGCCCGCGACGAGGACCGCGCCGCGCTCGTCCCTGAGCCGGTGTCGCACCAATTTCGTCATGGCGCGGGCGATACGAGGAGACTGCGATAGCGGTCGATCGGTGCGGCCGCCTTTCCGCTCACCTCGACGCTGCCGATCGATCCGAAGAGCGGAAGACTTGCGAGCGCGACCTCACCTCGGACGCGAGCGCGGAGGACGCTCCCACGCACGAACTCGCCGTCGAGGGTGAGTTCGAGCTCCTCGCCCGTCTGTGCGCGGGCGCGAGCGACCGCCGCCTGAGCCGCGGCCTGCGCCGCCGTCGGCGAGGGCGACTCCACGGCGGCGCGGACGGCGTCGCGCGCAGCCTGTTCGGCCGCGAGCCTGCCCTGCTCCACCCTCGCGAAAAGCGGGACCAGGAAGAGCAGAGGGAGCAGAACCCCCGCGAGCAGGATCAATCCGGAGATGAGTGCCTGACCGCGCTCTTCACGAAACCGACCGGAAACGTGTCTCACGGCGCTGCCTCTGCTGTCGGGTAACGCTCGAACGGAAGGCTTGCACTGACACGGACGGTCGGAAGCAAGAGCGGCAACGAGAAAAGCCGCGGTGCGTCGCCGTCAACACTCACCGTCACCTCGTCGCCCTGCTCGCGGGCGCTCGCACGAAGGTTGGCGCCGGCGCCGCCAGCTGCATCGAGGATCGCGTTCGCGCGCGCGACCCCCGCCTCCGGGCCCGCTGCTGCGGCAGCTCGGGCGCCGTCCTGTGCGGCCGCGGCGGCGACGGAACGCGCGTGCGCGTAAGCGAGCGCCTGCGCGCCGACAGCGACGACGAGCAGGACGAGCGCGAGCGCGAAGAGCCCCTCGATGAGGGCGTCGCCGCGCTCGCAAGCGAGGGAACGGCGAATGCGTCGCATCTTCCTATCCGGAGCCGGAGATGAAGTCGACGATCTTCTGGCCTCCTGTCTGGATCGCCGGCTTGAGCAGAGCCACAACCGCGGCCGCGGCGGCGGCAAGGCCGACGGCGAGCACAACCCAATTGACGAGGCTGTCGCCGCGGTCCTCGCGGCGCATCCGCTCTGCCGCCTCGAGGAGCCGGAACCAGAGCGCATCGAGCATGTACGTCACCCCCTTCACGAGCTAGACCGTCTGGGCAAGGAAACGAAGGAATCCGTAGGCGAGCAGCAGCACGAGCACGGCTAGCAGCGGCGCGACCGGCGCGTGCATCGCGAGATAGGCACGGTCGGCAGCGCGTTCGAGGTAGCGGTTCTGCTCGGCTCGCGCCTGCGCCGCCTGCTGGCGAAGAAAGTCGAGATATGGGCTCTCCTTGGCCGCGAGGAGTTCAGCAAAGCGGGCAAACGTCGGTTCACCCGCGTCTCGGGCGATGCGGACGAGTGCTTCCCGTTCGCCCAGCGAGCGTTCCCTTCGTGCGAGCGAGAGCGCTCGGATGAGCTCCTCGCCGAGTGGGCCAGGGCAATCGCGCGCTGCCAGTTCCAAGGCCTGTCGGAGCGACTGGCCTGCTCCGAGTGCGAGCGCGAGCACGGCTATCGCCTCCGGCAGGTCGAGGAAGATCGCCTCGCGCCGCCGTTTGATCTCGGACCTGAGCATCAGATCGGGGAGGAAGAAGCCAGCGACCCCGAGGAGGAGCAGCACGCCGGCAGAGGGCAGCCGACCGGTCGCCGCCGCGTAAGGGAGGAG
>JBIOYJ010000086.1:0-22865 GCA_044870105.1 Gaiellaceae bacterium | reverse complement strand
CAGGACCTGCGAGACGCGCTGGCGGAGGCGCGCGAGCGCGAGACCTCCGTTGCGGGCCGCCGCGTCCTGAACACGATCGTGAAGAACGTCGGAATCGCGGACGACGATAAGAACCTCGTCTGCCAGGACACCGGGATCGCCGTCTACACGTGCCGGGTCGGCGAGCACTTCCCGCTCCACCCCGCGCGGATCTACGAGGCGCTCCGCGAAGGCACCGCGCGCGCGACGCTCGAGCACCCGTTGCGCTCCAATGCTGTCCACACGATCACGAGGGAGAACACCGGGCCGAACATCGGCCACCGCCTTCCGATCGTGCACTGGGAGTTCGTGCCCAACTGGGATGGGCTGGACGTGAAGTGCATCCCGAAGGGCTCGGGCTCGGAGAACATGAGCTTCCTGAAGATGTGCATTCCCGCCGACGGCGTCGCGGGGATCAAGAAGTTCGTGCTCGAGTCGATCGTCGAGTCCGGCGGCAAGCCGTGCCCGCCTGGAATCGTCGGCGTCGGGATCGGCGGCTCAGCCGACTACGCGATGTATCTCGCGAAGGAGGCGATCACGCGGCCGGTCGGGACGAGGAATCCCGATCCCGAGGTGGCGAAGCTCGAGGAGGAGCTGTTCGAGCTGCTCAACGAGACCGGGGTCGGGCCGATGGGGCTCGGCGGCGACGTGACCGTGCTCGCCTGCCACGTGGAGCACGCCGACACGCACATGACGTTGAACCCGGTGGCCGTCAACTACCAGTGTTGGGCAGCGCGCCGGGCAACGGCGCACGTGACCTCGGACGGCGACGTCGAATTCGATCGGGAGTTTTAGTGGCGCAGCACGAAGTGACATTCCCGATCGCCGACGAACAGGAGATCCTGAAGCTGCGCGCCGGCGACGAGGTGGTCGTCCAGGGTCACATCATCGGGATCCGGGATCGCTCGCACATGCGGATCTTCGACGAGGGCGTCGACCCGCCCATGGATCTCCGCGGGGCGTTCCTGCTGCACACGGCCCCCGGCGTGCGCAAGGTCGGCGACGGCAAGTACGAGAAAGTCTGCATCGGCACGACCACCTCGGCGCGGATGGTGCGCTTCACCGAGCCGCTCGGCGCCGAGTACGGGGTGCGCGCGATCTGCGGCAAGGGCGGTTTCCCGGACGAGGCAATCGAACCGATGCGCAGGCACGGGATGGTCTACTTCGCGATCGTCGGCGGAGCCGCCGCGCTCGAGACGACTCAGATCGAGGAGATCGAGGAGGTCGCGTGGGAAGAGCTGATGCCGGAGTGCCTCTGGAAGTTCCGTGTCCGCGACTTCGGCCCGCTCACGGTCGGGATCGACCCCCACGGCAATTCGCTCTACCACGACGTGCAGGAGCGCGCGAAGAAGAAGCTGGAGGAGCTCTATGAGCGCCTCTAATTCGCCGGACAGGGACATGCCCTCCGCGCTTCCGACGGCTGCAAAGCCGCGCGCTGCCGCGTCCTCGGTCGCACCCGTAGCCTCCGGCTACGCGCGCTCCCTCCGTCCTTGCATCGCTTGCTTTTCGCGCGCCGGAAGGGCGGCCACATGACCCTGCCCGGCTTTGATTTAGGCCTGCCGCCGCGCGCCGGCGGCCTCACCCACGTGATCGACAAGGGCCTCGGGCCTCGCGCCTGGGAGGACGTGCTCGAAACCTCAGGCGACTACATCGACATCGTCAAGCTGGGGTGGGGCACCGCGTACGTGACGCCGAACCTGCGTCGCAAGCTGGAGATCCTGCGCGGCAAGCCCGTCGTCATCGGCGGCACTTTCTTCGAGGTCGTCATCACGCAGGGCAGGACCGACGACTACAAGCGCTGGCTGACAGACCTCGGCCTCACGCACGTGGAGATCTCGGACGGCGTGATCGAGCTTCCGCGCGAGCGCAAGCTCGAGCTGATCGCCGACTTTGCGCGCGACTTCACCGTCCTGTCGGAGGTCGGCTCCAAGGACGCGGACGTGGTGTACGCGCCCTACCAGTGGGTCGAGTGGATCAAGGAGGAGCTCGACGCCGGCGCGTGGAAGGTGATCACGGAGGGTCGCGAAGGCGGCACCGCGGGCATCTACCGGCCGACGGGCGAGATGCGGACCGGTCTCGTGGACGAGATCGTGCACGACATCGACCCGCTCGAACTGATCTTCGAGGCGCCGTCGAAATCCGCTCAGGCCTGGTTCGTGAAGCAGTTCGGGCCGACCGTGAACCTCGGAAACATCCCGCCCGACGAGGTCATCCCGCTCGAGACGCTTCGCCTCGGGCTGCGCGGCGACACGCTGAAGGAGGTTCTGCTCCGTGGCGAGCGCACCACCGCTTCCTGAGCTCGATTTCGAGCGGATGGCCGCCGAGGATCTGCTCCGCTGGGCGTACGAGGAGTTCGGCGACAAGCTCTGCCTCACCTGTTCCTGGCAGAAGCAGTCGTCGGTACTCGTGCACATGGTCTCCGAGCTCGGGCTCGAGATCCCGGTGATCGAGCTCGACACCCAGCTCTTCTTCCGCGAGACGTACGAGACTCGCGACCGCCTGGTCGAGCGCTACGGACTGCAGCTTCAGGGCCCCGAAGTGATCTCCGTCGCCGAGCAGCACCGGCGCGAGGGCCCGAACCTATGGGAGCGCGACCCCGACCGCTGCTGCCACATCCGCAAGGTCGAGCCGCTGCTCGAGGCGCTGGCGCCGTACGACGCCTGGATCTCGGGCATCCGTCGCGACCAGTCCCCGAGCCGCGCCTCGACTCCCAAGGTGCAATGGTCGGAGCGCTACGGCGTCTGGAAGCTGCATCCGCTCGTCGACTGGGACGAGAAGCGCGTCTGGGCGTACATCCACGTCAACGAGATTCCGTACAACCCCCTGCACGACGCCGGTTATCGCTCGATCGGCTGCATCCCGTGCACCCGGCCGACCTCGCCGGGCGAGGAGGAGCGGGCCGGACGGTGGGCCGGCTCCGACAAGCTCGAGTGCGGCATCCACGCCGAAGGCGTCGTCCGCGTTAGCGGACCGGTGGAGGGGGTTCGGGGGAACCGGGAGGTTCCCCCGCTGAGTGGCGAGCGATCAAAGGAGACGAATGTCTGACGGTTTCACGCTCTGGTTCACCGGGCTTTCGGGGGCAGGCAAGACAACGATTGCCGAGCTCGTCCGCCCCGAGCTCGAAGCTCGGGGTCATACGGTCGAATGGCTGGACGGCGACGTCGTCCGCACGCACCTGTCGAAAGGCCTCGGCTTCTCGAAGGCCGATCGCGACGCGAACATCGAGCGGATCGGCTGGGTTGCCTCGCGCCTGACCCGCCACGGCGCGGCGGTGATCGTCTCCGCAATCTCTCCCTACGTCGAGACTCGCCGGAAGGCGCGTGACCTCGTCGAGGAGTTCGGCTCCTTCGTCGAGGTGCACGTCGCTGCCTCCGTCGAGGAGTGCGCGCGCCGCGACGTGAAGGGTCTGTACGAGAAGGCGTTTCGCGGCGAGCTCAAGGAGTTCACCGGCGTCTCCGACCCGTACCAGGAACCCGAAGCGCCGGAGCTGCGCATCGAGACCGAGGAGCACGAGCCGGCGGAGTCGGCGCGGATCGTGATCGACAGGCTCGAGGCGCTCGGCCTGATCGAGACGGAAGTCGCGGCCTGATGGCGGTCACGACCGAAGAGCATCTGATCGCACCTCACGGCGGCAAGCTCGTCGATCGCACGGGCGAGCGCCCTGACGGGGTCGAGAAGCTCGAGCAGATTCCGCTCACGCGGCGGGAGCTCTCCGACCTCGAGATGCTCGCGGCGGGCGCGCTGTCGCCGCTCGAGGGTTTCATGGGCAGGCCGAACTACGAGCGTGTCGTCGAGGAGATGCGCCTCGAGCGCGGCCTGCCGTGGGCGCTCCCGGTCTGTCTCGCGATCGACCGCCCCCCGCGTGGGGAACGGGTCGCCCTCACCGACGAAAGCGCGCGACCGCTCGCGGTGCTCGACGTCGACCAGGTGTACGAGTACGACAAGGAGCGCGAAGCCGAACGCTGCTTCCGGACGACCGATGACGCTCACCCCGGCGTTGCACGGCTGTACGCGCAAAAGCCGCTCTACCTCGCGGGCCGCGTCACAGTCTTCGAGCGCGCCGAGCCGCCGTTCCCCGAGCTCGCGCTTGACCCCGCTCAGACTCGTGCGATCTTCGCAGAGCGCGGCTGGCGGCGCGTCGTCGGCTTCCAGACGCGGAATCCGATCCACCGCGCACACGAATATCTGACCAAGGGCGCGCTTGAGACGGTGGACGGCCTGCTCGTCCACCCGCTCGTCGGTGAGACGAAGTCAGACGACGTCCCTGCCGAGACCCGGGTCGAGTGTTACCGCGTCCTGCTGGACAACTACTACCCACCTGACCGGGTGCTGCTGTCCGCCTTCCCCGCGGCGATGCGCTACGCGGGCCCGCGCGAGGCGATCTGGCACGCGATCTGCCGCAAGAACTACGGCTGCTCGCACTTCATCGTCGGGCGTGACCACGCCGGCGTCGGCGACTACTACGGAACCTACGATGCGCAGCTGATCTTCGACGACTTCGCGCCGCACGAGCTCGACATCGAGCCGATGTTCTTCGAGCACGCGTTCTGGTGCCGGGTCTGCGGCCAGATGGCCACGCCGAAGACGTGCCCGCACGAGAGCGAGGTGCACGTATTTCTGTCGGGCACGAAGGTACGTGAGCTGCTGGCGTCGGGGGCGCTTCCTCCGTCCGAGTTCTCGCGGCCGGAGGTGGCGGAGGTCCTGATCAGGGCCTACGTGGAATGACCTGGCAGTTCAGCCTCGCCGGCCTGCTGATCGGGATCCTCGTCGGTCTCACCGGCATGGGCGGCGGGTCGCTGCTGACCCCGATCCTGGTAATCCTGTTCGGCTTCAAGCCGACGGTGGCCGTGGGCACGGACGTCCTGCACGGCGCCATCTTCAAGACGTTCGGCGCCGTCCGGCACAGGCGCCTCGGCACGGTGCACGCGCGGCTGACGTTCTGGATGTTCCTCGGCTCCGGGCCGATGTCGCTCCTCGGCGTGGGCGTCGCCGAGGCGTTGGGAGACGGAGCGCGCTCGGTCGAGACCTATGCGATCGGCGCGGCGCTGATGATGGGCGGCGCGGGGCTCGTCGCGAAGACGTTCGTCAAGCGGGGCGTCCAGCCAAACAACGCGCCCTTCTTGCTCGAGCGGCGTGACCGGCTGATCGCCTTCGGCATCGGGGCGCTCTTCGGGTTCATCGTCGGCCTGACGTCCGTCGGCAGCGGCACCTTCTTCGGACTCGTGATGCTGCTCGTCTACCCCCTCACTGCCGCCAAGATCGTGGGCACCGACATCTTCCACGCGGCCGCCCTGCTCTGGGTCGCCGGCATGGGTCACCTCTTCGCCGGCAACGTCGACGTGCGGACCATGGGTTGGCTGCTGGTCGGATCCGTTCCGGGCATCCTGATCTCGAGTCAGCTGACGGTACGCGTCCCCGAGCGGGCCCTGCGGCTCGCGCTCGGCGGGACGCTCATGCTCAGCGGGATCAAGCTGGTCGACGTGCCCGAGGCGAACTGGGTCATCCTCGGCGGCTTCATCGCGGGGGCGGCCGCGCTCTCCGGCTGGGGGCTGGCGGCCCTGCGCGACCGCCGCCGCGAGCTCGCGCCAGAGCTGACACTCCGCTAACGGCCTCCAACTACACTCGGCTCGGTTTGGCGCGGTTCCTTCCGACCCTGCTCGTGGTGGCTCTCCTCGCCGGCACGGCGGCCGCCTTCGCGGTCACCGAAGGGTTGAAGCTCGAGAAGAGCCCGATCCTCGAGACGCACGTCGACAAGCTGTTCTCGCCGCGGGTCGGCAGGGCGAGGATCGCGTTTCGTCTCCGCAAGGCTGATCGCGTCACGGTCGCCATCGAGGACGCCCACGGCGACGTCGTCCGCACGCTGTTGCATCGCCATTTCGGCGCCGGCTTCCTCCATACGGCCTGGAACGGCCGGGACGACGCCGGCCGGATCGTGCCTGGCGGGACGTACAAGCCGCGCGTACACCTCGCACGCCAGCACCGGACGATCGTGTTGCCGAACCCGATTCGCGTCGACCTGGCGCGGCCGCGCGTGGAGTCGGTCTCGGTGCGGCCGGACGTCTTCTCTCCGGACGGTGACTTCCGACGCGACTACCTCACGATTCGTTACCGGCTGAGCGAGCCGGCGCGCGCTCTCCTGTTCGTCGACCGGCGCTTCCGCACCAAGGTCAAGTTCTTCCGCAAGCAGTTCGCATTCACCTGGAACCCGTCCACGCTGCATCTTCGCCAGGGGCGGCACCGCGTGACGGTCGCCGCAGAGGACCGGGCCGGCAACCAGGCGGTACCGAGCAGGCCGGTGTTCGTCCACGTGCGTTATCTCGAGCTCGCCCGGCACGTGATTCGCGTTCGCACCGGCGAGCGGTTCGCCGTGCGCGTGCTCGCCGACGCCCGGCCCGTCCGCTGGAGGATCGGTCCGCGGGTCGGCCGGGGGCGAGGGAAGCGGCTCGTGATTCTGGCCGGCGAGCCCGGGACCTACACGCTCGTCGTCTTCGCCCGCGGTCACCGTGACCGCGCCGTCCTCGTGGTGACGGGTTGACCACCCTGGCGCATATCGCCGGCCCCGTCGGCGCGGCGGGGTTGGGTCTGCTGTTCCTCGCCACGCGGCGAGAGGTGCGCTTGGCCGGGCTCGTCTTCTGGGCTCTGGGCGCCGCCGGGTTGGCGGCCTATCTCGCTCCGAACGGCCACGCGGCACTGCTCGCCGCCGCGGGCGTCCTCGGCCTGCTCGCCGCCGGCGGGCTCGCCGCCGTCCTGCGCCGCTGGCCCTGGCTGCTGCCCCTCGTCGCGCTCGCTTGCGTCCCCGTCCGGATTCGCGTCACCCTGGGCGCCACCGACGCGAACCTGCTCGTCCCGCTCTACGGCGTCGTCGCCGCGGCGGCGCTCGCCTTCGGCTACGAACTCCTGCGCGGCGATGTCCGGACACGGGAGCTCGGGCCGCTCGCGTGGCCACTGGCGGCGTTCGTGGGCTGGAGCGGACTGTCGCTCGCCTGGACCAGCGATCTGCACGAAGGAGCGATCGAGCTGTTGTTCTTCCTCTTGCCCTTCGGTCTGCTGGCGATCGGCCTCGCGCGCCTCACGTGGCGGCCGGATGTCCTCAAGGGCCTATATGGCTTGCTTGTCGGGATGGCGCTGCTCTTCGCCGGCATCGGCGTGTACCAGTACGTGACGCGGGACGTCTTCTGGAACCCCAAGGTGATCGTGGCGAACGTGTACGCGCCCTTCTATCGCGTCAACTCGGTCTTCTGGGACCCTTCCATCTACGGGCGCTTCCTCGTCGTCGCGATCCTCGCGACGCTGGTCCTGCTCCTGTTCGGGCTCGCGAACCGGCTCGCGCTCGCGGCGACCGGGGTCATCGCGGCACTATGGATCGGTCTACTGTTCTCCTACTCTCAGTCGAGCTTCATCGCGCTGATGGCCGGCGTGGTGCTCGTCTCGTGGCTCGTCTGGCGCAGCCGGGCCGCAATCCCGGTCGGAATCGTGGCGGTCGGCGTGCTCATCGTGGCACTCGCCTTGCCGAGCGTCCGGCACCGCTCCCTCAACGCCGCGTCGGGAGGGAGGTTCGAGCTCGTCTCGACCGGGACGAAGATCGCGCTCGACCATCCCCTGCAAGGCGGCGGGATCGGCAGCTTCAAGCGCGAGTACGCGCAGCGGAAGCACTTGAAGGGGCGTGATCCGAAGGCGGCCGCGTCGCACGACACCCCGGTCACTGTCGCGGCCGAGACGGGGATCCCCGGCCTCGCGTTGTTTGCGTGGTTGCTCGCGACGGCGTTCCTCACCGCCTTCGCCCGCGTGCGCGTGACCTTCGCCGGCCGCGCCGTTTTGATGCTGAGCCTCTCGCTCGCGGCGATCGCGGTGCACTCGCTGTTCTACAACGCCTTCTTCGAAGACCCGATGGCGTGGGGTGCACTGGGGCTGATGCCGCTCGCGATGGCGGCTGCGGCGCGCGAGCCGGTCAGCGCGCGGGCGCGACGAGCCGCCGCCCGACAGCCCGCAACCGTCGCAGCTCGGCCGGCAGATAGAACCCCAGCGGAAGCAGGCTGAGCGGATACGCCGCGGACAGCAGCACCGCGGCCGGCAACGGGACATCGAGGATCTTTCCGAGCACGGCGATGCCGACAGCCGCGGCGACGGCGAGCGCGATTCGCCGCCACTGGTACGGGATCGGATAGACGCGTTGCGAGTGCGCGGCCATCAGCACGAACATGACGGTGAATGCCGACACCGCCGCGACGGCGGCTCCGATCATCCCGTAGCGCGGGACGAGGATCAGGTTCAGCCCGACGTTCACGACCGCGGCCGCGCCGGTCACGACCCAGTTGAACTGGGTGCGCCGCGCCCGCCCGACGCCGACGGCGACGACGGTGTACGCGGCCCAGGCCGCGGCGGCGAAGGCGAGCGGGCCGACGACCCGGGAACCCTCCGCGTACTCGGCGCGCGAGGTCAGCAGATGCACGAGCCAGGGCGAGAGCAGCGTCAGCGCGAGCGAGGCCCAGCAGGTGACAAACAGCAGGTACGTGAGCACGAAGCCGTACGTGCGGCGCGCTTCCGTGTCGTCCTCGATCGAGTACGCGAACGCCGGCCAGGCCGACCTGAACGCCACCAGCATCAGCAGGATCGCAGACGCGATCCGCACCCCGATCGAGTAGTGGCCGACCTCCGCCTGCCCTTTGAACGAGGCGATGAAGAAGCGGTCGCTGAACGAGATCACCCAGAGCGCCAGCGCCGACGGGACCAGGGGCATCCCGAAGCGGTTCATCTCGCGGAAGAGAGCACGGTCGAACTGGAGCCCGAGTTGGTAGCGCCGGTAGCCGAGCAGGACGAAGTAGACGACCAGTGTCCCGATGAAGTTGCCTACGATCACTCCCATCGCCCGCTCGTGGAAGCCGACCACGAGCACGACGGTCGCTCCCACCGTCACGAGCACGTTCGCGATCGTCGCCAGCACGTACGAGACCGACCGCTCCTCGACCCGGAAGAGGGCGGTCAGCTGTTCGTAGTTCATCTGCGCCCACACGGCGACGAAAGAGGCGCGCACGAGCCAAGTCTGGTCGGCGCCGAGCGAGAGGGCGTCCGCAATCGGTCCGGCCGCGATCCAGCCGGCGGCGAGACCCAGCGTCGCGCTCACCATCGTGAACCAGAAGCAGGTGCGGACGACGAGCACGCGCCGCGCCGGATCGGCCGAGTCGAAGTAGAAGCGGAAGAACGCGGCCGAGATGCCAAACCGAAGCAGGGTGACGAGCACGGCGCCGAGCGCCGCCAGCGTTTCGACCCGTCCGTAATCGCGCCCCTGGAGGTAGTGCGTGTAAAGCGGCAGGAGCAGCACCGCGAGCAGGCGCGAGACGATTCCGCCCAGGCCGTAGATGGCCGAGTGCTTGGCGAGGCGCCAGAGCTGCTGCCCGAGCATCTACAAGGCAGCGTAGATCTGCAGCAGGCGGTCGGCCATCCGATCGGCGTCATGCACCCGTTCGACATACGCCCGGGAGGCCTCGCCCAGCCGCCGGCGCTCCTCGCCCGACTCGACCAGCGGAAGGAGATCCTCTGCGAGGGTTTCCTTGGTCGCCCGGACGATCGGAACCTTGAGCCCGAAGGCCTGTTCGGTCCGCTCGACCGCCTCCTCGTGGAGGTAGCCGAGCACGGGCTTTCCGAGCGCCATCGCCTCGACCGCGAACAACCCGTACCAGCCCGAGTTCAGCTGGTCGACGACCACGTCCGCCCGCGCGTAGCGGGCGCGGGCGTCTCCGTGGTGCAGGCCCTCGACCACGTCGAGCTCGACGCCGAGCTGTTCGCAGGCGCGCGCGACGTGCTCCGTTCCCTTGCGGGTCCGGCTGAGCGCCGCGTGGACGACCCGGACCGGACCGTCCGGGCGCGGCGGGACCGGTTCGATCGGCCGCAGGTCGATCCCGGGCGGGACGACCTCCGCCTCCGGGATCCAGCGGATCGCGTCGTAGGAACCGACGATCTGCACGTCTGCCATGCGTCCGAAGGCGAGCTCGGCACGCGACTTCCCGCGGATGTCCGAGCCGACGAAGTGAAAGACCGATTTCTTCCGCGCCGCGCGGAGGACGGGGAACTGCAGACGCTTGGGCACGAGCGTGAGGCCGAAGTAGAAGTGGAAGACGTCGGTCTTCGGGAGCAGGCGGGCGAATGCGGTCAGCTGCTTCGGGAGGCCCAGCGGAAAGCGCGGCAGGTCGAGGTAGACGTCCGCCTCGGGATGATTTTCCTGGCGCTCGAAGACGACGAGCCTGGCCTCGACTCCCTTGCGCCGGAGCGCCTGCACGTTCGTCCACCCGATCCCCGCGAAGTTGACCGGGCAATGCGTTACGCGGAGGCGTCCCATTCGATCTGGTCGAAGTACCGGAGCGCCCGCCGCGAGGGGCGCACGCGCGCCGCGTAGCCCGCGAGCTCCTCGCCCGAGATCTCGCCGAGCGCGTGCTTGATCCCGAGGTACGGAATGTTCAGATCCTCCTGGTAGACGACCGTCGAGATGCGCGGATTCACCTCGATCACGTGCTCCCCGACCAGCTGGATGTTGAAGAAGTGATCGAGCTCGAGCTGAGCAACGATCTCGCCGGCGAGGTCCATCAGCTCAGGGTCGTCGAGGGACTCGAAGTACATCGCGAGCCCGGCCCGCATCTCCTCGCGCGTCTTCGGATGGCCCAGCGCGATCCGGCCTCGCTCGGCGATGCCGTCGATCGTCCGCTCCTTGCCGGTCGCGACCTCCATCACGAGCATCTCCTCGTCACCCACCAGTTCGACGAGCTCCTCGAGGCGCAGCGCCTCCGCGACGCCGGGGCGGTTCTCGAGCAGCTGCCGCCGGCGGTCGGCGCGGGCCGAGACGATCCGAAATCCACGCGACCCCGAAGACATCCGCGGCTTGACCGCGACGTTCTCGTCCGGATAGCCGAGCTCCCCGGCCGCCCGGGCGAGCTCGTCCGCTCCGGCGGCCACGGCGTGGCGGGGCGTATGCGGGAAGGCGTCGTAGCTCGCGGCCTTGTCGTTACAGATCCGCACGGCGTCCGGAGACGAGATCAGCACAGCGGTGTCTCCGAATCGGTCTTTGCCCTCGGCCAGCGCCTGCAGCTCGTACGAGGACTGGGGGACGAGCGCGTCGACCGCCTCGCGCTCGCAGAGCTCGGCCAGCGCGTCGACGAAGCCCGGTTCGGTCCCCGCCGGAACGACGTGGAAGGAGTCGCAGAGGTGCCGACCGATGGCCAGCTGCGCCATGTCGGTCCCAATGAGACGGATCTCGCGCTCCCCGTTCTCGCGCAGGGCGCGCACGAGGGCCGCGCAGCCGGGCACGCCGGCCGCGGTGAGGAGAACGGTCAGCTTCCTCACGTCAGATCGATCCGGTCTTCCTCGAGTCGCCGCAAGTCGCGTTCTCGTTCGGCGTCGAGCATGGAGAGCATCGACTCGCGCATGGTCGCGCCCGGATAGACCCAGATTTCAGGGTGCGTAAGGAGCTGGAGCCATTCGAAGGCGCCCGACCGAAGCTCCTCGTGCGGGCAGCCGCTGCGCCAGTGCTGGTTGGAGTCGGAGCGGTAGTGGTCGGGGTCGAAGTAGGGCGGGGCCATGACGTTGGCCGCGCCGTCGATGTCGCGCGACATGTACTGAGGGTCCGGGTTGTGCCAGGCGAGGACGCGATCGAAGCGGCCGTCGAGCTCGGCGTTCGGCCACACGGCGTGGAGGCCGACGCGATGGCCGAGCTCACGGAGCCGGGCGAGCGCATGGTCGCCTTCCGGCGAGGCGAGGTTGTAGAAGACGCTCTGCGTCATCAGGAAATAGGTCGCGCGCGCGCCGTTCTCGGCTTCGAGCTCCGCGAGTCGAAGGGCGGCGTCGAGCGAGAGATCGACATCGTGGCGGAGTAAGAGATCCCCGGGGCGGGGGTCGCGGTCGAAGAAGGCAAAGGTGTAGCCGCCCGACCCGGCGGCCTCGAGCAGCTCCGCGTAGTGCTCGAGATCGAACGCGCAGCTCATCTGTCTCGCTTTTTCCACATCCCGTGACACACACGCGCAACCTTCCTCGATACGCTCGACGCGGGGAGGAGGTCGGCTGTGCCTATCCCAACGCGGTTCACGCAGCCTCGACCTCCTCGACCTCCACGTCCAGCAGCGTCGCGGCGGCCTCCGCCCGCTCGAGCGCCTCCACATTCGTGTCGCCCACCGCGATCACGTAGCCGCGTCGATCGCCGTCCCGCTGCACCGGTCGGATCACCTCGTCCTCCTCGAGGAAGACTTCCGCTCGCACCACACCCGGAAAGGCAAGCACACGCTCGAGCCCGCTCACGCTCCGCACCCGTCCCGTCGGCAGCGGCCCCGGCTCGGCCGTCAGGAAGAAGATCGCGAGCGGCTGGCTGATCCGCGGGCTCACCAGCTCGCCGGGAATCCGCTCGCCGAGCGCCTGACGCAGCGCGACCTCGATCAGGTCGACGCCGGCGCCGAGCAGCGCGACGTCCACCATCTGCCCACCGGGGATTCGCGCGGCGACCTCCACCACTTTCGGCTCCGAGGCTTCCGCCGTCAGCAGCTGCGGATAGGCGATCCCGTCCCTCAATCCGAGCGCGTGCACGGAGAACGCCGCGATGTGTTCGGTCTCCTCCAGCGCGTGCCCGAACAGCGTCGACGGGTAGAGATGCATGAGCGCGACCCCGAAGCCCTGCCCGTGCGGCCGGATTCGATCCGAGAGCGTGACCAGGTTGACCTCGCCGTCTCGCGCCACGAGCAGCGTGTTCACCTCGAGACCGTCGTGGTAGCTCTCGATGATCGCCTCCTCGCTCGGCGACTCCGCCAGCGTCGCGTGGAGATGCCGCTCCACGTCGCCCATGCCGGCGAGCAGGAAGATCCCACGCTGCCCGGCCGAGTCGGCAGGCTTCAGCACGGCCGGGAAGCCCACCGCGCCCGCCGCCGTCCTCGCCTCGTGCAGGTTCCTCGCCGCCGCAAAGCGCGGCTGCGGTACACCCGCGTCCGCGAGCCGCCGCCGCTGCGCGACCTTGTGCGTCATCAGACGGGCCGTCTCCCGGCCGATGCCGGGTAAGCCGAGCTCCTCTGCGACGGCGGCAACCACGGGCACGGCGCGGTCCGCTACGTACGTCAGCACGCCTTCGACATCGTGACGACGGCCGGCGGCGACCACGGACCCGACGTCCTGGAAGTCGACGACCTCGGCCGCGTCCGCGTCCGCGAGCCCGGGTGCGTCCGGGTTTCGGTCGACGGCCACAACCTCGAGGCCGAGCTCGTGCGCACGCGCGATCACCCGGCGCTGATGGCGCCCGGCTCCGACGAGGAGGACCTTCGTCACCCGGTCGCGGCGCGGCGCCTGCCGCCGGTCACTTCACGATGAACGCCATCTTCGGGCCGATCCGGATCTGCGTCCGGCCCTGGGCCGCGGCGAAGTCTGCGAGCGCCGTGTTCGCCGTGACGTCGTCGGCGACCAGCACCCCCCCGTCGCGGAGCGCCGGGTAGGCCGTCTCGAACTCGAACGACATGCATTCGTATGAGTGCTCGCTGTCGTGCATGAAGAAGTCGATCGTCCCGAGCTCGGCGAGCGCAACCGGCAGCTTGTCCTGGCTCTTGCCCAGAACGAGCTCCCAGCTCGCTCGCAACTCCGCCGGGATCATCCAGCCGGGGTCCTTCCCGACAGGGATGACCGCGCCGCCCTTCCCCGGCCAGAACGCGTCGGGTCCGTACTCCTCGCCGGCGACCTCGGGAAAGTCGATCGAGGTCAAGCGGCCGCGGCGGTTCTCTCTCAAGGCGAGCAGCAGAAACGCGGTGGAAACGCCGTTGCACACGCCCGTCTCGACGAGGCGATCCGGCTGCAACGACCGCACGATCGCGTACAGGAAGACCCCCTCCTCGTAGCCGTCTCTCCCCGTGACGCGCCCGGTGTTGTAGCGCCGGCCCTGGTCGGTCTCGCCTTTGACCGTATCCCAGAAGAACGCCGTCTCCCGTTCGAGGTGGTCGATCAGCCCGCTCTGCCGGACCTCCTCGCGGTAGGTTCGAAGCGCTTTCTCGTCCCCGAGAAAACCGTCCAGGAACTCACGCTCGATCTCGGGCGGGGCCGTTGCCATGGCGGCCGATGATATCGGCGGTCCAAAAGCCCACCGCTAGACTCGCCGTGTGCCGCTGAGCGGAAAGCGCATCTTCGTGACAGGCGGCGCCGGCTTCATCGGGACGAGCCTGATCCCGCTGCTCGTCGAGGAGAACGAGGTCGTGGCGCTCGACAACCTGCATCGCGACGCCCTCAGCGAGACCGCCCTCGCCGACCACCCGAATCTCACCTTCGTCCAGGGCGACGTCCTCGACGCCGACGCCATTCGGGAGGCCGCGAGCGGAGCGACGCACGTCATCCACCTAGCCGCGATCGCGGGCGTGGACGCGGTGCGCGAGAGCCCGGTGCGGACGATGCGCGTGAATCTGATCGGGACGTACAACGCGCTCGAGGCGGCGCTCGCCAACGGCGAGACCGTGGAGCGGTTCGTCGATTTCTCGACCAGCGAGGTCTTCGGAACCCACGCCTACAACGTGAACGAAGGCCAGACGACGACGATCGGCTCCGTCGGCGAGGCTCGGTGGACCTACGCGGTCTCGAAGCTCGCCGGCGAGCACATGGCGCACGCCTATCGCGAGGAGTTCGGACTACCGGTCGTGACCGTGCGACCTTTCAACGTGTACGGCCCGGGGCAGATCGGCGGCGGGGCGATCCGAGCATTCATCGAGGCGGCTCTGGCAGGACGTGACCTCGTCGTCCACGGCGACGGCTCGCAGATCAGGGCTTGGTGCTACGTCGACGACATGGTCGCCGCGCTGTTGCTCTGTCTCGAGCGGCCGGAGGCCGTCGGCCATTCCTTCAACGTCGGCAACGCCCGCTCGGCCGTGACCATCTTCGACCTCGCTCAGCGGATCAAGCGTCTCACCGGATGCCCGGGTGAGATCGTGCTCCAGCCGCCGCACTACGCCGACGTCGAGCTCCGCATCCCGAACGTCGACAAGGCCCGCGACATCCTCGGCTTCGAGGCCGGGGTCGACCTGGACGAAGGGCTCCAGCGGACGATCGCTTGGTACAGGACGCGCGAACTGGCGCAGGCCTGATCCGCCTCGCCTGGCCGGACCTCGGCCCGGAGGAGATCGACGCGCTCGCCGAGGTGGTGGCAAGCGGGCGGCTGACGATGGGACCGAAGGTGGGCGAGTTCGAGGCCGAGCTGGCCCGCGTCTGCGAGACGGCGCACGCGGTCGCGGTGTCGTCCGGGACCGCCGCGCTGCACGTTGCCCTGCTCGCGCTGGGGACCGGTCCGGGCGACGAGGTGCTCGTGCCGGCCTACACGTTCCCGGCGACGGCGAACGTCGTCGCGCTCGTCGGCGCGCGTCCGGTGCTCGTGGACGTGGATCCCGAGACCATGAATTTCGACCCGGAGCAGCTCCCGGTCGGGCCGCGCACGAAGGCGATCATTCCCGTGCATCTGTTCGGCCGGCCGGCGCCGCTGGAGCGGATCCCGGACGGGCCCATCGTGCTCGAGGACGCGGCGGGCGCGCTCGGCGCCCGGCGCAACGGAAAGGCCTGCGGGAGCCTCGGCGATCTCGGGTGCCTCTCGTTCCATCCGCGCAAGATCGTCACGACCGGCGAAGGCGGTGCTGTCGTGACCGACGACAACGAGCTTGCGGACGCCGCCCGCATGCTTCGCCACCACGGCTGGCAGCCCCCCGAGTGGCGGGATATGCCCCGGCCGGGGCTGAACTACCGGCTCTCCGATCTGCTCTGCGCGATCGGGACGACGCAGGTTCGCCGCCTCGACGAGCTGCTCGCGGCACGCACGCGGCTGGCGGACGCGTACACCGAGCGGCTCGCGGACGTCGTCGAGACACCAAGTGCCGACGAAGGCGACGTGCACGGCTGGCAGGCGTACGTGATTCAGCTCGAGCGGCGTGACGAGGCGCTTGCCGCGCTGCGGGAGCAGGGAATCGAGGCGCAGATCGGGACGTACGCGCTGCATCGCCTGTCGGCCTACCGCGACCAGGGGCCGTTCCCCGGCGCGGACCGCTGCTACGAGCGCGCGCTCGCGCTGCCCTTCCACACGCGGCTCACCGAAACCGACCTCGACCGCGTGACGGAGATCGTGCGGCGCGCCGCCGTATAGTCCCCCTGCAAATGGGCGAAACCGAGGTCTTTCCGGCGCGCGCGCAGAGCCGCGAAGACGAGGCCGCGCCGGATCTCTCGATCGTCGTCCCGGTCTTCAACGAGGAACGCACGCTCGAGGAGCTCTACCGCCGGACCGTCGCCTCGCTCGGGCCGAGTGGGCGGTCGTTCGAGCTGATCTTCGTCGACGACGGTTCCGTGGACGGGACCTGGCGCCGGCTCGAACGCCTTCACGGCGAAGACGCGAGAGTTCGCGCGGTTCGCTTCAAGCGCAACTTCGGCCAGCATCCCGCGATGCACGCCGGCTTCGTGCGGGCGCGGGGCGAGATCGTCGTGACGATGGACGCCGATCTCCAGAACGAGCCCGAGGACATCCCGAAACTCTTCGAGGCGGTCGAGCACGGAAGCGACGTCGCCAGCGGCCGCCGCCGCTCGCGCCGCGACTCGTGGGGCCGGACGCTTCCGTCACGGCTGATCAACGGGATGCTCCGGCGGTTCACGGGCGTCGAGATCGACGACTTCGGCTGTGCGTTCAACGCGTACCGGCGCGGCGCGGTCGAGCCGATGCTCGGCGTCATCGGCCGTCAGAAGTTCACGAAGGCGCTCGTCCTGTCGGGCGGCGCGAGCGTGACCGAGGTAGACGTCGGCCATTCTTCTCGCCTCGATCGTTCTCGCTACTCGCCGTTGCGGCTGACCAGGCTCGCCCTGAACGTGCTCGCGGGCTTCTGGCCGCAGCCAATCCAGTGGATCGGACTGGCGATCGGCGTCTTCTGCACGCTGGCAACGGTCGCGCTGGGCACGTACGGGGTCGTCTACTGGATCGCGAACGAGAACTTCCCCGGGCCGCTCTTCGGCGGCACGGCCGTCGTCTTCGTGCTCGGCCTGCAGGGTTTCATCCTCGCCCTCGTCGGCGAGTACCTGGCCAGGATCCATCGGCAGGTGGAGGGGCGTCCGCTGTACACGATCGACAAGGAACTCGATTGAATGACATCGCTTGGGGATTGAGGGTCTCCCGCGGAGCCGGGCTCTGCCCGGCGAAGCGCCATCTGCGGATGGACTCGGCGCAGCGCGGGAGGAGGGGGCTCACGGGGGAACCAGGGGGTTCCCCGTGTTGAGGGAGCTGGACTGAGCAAGGTCTTGATCACCGGCGGGGCGGGTTTCATCCCGTCCCACTTCGTTCGTCATTTCCTCCTGCGCACCGAGCACGAGGTCGTCTCGCTCGACGCGATGACGTACGCCGGCAATGTGGAGAACCTCGCCGACGTGCTCGCGCACGAGCGGCTCGCGTTCGTGCATGGCGACATCCGGGACGAGGAAACGATCAAGCAGCTCGTGGGCGAGGTCGACGTGGTCGTGCACGCGGCCGCGAACTCGCACGTCGAGCAGTCGATCGCCGAGGGCGCACGCGAGTTCGTGTCGACGAACATCGAGGGGACGCGGATCCTGCTCGACGCGATCCGCGAAGCGCCGGTCGAGCTGTTCGTGCTCATCTCCTCCTGCGAGGTGTACGGGACCGGCGCGGACGAGCCGATCACCGAGGACAACCTACTCAACCCGCGCAGCCCGTACTCGGCGACGAAGGCCGGTGCCGACCGCCTCGGCTATGCCTACCACGCCACGTACGGGCTGCCGATCGTGATCGTTCGGCCGTTCACGAACTACGGGCCGTACCAGCACCCCGAGAAGATGATCCCGCGCTTCATCACGCAGGCTCTCGACGACGAGCCGCTGACGATCCACGGCAATGGCCGCGCGAGCCGCGACTGGGTGTTCGTCGAGGATCACGCCGAGGCCATCGCTCACGTCGTCGACACCGGCACCGCGCTCGCCGGAGAGGCGATCAACGTCGCGACGGGCGCGGGGAGGTCGGTCGTCGAGATCGCGGAACTCGTCCTCGACGTGCTCGGGAAGCCGCGCTCGCTGAAGGTGCACACCGAGGACCGGCCGGGCCAGGTGACGCGGAACATCGGGTCGCCCGAGAAGGCCGCGCGATTGCTCGGCTGGCGGGCGCAAACGTCTTTTGAAGCGGGGTTGGAGAGGACCGTCGCGTGGTATCGCGACAATGAGGCCTGGTGGAGGGCCGTGGCAGCAACGAGCCGGGCCGACGTCTACTCGTCCTAGGCGCCGGGCCGGCACAGCTTGGATTGCTGGAGGCGGCGCGAGAGCGCGGCCTCTACGTGATCGCCGTCGATCGCGACCCGGCCGCCCCCGGGTTCCGATACGCGGACCGGCGCGCCCTGATCTCGACCGAGGACGAGCCGGCGATCCAACGCCTGGCCGAGGCCGACGGCATCGACGGCGTGATCGCTCCCGGAACGGACTGGCCCGTCGGGATCGCGGCTCGCGTGGCCCACAGGCTGTCGCTGCCGCAGCCGCTCGATCCCGAGACGGCGGCTCTCGCGCTGTCGAAGGTGCGACAGCGGGAGAAGTTCATCGAGGCGGGCGTTCCCCACGTGCCGTGGCAGGTCGCCAATGGCGACGGCAACGTCCCGGTGCCGTGCGTCGTCAAGGCGCCGGACCGTCAGGGGCAGCGCGGCATGACGGTCGTCCGCAAGCGCTCGGCGCTCGCGCGGGCGGTCGAGCTCGCGATGGCGGAGTCGAGAACGGGAGCGGCGCTGATCGAGGAGCTCGTCGAGGGGCCGGAGGTAACGGTCAACGGCTTCTCGGTCGACGGGCGTTTCCACACGGTCGCGGTCACCGACCGGTTGACCGCCGAGTCGCCGGCGTTCGGCGTCGCGCTCGCACACGTCTGGCCCAGCGAGCACGGGGGCGGTGCCGAGGCCGTCGCCGAGCGCGCAGCCGCCGCGCTGGGGATCGAGAACGGCCCCACCTACACGCAGCTGCGGATCGGCTCGAACGGACCGCAGGTGGTGGAGCTGGCGGCTCGCCTCGGCGGCGGGCACGACGCGGAGCTCTGCCGCGCGGCCGTCGGCGTCGATCTCAACGGCCTCGCGCTGGCGGCCGCGCTCGGCGAGCCGGTCGCCGCGCCGACGCCCGAGCCTCAGGTCGGCGGCGCCTGCACGCGCTTCCTCGTACCGCCGGAGGGTGACCTTCGAGGCACGGCCGGCGTCGAGGAGGCGGAAGCCGTCGAGGGCGTCGTCTCCGTCCGGACGTACAGGCAGCCGGGGCACGTCTTCGGCCCGCTCCGCCGCGGGTCCGACCGCGCCGGCGCCGTGATCGCCGTCGGAGCGAGCCGTGAGCAAGCTCTCGAGCGGGCTGACGCCGCCGCGGCTCAAATACGCTTCGACACGGTCGATGCTCCGGTCGAAGCGAAAAACCCCGCTTAGCTTCCAGCCGCCCGCGGTCGGCGAGGAGGAGGTCGAGGCCGCCTCCGAGGCGATCCGCTCGGGCTGGCTGACCACCGGCCCGCGCGCGGCCGAGCTGGAGGAACGGGTGGCCGAGTACCTCGGCGCGCAGCACGTGCTCGCGGTGTCGTCGGGCACGGCGGCGCTGCAGCTCGCGCTTCTCGCGGTGGGCGTCCGGCCTGGGGACGAGGTGATCACGACGCCCCTCACCTGGCCGTCGACGGCGAACGTGATCGTGCACTGCGGCGCGACCCCCGTGTTCGTGGACGTACGGGACGACGATCTCAACGTCGATCCCGAGCAGGCGGCAGAAGCTGTCAACGAGAGAACCGCGGCGGTCCTGCCCGTGCACCTTGCCGGCCAGCCGTGCGAGCTCGACCCGCTCCTCGACCTCGGCATCCAGGTGGTGGAGGACGCCGCCCACGCGTTCGAGAGCGAGTACCGGGGCCGCAAGATCGGCACGCTGTCGCCCGCGACGTGCTTCTCGCTATACGCGACGAAGAACGTCGCCGCCGGGGAGGGCGGTCTCGTCTCGACCAACGACGACGCCGTCGCGGAGAAGGTGGACGCCCTGCGCCTGATGCGCCGCGACCAGGGCTCGCTCTACGACATCGCCGTCCCGGGCTACAAGGCGAACCTCTCGGACGTGCACGCGGCCATCGCGCTCGTTCAGCTCGAGAAGCTCGAGCTCCATCGCGAGATCCGGCTGCGCCACGTCGCCGCCTACGACGCTGCCGTCGCCGAGCTCGAGGGGATCGAGCCGCTCGGCCGCGACGCTCGCGACGTCCACGCCTTTCACCTATACGTGGTCCGGATCGACCCTCAGCGCGCCGGCGGGACGCGTGACGACTACCGGCGGCTGCTTGCCGACGAGAACATCGGCACGAGCATCCACTTCCTGCCGGTCCACCGTCTCTCCGCTTACCGCGAGCGCCACCCTGGGCAACCTGCCCTGCCTGTCGCCGAGCACGCCGGCGCCGAGGTGCTCTCGCTTCCGCTCTCGCCCGCGCACACCGAGGACGACATCGCGGACGCAATCGAAGGGCTGCGCGCGGTCCACGCGAAGCTGACCGGATGAACAGAAGGGTGGTGCGGTTCGTCGGGACGCTGGTCGTCACCGGACTCTGTCTTGCGTACCTGCTCTGGAAGATCGACGTCTCGCGGACCGCGCACATCCTCGTCCACGCCGATCTCGGCTACTTCCTGGCTGCGCTCGCGCTCTTCCTCGTGACCATCTGGCCGATGGCGTGGCGCTGGCAGCGGCTGCTGGCCGAACAGGGGATCCACGAGCGGCTCGGCTGGCTCACGCGCGCGTACCTCGTCGCGTACACGGCCGGCCAGGTGCTCCCGACGGCGGTCGGAGGCGACGCGGTCCGCATCTACGAGACCTCCCGCCGTCATCCCGGGAACGGCGGTCCGATCGCCGGGTCGGTGCTGCTCGAGCGCGCGCTCGGCGGCGCCGCCACGCTCGCGCTGGCGGGAGTCGGCTTCGCCCTGGCCTTGGGCCGGTACGACGTCGGCGCCTACCTCTGGATCGAGGGCGCTTTCGTCGCAGCCACGATCGTGCTGGCCGTGGCGCTCTTCTCGGTGCGCGTGCGGCCGCTCCTCGCGAAGACGGTGCCGCTGCTGCGGCGCCTCTGGCTGGAGCGGCCGGTACGGGCGGTGTACGAAGGCATCCACTCGTACCGGGCCAACGCCAGCCTCTTGCTGGGGCTGACCCTGCTGACCCTGGCGATTCAGTCGGTTCGGGTGCTGACGATCTGGCTCTCCGGCAAGGCGGTCGGGATCGACCTCTCGCCCCAGCCCTACTACGTGCTCGGGCCACTGCTCTTCCTCGTCATGCTCGTCCCCTTCACGATCAACGGCATCGCGGTGCGCGAGTCCTTCTTCGTCAGCTTCCTGGGCAACCTCCACGTCGGCGCCGACCCCGCGTTCGCCTGCGGCTTCCTCTTCTTTGTGATCACGCTGGCGGCCTCGCTCCCAGGCGCGCTCATCCTCGGCTGGCAGAGCGTGCGGGCGCTCGGCGGGCCGCACGTCGAGCATGGCTGACTCTTCCGCGAAAAATGCTGCGCATTTTTCGCGGGAACCGCTGCGCGCCACCGTCTCGGTAGTCGTCGTGACTTACAACGCATTGCCTTGGGTCGAAAGGTCTCTCGAGAGCGTGCGCGGGGCGGAGACGATCGTCGTCGACCACGGTTCGACCGACGGGACCGTCGAGCTCGTCCGCCGCCGCTTTCCGGAGGTGCGCGTCGTGGAGCAGGAGAACCGAGGCCTCGCCGCCGGCTGGAACACCGGCATCCGTTCCTCGTCCGGCCGCTACGTCTTCATCCTCAACGCGGACGCGTGGGTCGTCCGCGACGGTCTGACGCGCCTCGTCGAGTTCGCCGACGCCCATGCTGAGGCGGCGGTGGTGGGCCCCAAGCTGCTCAACCCGGACGGAAGCCTGCAGCGCTCGGTGCGCGCCTTTCCGACCCGCTGGCGGCTTGCCACCGAGTACCTGTTCCTCCGCAAGCTCGCCCCGCGTTCGCGCCTGCTGAACGAGTTCTACGGTGGCGGCTTCGACCACGACTCGGTCCGCGAGGCCGAATTTCTGATGGGCGCGGCGATGCTCGTCCGGCGCGAAGCGATCGATGCGGTCGGCCTGCTCGACGAGGACTTCTTCCTCTTCAGCGAGGAGACGGACTGGTGCTACCGCTTCCGCACCGCCGGTTGGCACGTGCTCTTCTTCCCCGGCGCGGAGATCGTCCACGTCGGCGGCGCGTCGCATGGGGGCCGGCTGTTCAAGGAGAACGTGCGCGGACACCTGCGTTTCTTCGTGAAGCACCACGGCGCGCGCGAGGCCGAGCAGATCCGGCGCTTGCTGCTCTGGTCGCTGAGGGTGCGCGGCTTGCTCTTTCGCGGCGAGCGTGGGCGGATGTACCGGGACGTGGCGCGCTGGCTCGCGTCGGCCCCCGCTCGGTCGTTGATCGAATCCCCGCGATGATCCGCATCGCGGTCGCGCTGTCCGCCGTCGCGGCGCTCGTCGTCGCGCGCCTCTTGCCGGACGACGGCGTCTGGCTCGGCGTACGTCTCGCAGCCGCGACGGGCTGTCTCCTACTGCCGGGCGTACTGATCGCGGGCGCGCTCGGAATCGGTTGGCTCGCGGGCACGGTCGCGTGGAGCCTGACGGCGCTCGCGGCGGGACTCGGCCTCGTGTTTCTGATCCATTCGTCGCTCTGGGTCGCGTTGGCGGTGCCGGCGGGCGTGGCCGTGGTCGCCCTGCCGCTCGCCCTGCGGCGGCGCCTGCGCCCGGTGCCGTGGCCCGCCGCCGGGATTCTCGCGGCCGGAATCGGCTTTGGGATCGCGCTCTGGTGGGTGGCCGGCTTCGATGGCGACGCCTTCTTTCACCTTGCGCGCGAGCAGAAGCTGGACGCGTTCGAC
>JBIOYJ010000085.1:0-3431 GCA_044870105.1 Gaiellaceae bacterium | reverse complement strand
GGGCAACCTCGGCGGACTGAATCCGCCGCTCTCCGGCCTGCTGTACCAGCAAGTGAGATGCGAATCGACCAGAGCCGGCTTCGCTTCTGCTTCAGACCCGCGCTCGCGCCCGAGGCAACAGCCCTACGAATGGAAACGATGAACGGATCCGCAGCGAGGTTGCGTGCCGGCCGTCCTGAAGGGACCTGCCGATGAGCCAGCGGAAAGCAAAGCGGGAAGGGCGGCAGGGACGGGCTGCCGGCGGGCGTCCGGGTCGCAGCGGCGCGACTCTGCGCCGGGCTGCCGTCCCGCTGCTGATCGTTGCCGTCGTGGCCGCGCTCATCGGGGGGTACTTCGCGGCCCGCCACAACGGTCCGGCCAGCGCCACGCGCGTCACCCACCAGTCGGATGGGGCACTCGAACTGACGGGCACCGACCCCGTCACCGGGCGGCACGTCGACCTCGCCTCATATCGCGGCAAGCCGCTCGTGATCAACGTCTGGGGGTCGTGGTGCCCGGGCTGCAACGCCGAGGCTGCCGACCTGGCGCGATTCGCACGCTCGCACGCCAAGGTTCAGGTCGTGGGAATCGACACGCAAGACAGCTCGAGCGCAGCAAAGAGCTTCTATCGCAAGTGGCGCTGGCGCCATCCGAGCATCGCCGACCCGAAAGGCGAGCTCGCGGCCCAGCTCGGCGTCCAGGGCTATCCGACCACGTTCTTCCTGAACGCGCGTCACCAGGTGGTGACGCAAATCGTCGGCGCGACCAATCTCACCGGCTTCAGGCAGGGACTCGCGGCCGCGACGTCCGGGAGCTGATGTTGCACTTCGGTCTGGGCGCGCTGGCCGCAGCGTTCGCCGCCGGCTTCGTCTCTTTCGTCTCCCCGTGCGTGCTGCCGTTGATCCCCGGCTACCTGTCTTTCATCTCGGGCGTCGGCTTCGACGAACTCGGAGCGCAACCGCGGCGCGTGACCAAGGCGACGGCGCTGTTCGTCTTCGGCTTCGGGACGATGTTCGTCGCCTTCGGCGCGGGCGCGGCCTGGTTCGGGAGGGTGCTGCTCGAGAACCGGCGCACGCTCGAGATCGTGGCCGGGATCTTCATCGCCCTCGCAGGTCTCGTTTACGCTGGCGTGCCGCTGCCGCGGCTGCTGCTCGCGGAGCGGCGGCTGGAGCTGCCATGCCGTGTCGGCGGTGTGGCAACGCCGGCGCTAGCCGGTGTGGCGTTCGCGGTCGCCTGGACGCCATGCGTGGGGCCGACGCTGGCGGCGATTCTCGCGCTCGCCGCAGGCGAAGGGCATCCGGCTCAGGGCGCGGTGCTGCTCGCCGTTTACGCGCTCGGTCTCGGGATCCCGTTCCTGCTCTTCGGGCTGCTGTTCACGCGCAGCCTCGGCCTCGTGCGCGCGCTGCGACAGCATTGGCGCATCGTCGGCGTCACCTCGGGCTCGCTGCTCGCCGCCTTCGGTGTCCTGCTCGCGACCGGCGAGCTGGTCCGCCTGACGATGCGGCTCGCCCGCTTTACCGGGCTCTCGATCTGAGTCGATCCACCTCGGGTGGCGGCGCCGCGCCCAGTCGGCGCGGACGTACCCCGTCGTCATCCCGCGCAGCGAATGGCGCGTTGCCGGACGAATGAACACCAGGTAGAGGTGCCCGGCGAGCAGCAGCAACGAGACGTACATCAAGCCGTCGTGAAGCAGGATCGTGCTGGCAAGGCGGAAGCGGGTGTCTCGTTCGCCGTACCAGAGCAGAAACCCCGACACGGCGAACAGCACCGTGAAGGCCCCAGTCAGCGCGGCGTTGATCTTCTGGCCCGCGTTGAACCTCCCGGGGCGGCTCGGGCGGCGAAAGAGCCAGCGGCGGTCGTCGTCGTCGAAGCGGTCGAGGGCGCGCAGCGTCGCCGTCATGCTCATGCGGTCGCCGACGACAACGACGAGGACGAGCGCGCCCAGCCACGCGATGCCGGTGTACAGGTGGATTGCCTTGATGAGCGGCCGGCGCGCGACGAGCACGCTCAGCTCCGGCAGGTAGAGCACGAGTCCCGACGCGAGCAGGGCGAAGAAGCCGAGGGCGAGGACCCAGTGGAACGCGCGCTCGGTGCGCGTGAACCGGCGAACGAGGCCGCGATCGCCCCGCGGGACGCTAGCCACGGCCATTCGAGTGTCCGACCCAGGCATCGCGGTCGTAGCCGAGCTTCTCCCAGAAGCCATCGACCGGTTTAGAGACGAGCTCGATGCGCTCAACCCACTTCACGTTCTTGTAGCCGTACATCTCCGGGATCACGACCCGCGCCGGCGCGCCGTGTTCGCGCTTCAGCGGTCGCCCGTCCATCTCGTAGGCGAGCATCGCGTCGGGGAGGTAGACCTGCTCGAGCGTCAGCGAGTCCTCGTACGGCCTCTCGGCGGAGACGAACCGCAGCGCGTGCGCTTCTTCGGTCGGCGCCGCAAGTGCCAGGAGGTCCTTAAAGCGCACGCCACGCCAGTGCACGTTGCGGACCGTCCAGCCGGTGACGCAGTGGAAGTCCGACACCTGCTCGGCGCCAGGGAGCCCGAGCAGGTCGTCGTACGTGAGCAGCTGTGGCCGTTCGACGAGCCCATCGATCTTCAGCCGCCACCGCCGTCGGTCGAACGTGGGCATGTGCGAGCCGACGCTGTAGATCCGCCAGCCCTGCGATGGAACAAGCTCCCGTACTCCCTCGGGCAGCAGATCGGTTGCCGGCCGCAGCGCCGACGAAAGCGCGCGCCAAGCCGGCGCGCCCCAGGCGAGCGAGGAGAGACCGCCGGCGAGCACGGCAAGGAACGCGCGCCGCCCGTACGGGCGTCCGCTGGGCAAATCAGGTTGAGGCAACGATCGCGTCGGGCTGTGTCGACGGCGTGATCCAGAAGCGGCCGGAGTGGCGGGTGCCGGCCAGGTTGAAGCGCGCGCGGCACTCTCCTTTGTGACTGACCATGAAGCGTCCGACGACGATCGGGTCGCCCTTGTCGGGTCGCCGCGTCCAGAGGAGATAGGTGTCGGAGGGCCGCGTCCGCAGTCCTTCGGCGACGAACGCGATCGCCTCGTTCTCGGCGTCGGCGCGCTCGATCTGAGCGCGGGCGACGATCGAGCCGTCCTCTGTCTTCAGCGCGAGGCGAGCGGGGGCCACGGCGTCGCGGTGCGGGAGCGCAAGGGCGACGGCGATCGCTGCGCTAGCGACGGCGGCAACCGCGAGCGCTACGCGCAAGCGGCCGCGCCCCCGTGGGCGCGAGCGCCGCTGCCGCAGCAGACGGTCGACGCGGGAGAGCAGGAACAGCTGTCGCTGGCAGCGATGGCAGCGGCCGACGTGGGCGAGCAGCTCCGGATCGTCCCGGTCGATGAGGAGGTCGGGCAGCCGCTCGTAGGCGAGCTCGTGCGTCACCGGCTCGTCTCCTCTCCAAGCAAGGTCGCGAGCCGGTTGAGGCCGCGTCGCGTCCAGCTCTTGAC
>JBIOYJ010000084.1:0-7211 GCA_044870105.1 Gaiellaceae bacterium | reverse complement strand
TCCCGATATCCGTGGTACTGACCCGTCACCATCTTCCGGGGCGAGCACACGTTCATGGCCCGCATGACCTTGACCTTCTCGTCGCGCAGGCGGTCCGGCTCGAAGGAGACCGGCGGCTCCATGGCCACGAACGTGAGGACCTGGAACAGGTGGGTCTGCACCATGTCGCGGATGGTCCCCGTCTGCTCGTAGAATGCGCCTCGCCCCTCGATCCCTATCTCCTCGGCCACCGTGATCTGCACGTTGTCCACATATCGCCGGTTCCAGCTCGGCTCGAACATCCCGTTCGAGAAGCGGAAGGCCAGGATGTTCTGGACGGTCTCCTTGCCCAGGTAGTGGTCGATCCGGAAGATCTGCCCTTCGTCGAAGACGTCGTGGAGGGTGGCATTGAGCTCCCTGGCGCTCTCCAGGTCCCGGCCGAACGGCTTCTCGATCAGGATCTTCCCGTTCGTGTGCATCCCGCTCTCTTCCAGACGGGCCACGATCAGGGGATAGGCGGCCGGCGGGGTGGCCGCGTAGTAGAACCGGCCGCCGTCCGTCCCCTGGTCGCGATCGGTCCACTCCAGGTGCTCACGGAGGTGTTCCATGGCGTTCTCGCTGTCGAACTCTCCAGGGATGTAGGACAGGCGCTTCTTGAAGTCCTCCCACTCCTCCCCGGATGGATCGACCCTGCCGAACTCCTTGATCGACTGCCGAGCGTGCTCGTGGAAGTCCTCGTCGGCCATCTGGCTCCGGGCGTAACCGACGATGGCGAACCCCTGGGGAAGGAGGCCCTCCACGAACAGGTGGTAGAAGGCGGGGAGGAGCTTCCGCCGGGTCAGGTCGCCGGAGGCCCCGAAGATGACGACGGCCTGGGGATCGGCGGGCTTGATCGCCACTATGTCCCCCCCTCGGCCCTGACGGCGTGCCCGCCGAACTCCCGGCGGAGGGCCGCGATGACCTTGGCCGCGTAGGACTCGTCCTGCCGGGAGGCGAACCGGCCGAACAACGCCAGGGTAGTGATGGGGGCGGGAACGTTCTCGTCGATGGCGGCCTGCACCGTCCATCGTCCCTCTCCCGAGTCCTCCACATAGCCTCGGACGGTCGCGAGGTCGGGATCCTTCTGATATGCGTCGACGAGGAGCTCCAGCAGCCACGACCTCACCACGCTCCCGAACCGCCAGATGGAGGCGATGGCCGGAAGATCCAGATCGAAGTCCGAAGCCTTCAGGATCTCGAAGCCCTCGCCGTACGCGGCGAGCAGCCCGTACTCGATCCCGTTGTGGACCATCTTCACGAAGTGGCCGGCGCCCGATGGGCCCACGTGCGCGTAGCCGTCCTCGGGCGCGAGCGAGCCCAGGATCGGCTCCAGGCGTGAGACGGGCTCGTCGTCGCCGCCCGCCATGAGGCAGAACCCGATCTGCAAGCCCCAGATCCCGCCCGAGACGCCCACGTCGACGAAGTGGATGCCGCGCTCCGCAGCCTCGCGGTATCGCCGCTGCGAGTCGCGGAAGTTCGAGTTGCCGCCGTCGACGATCGTGTCGCCGGCGTCGAGACTCGAGAGCAGCTGCTGGAACGAGTCCTCGGTGATCGGCCCGGCCGGCACCATCAGCCAGACGGCGCGCGGGGTCTCCAGCTGCGAGGCCAGCTCCTCGAGCGAAGCCGCAGTCGAGTCGACGTTCGGGTCGTACGTCTGGATCTCGTGACCGTCACGCCGCAGACGCTCGGTCATCCCGGCGCCCATCCGCCCCAGCCCGACCATCCCGAGCTTCATGGACTCGTAAACGTACAGGCCGGTAGCCTCCGCGCGTGCGTCGAATCGGCCTCTTCGGAGATATTCACGGGAATCTTCCCGCCTTCGAGGCCGTCCTCACCGAGCTCGAGAGGGAGACGGACGTTCTGGTGTGCCTCGGCGACCTGGCCGCGGGACCGTATCCCCGGGAGACGATCGCGCGAACCAAGGAGCTCGGCTGCCCGATCGTCCAGGGCAACTGGGACGCCTGGTTCGCGAACGGCCTACCTTCGGCGAACGACGAGGTGACCGCGAAGCTCCTCGAGATCGGCGCCTGGCAGGCCGAGCTCCTCTCCCCGGAAGACCGCGATTTCCTCGCGGGCCTCGAGTCCACTCACGAGTTGTCGTTCGACGGCACGAACGTGCTCTGCTTCCACGGGTCGCCGCGGTCCTACGACGAGTGGATCTTCCCCACGACGCCGGACGAAGAGCTCGAGCCGATGCTCTCGGGGCGGAGGGCGCCGCTGATGGCCGGCGGCCACACTCATGTCCAGATGCTCCGGCGCCTCGGCGGCGACACGATCGTCAACCCCGGCGCCGTCGGCCTTCCCTTCCTCGAGTGGCGGCCCAAGCCGGTGCGGGTCGCACCGTGGGCCGAGTACGGGATCCTGCGCGTCGACGGGAAGCGGGTCTCGCTGGACCTCCGCCGCACCACCTACGACGTCGAAGAGCTGCTCTCGCACGCCCGCGCAAGCGGGATGCCGCACGCCGACTGGTGGGTCGGGACCTGGGCGACCGAGGTTGCCTAGAGGTCGTCGAGCCGCACGCGCACGATGCGTCGGCCGCGCTCCTCGAGGGAGGCAAAGTCGCCGGCCGCCTGCGCACGAATAAGGCGGCCGAAGCCGAAGTTCCGCCCCGGGATCTTGACCTCGTCGCCGGTGTCGTCGACGACCTGGACGAACAGACCCGTAGGCGGCCCACCCTTGTGCAGCTGGCCGGTCGAGTGCAGGTAGCGCGGGCCGAGCCCGTGGGTGACGACGCACCCCGCCTCTCGGCGCGCACGCTCGCTCAGCGGCTCCAGCTCGCCCTCTCGCCTCGGGTCGATGAAGGCCTGAATCGCGACGTAGTCGCCCTCCCGGGCCTGCGCGAAGAGCTCGTCGAGGTAGCCCTGAGGCTCTAGCTCGACGTCCCGTCCCGCCAGGACCTCGTTGGTCTTGTCCTTCGCCGCCTGCACGTCGGGCTGGTCGAATGGGTTGATCTCGAGGATCGAGCCTGCGACCGCGGTGGCGAACTCCCAGCGGAAGAACTCCTGGCCGAGCTCGTACGGCGCCGGGATCCGCACTTCCGGGGCCTGCCGGTCGGGACCGTCCGGGGACTCGCCCGGCGCCGGGATCAGCCCCTTGCCGTGCTTGCCGGTCGACTCTGCGAGCAGCTGCTCGGCCCAAAGGCCGAACCTGCCGACATCCTCGATGACGATCTTGTCGCGCCCTTCGCGCCAGCCGTTGCCGAGCTGAAGGCCGAGTTCGAGGCCGGGGTTTCCCTCCTCGCCGTGGCACGCCTCGACCATCTCGTCGACTCGGTCGAGCAGGCGCCCGAGGTCGATCCCCATCAGCGCCGCCGGCACCATCCCGAAGACCGACAGCGCCGAGTAGCGGCCGCCGATTGTCGGCTCGCCGTTGAAGACGGACAGGAACTTGCGCTCCAGCGCAAGCGCTTCCAGCTCGGACCCCGGATCGGTGATCGCGGCGAAGTGCTCGGGCCGCTTACCGGCCTTCTCCCAGAAGTAATCCAGGTGGCAGCGCGTCTCGAGTGTCGTGCCCGACTTCGAGGCGGCGACGAACAGCGTCCGCTCGTAGTCGAGGGACTGGTCGGCGTGCCGGAGCATCGACGGATGCGTCGTATCGAGCACGTGCAGGCCCCGAATCTCGAACGTCCGCTTGATCACCTCCGGCGCGAGGCTCGAGCCGCCCATTCCGAGCAGCACGAACGTGTCGATCAGGCCCGGCGCCGCGACCTCGTCGACGAACCGAAGCAGCTTGTCGATCCGCCCCCGCATCCGCATCGGCTCGTCGAGCCAGCCGAGCCACTGGGCCTCGTCAGAGCCGGTCCAGAGCGTCGCGTCGCGGCTCCAGATCCGCTCCACGAGCTCGGTGGTCTTCAACATCAGGCCGGGGCGAGCTCTCCGCGCTTGGCCGCGATCCCGTCGAGCAGCTCCTGGAACGAGTCGGAGAACTTCTGCACGCCCTCCTCCTCCAGGACGCGGACGACGTCGTCGTAGTCGACGCCGGCCTCGGCGAACCCCTCGAGCACGCGCCTCGCCTCGTCGACGTCGCGCTCGAGCGTGAGCTCGACGCGGCCGTGATCCTGGAACGCCTCGATCGTCTCCTCCGGCATCGTGTTGACCGTCTCCGGTCCGATCAGCTCCTCGACGTACATCACGTCGCGGTACGCCGCGTTCTTGGTCGAGGTCGAGGCCCAGAGGCAGCGCTGCGTGCTCGCGCCCTTCTGCGCCAGTCGGTCCCAGCGCTCGCCGGCGAAGATCTCCTTGTAGCGCTGGTAGGCGAGCTTCGCGTTCGCGATCGCGAGCTTGCCTTTCAGCTCGTCGTGCCCGCCCAGCTCGTCCAGCCGCTTGTCGGCCTCCGTGTCGACGCGCGAGACGAAGAAGCTCGCCACCGACGCGACGCGCGAGGGGTCGCCGCCGGACTCGACCAGGCGCTCGAGGCCGCGGATGTACGCCTCTGCGACGGCCGAGTACCGCTCGAGCGAGAAGGTGAGCGTGACGTTCGTGTTCCGTCCCCGCGAGATCATCTCCTCGATCGCCCGCAGCCCCGGCTCCGTGGCGGGAATCTTGACGTGGCAGTTCGGCCGGTCGACGAGCTCGTGCAGCCGCTGCGCCTCGGCGATCGTCTCCTCGGTCTCGTACGCCAGGTTCGGGTCCACCTCGATCGAGACGTAACCGTCCTGCCCCTGCCCTTCGTCCCAGAGCGGCCGAAGCAGGTCGCACGCGTCGGTGACGTCGCGCACCGCCAAGCGCAGGAAGATCTCCTTGAGATCGTCCTCGACGTCCAGACAGTCCCGAAGCTGATCGTCGTACGCGTCGCCCTGCGAGATCGCCTTCTGGAAGATCGTCGGGTTGGAGGTGACGCCGACCACGGCGTCCTCGCGCGTCATCCGCTCGAGCTCCCCCGTGCGGAGCAGATCGCGCGAGAGGTAGTCGATCCAGACGCTTTGACCGAGCTCCGACAGCTGGTGGAGCCGGGACTTAGACATGTGCAGTCCTTTCCGTTTCTTCGATCTTCTCCAGCCTACGCACGTAGCGTTCCCCGCCGTCGAAGCGGGCCTCGAGAAACGCCCGAACGAGGTCGGCGGCGAGCGAAGGGCCGACGACCTCGGAACCAAGGCAGAGCACGTTCATGTCGTCGTGCTCGACGCCTTGGTGGGCCGAGTACACGTCGTGGCAGATGGCGGCGCGGATGCCCGGGAACTTGCTCGCGGCGACCGAGGCGCCGACGCCTGAACCGCAAATCAGGATCGCCCGGTCCGCGTCGCCCGAGCCGATCGCCTCCGCGACCTCCCGCGCCTTGTCCGGATAGTCGATCGGCACGGAGTCGTCTCGGGCGCCGAGGTCGACAACGTCGTGCTCGAGCGCGATCAGCTGTTCAAGCACGCGCTGACGCAGGCGTACGCCCCGATGGTCGAACGCGACCGCGACTTTCATCGAACGGTTACGTTACCCCGGATGGAGAGGCCTGAACTCTGGCGGGAGCTCGGCCAGCAGCTGCGCGTCGACGCCGTCCGCGCAAGCGCGAAGGCGAAGTCCGGCCACCCGACCTCCTCGATGTCAGCCGCCGACCTCGCGGCCGTGCTGCTCGCGGATCACTTCCGGTACGACTTCGACGATCCGCGCGACGTCCGCAACGACCGGATCGTCTTCTCCAAGGGGCACGCCTCGCCGCTCATCTACGGGCTCTTCCGTGCGGCGGGCGTGGTCTCGGAGGAAGAGTTCATGACCTATCGCCAACACGGCAGCAGGCTGCAAGGCCATCCGACGCCGGTGCTCCCGTGGGTCGACGTCGCGACGGGGTCGCTCGGCCAGGGCCTTCCGATCGGTGTCGGCATGGCGATCGCCGGCAAGCGGCTCGACCGCGTTCCGCTGCGGGTCTGGGTGATCTGCGGCGACAGCGAGATGGCCGAGGGTTCGATGTGGGAGGCGGCCGACCATGCGGCCTTCTACGAGCTCGACAACCTGACCGCGATCATCGACGTCAACCGACTCGGTCAGCGAGGCGAGACGATGCACGGCTGGGATCTCGACAGTTACGCGAAGCGGCTGGAGGCGTTCGGCTGGCACACGATCGAGATCGACGGCCACGACGTCGAGCAGATCGATGCCGCCTACAAGGAGGCCGAGCAGACGACCGGCAAGCCGACCGCGGTGGTCGCAAAGACGCTCAAGGGCAAGGGTTACGCGCCGGTCGAGGACAAGGAGGGCTGGCACGGCAAGGCGATCTCCGCCGAGGAAGCCGAGCACGCGGTCGCCGAGATGGGCGGAGTGCGCAACATCGTCGTCGACATTCCCAAGCCGGAAGCGGTCGAGCCTCATCGCTTCGAGCCCGCGCCGCAGGAGTGGCCGCAGTACGAGGTCGGCTCCGAGATCGCGACGCGCAAGGCGTACGGGGAGGCCCTGACCGCAGTCGGCAGCGAGCGGGGCGACGTCGTCGCGCTCGACGGCGAGGTCTCGAACTCGACCTATGCGGAGATCTTCCGCGACGCGCATCCGGAGCGGTACTTCGAGATGTACATCTCCGAGCAGCAGATGGTGGCCGCGTCCGTGGGACTACAGGTGCTCGGCTGGAAACCGTTCGCGTCCACGTTCGCCGCGTTCCAGACACGCGCGTACGACTTCGTTCGCATGGCGGCCGTCAGCCGGGCAAGCATCAGGCTCTGCGGCTCGCACGCCGGCGTCTCGATCGGCGAGGACGGCCCCTCGCAGATGGGGCTCGAGGATCTCGCGGCCTTCCGGACCGTGCACGGATCGAAGGTCCTGTACCCCTGCGACGGCAACGAGACCGTGAAGCTCGTGCGCATGATGGCGGGCCTGGACGGGATCTCGTACCTGCGCACGACGCGGGCCGACACGCCCGTCATCTACGACCCGGATGAGGACTTCGAGCTGGGCGGCTCCAAGGTGCTGCGCTCCTCGGACGAAGACGAGGTGGCGATCGTTGCGGCCGGAATCACCGTGCACGAGGCGCTGAAGGCCGCCGACGCCTTGGCGGAAGAAGGGGTCTCTGCGCGCGTGATCGACGCGTACTCGGTCAAGCCGATCGATGCGGAGACGCTGCAGACGGCCGCCGAGGCGACCCGGGGGCGTTTGATCACCGTCGAGGACCACTGGCCCGAGGGCGGTCTCGGCGAGGCAGTCCTGTCGGCCTTCGCCGACTCCGAGGACAAGCCGCGGGTGGTCCAGCTCGCAGTGCGCGAGATGCCCGGCTCGGGC
>JBIOYJ010000083.1:0-2466 GCA_044870105.1 Gaiellaceae bacterium | reverse complement strand
AGCTCGAGCAGGTAACGACAGGAGACGACCAGGCGCTCCTCCTCGCGCAGGCCGTTCACGGCCTCCAGCAGCGTCGAACGGCGCTCGTCCGAAAGCAGCGAGTCCTCGGGGGACGGGGCCGCGCCCCCCGAGGTTCTTTCCTCGGCCGCGCGCAGCGCCAGGCGCGCGCGGCGTCCCGCTGAGCGGCGCCGGTTTCGGGCCTCGTTCGCCACGATCCGCAGGAGCCAGGGCCTGAGGGGCTCACCGCGGCGAAAGCGGCCGAGCGCGTAGTACGCCTTGACGAAGGCGTCCTGCGCCGCCTCCTCGGCGTCGGCCTCGGTTCCCGTGATCAGGTATGCGGTTCGGAATGCGATCCCCTGGTATGCCTGCACGAGCTCTCCGTACGCTTCCGCGTCGCCCGATTTCGCTCGTTCGACGAGCTCCTCTTCTGGCAGTGGTCGGCCCACCACTTGCCCATATACACGCCGGACGGCACGAAGGTTCCCGTAGCTACGCTCGCTGCATGCCTCGGCTCGTCGGGATCAACCACGTTGCCCTCGAGGTCGGGTCGATCGAGGAGGCGCTCGATTTCTACGGCCGGATCTTCGAGCTGCGCGAGATCGAACGCGAGCCTGGGATGGCGTTCGTCGACATCGGTGACCAGTTCATCGCCTTCTCCGAAGGAAGATCGCAGCCGCCGGACTCCTCGCGGCACTTCGGCCTCGTCGTCGACGACAAGGAGGCGGCGCGCCGGGCGCTCGAGGACGCCGGTGTGAGCATCTCACCGGGGCGCCGGCTCAACTTCCGCGACCCGTGGGGCAACCTCGTCCAGGTCGTCGACTACCGCGACATTCAGTTCACGAAGACGCCCGAGATTCTGCGCGGGATGGGTCTCGGCGAGCTGCCGAAAACCGAGCAGGCGCTGGGCGAGCTCCGCGCAAAAGGCCTCATGTAGATCCCTTCACTTTTTGGAAGAAACGGTGTACTTTCTCCGTTCTGTAGAACGAGATGAAGAAGAAGCTACTGATCGCCTTTTTCTTCTGCCTGTTGCTGCTGGTGGCAGCCGCAGGATTGCTCGTCAGAGCGCGCTAGCTCTCGGCATTCGAGTATTCGAACGCGGCGAAGACCGCGTGCCGGCCGGAGTGCTCGAACTTGATCCCCGGAGCGTCGACGTTCAGCTTCTCGCTCTGGGCGATCTCGCCGTCCGCCCAGATGAAGCCGCCCTCCTTGACGATCCGGACCTTGTTCTCCTCGCCGCTGACCGGGCTCCGCAGCGGCGTCATCACGCCTTCGCCCACGCCCTCGACCGAGAACCGCGACTCCTTGCCGTTAACGGCCATCTCGACGTTCGCGCGCTCGACCTCGTTCGGCTCGGCGAACGTCGAGTTGAAGATCTCGTAGAACGAGTAGCCCTCCTCGCCGCGCCAGATCCGCGCGAGGGCGTCGAACTGCTCGTCGGTCTCGCAGTCGATGTAAGCGTGCCCGCGGCCGTTTTGGTCGTGGATCGCGCCGGGCCACCAGAGCGCCCACACGACCACCGAGCCACCGAGATCGATCCCGTCGAAGCTGCCGCTCTCGATCGAATGGCCCAGGAGCGCCTCGCAGTTCCCCTCCGGCGAGTTGGGGGAGCCGACGAAGTTGCAGCCGCAGCCGGGCTGGCAGTTACAGAACTCGATGTAGCTCCCTGAGAGCTGCCAGCCCGGCATGCGCGACTCCTATCGCGCCGCGGTGAGCTGCCCGACCTCGGCGACGGCCACCTCGTAGCGCTCGACGCCGACGATCCGGCTCGCGGCCCCTTCGGCGGCGCGCTCACGGAGCTGGTTCGCCTGCTCCTCGCTCGCCCGCAGCTTCTCTGAGTTCTCCCAGAGCGTGATCAACTTCGTGCGCCCGCGCTCGCGATCGACGAGCGAGACGACGCCCTTGAAGCCGTCGACCTCGCGCACCAGCGGGAGGATCTCCTCCTGCGCGTAGCGCGTGCCCTCGTCGATCTTGTCCGATGGGCCTTCGAGCTTGCTGATGCGGGCCGCCCTGGCGCCCTCGCCGCCTTCGGCGATGACCACCTCGAAGACGTCGACCGACCGGCGTCTGCCTCGTAGCTCCTCGGGATACTCGTCGCCCATCTTCTCGAAAACGGGCGAGGCCTTCTCGATCGCTTCCTTGCTGTCGAAGAACACGATCCCGAGGCTCGTGTTTTCCTCACGGTCGACGAGCATCAGCGCACCCCTCGCGTCAGGCAGCTCCTGACGGGCTCTCTCCGAGCCTTCGCGGATCCCGCTGATCAGCTGATCGACGAGCGAGGGATCGCGATTCTCGAACGACGCAACTCGTGCATACATCGCGCACCTCCAGGTCGAGGACGCGGGGGAGCCTACCCCTCCGGCGGGGCTGGGTCTAGTAGTGCCCGGCCGTGGAGAGGTGCGGGCTCGTGGCGACGGTCCAGGTGGCGTTGAACCAGACCGTGTACGCCGCCGGGCCGGAGCTATGCAC
>JBIOYJ010000082.1:0-3942 GCA_044870105.1 Gaiellaceae bacterium | reverse complement strand
AGTCCGACAATCTGCTGCAGACGGTCGGCGACGCCTACAAGGGCGCGCTCGACGACAGCTCCGGAATCCCGCTGTTCGGCGTCTTCCTCGGCGCGCTCATCCTCGCGCTCGGCGCGTTCGTACTCCTGCTCGAGATGATCATCCGCGACGCGGCGATCTACATCTGCGTCTTCTTCCTCCCGCTCACCTTCGTCGCGATGATCTGGCCAGCCACGAGCCGGTGGGCGAGGCGCTTGGTCGAGCTGCTCGTCGCGATCGTGCTCGCCAAGTTCGTCATCGTCGCGATCCTCAGCCTCGCAAGCGCGGCGATCGCCAACACGGACGTCGCCACCGGCGAGGGAAACACCTTTGAGCGGATGATCGCCGGCGCCGCGCTGCTCGTGCTCGCTGCCTGGTCACCGTTCGCGCTGCTGCGGTTGATCCCGATGATGGAGGGAGCAGCAGCGAGCGTCGTAGGTCAGCGCTCGGCAATGACCGCCGCCGCTGGATCCGCCGGCGTCCACAGCCCCGCCACGTACATGCGGCAGGCGATGGATCGAAGTTCTCGGCCCTCGAGCCCGCGGGCGTATCCGACGACGGGCGGGACGACCTATGCCGACGTGCGCGCCACCGAGCGGGACAGTCTTGCCCGAGGTCGAGCGGGTAACGCTCCAGAGACCAGTGAAGGCGTACCGGGCGAGGCGGGCGCGGGCGCGCGGTCCGGCCGGCCTTCGGAGGCGAGTGGTGGAACCGTCGACCCGAGCGAGCGCCGTCCGAGCGCGCCGCCAACAAACTATGCGCAGCCGAGATCGCCTACCGCGACGGAATCTCCACCCCTTCGCCCAGGGCCTTCGGATCCCCCTTCCCCCGAGCGGCCGCGACCGCCGGAGCCGCCTCCTACCCCGCCCGCCCGGCGGCCGCGGCCACCAGAGCCGCCGCCCGACCAAGGCCCGCCACACGACGGAGGTGATGGGTGAGCACGGGCGGGTATCAGCGCTACCGCTTCGGACCACTCGAGCGACGCGGACTGATTGGCTCGCTGCGGCCGGCTCAGGTGATCGTCATCGCCGCGAGCCTCACCGGAAGCGTGATCCTGATGCGCATCCTCTCGAGCGGCCTTGGGGTTGTTGCGGCCCTCGCCCTCACGTTGCTCGCGAGTGTTTTCTGCTTCTGGCCGATCAACGGGCGCTCGGTCGAGGCATGGCTTCCGATCGTCGGCCGGCACGCCGCCCGCCGAGCCCTGGGACGTCACGTACAGCGCTCGCCCGCGCCGCGCGTCGGGACCCGAGTCGCGACGGACGGGCGCCCGGAACCGGCGAATTCGCTTCCCGAAATCGGACGCGGGGTCGAGCTCCTCGCGGCGCCCTTCCACGGCGAGACGGTGGGGGTGCTCAAGGATCGGCGCGCCCATTCGTACACGGCGACGCTAGCCGTGCGCGTGACGTCGTTCGGACTTCTCGACCGGGCGGAGCAGGAGACCCGGCAGGCCGGCTGGGGCGGCGTCCTCGCGGGGCTCGCCCGTGAAGGAACACCGGTGAGCCGGATCCAATGGCTCGAGCGGACCGTCCCGGCCGACGGCGACGAGATCGGCCGCTACCTCGGCGAAGCCTGGGCTCGCGACACCGTTCCCGTCGACTCGCTCACCATGCAGTCCTACCTCGAGTTGACGAGCACGGCTCCCGCCGTCACCACAGATCACGAGCTTTTCGTCTGCCTCCAGATCGACGCCAAGCGCGCGTGGCGGCAGATCAAGCGCACGGGCGGGAAGAAGGGAGTGGACGCGGGCGCATGCGCCGTCCTGCTCCGCGAACTCGAGGCGCTCGCCGAACGCTTGACCGCGGCGGACGTCCGCGTGGTGGGGGCGCTTCGCCCAGGGATGCTCGCCGTCGCCGTCCGCGTCGCGTTCGACCCCTGGTCTCGTCCAGGACTCGCGCAACTGGCCGCTGCCGACCCCGACCGCGACGGCATCGACGAGGCTGCCGCTTGGCCGATGGGCGCCGACGCGTCATGGGGCATCTACCGCACCGACGGCGCACTCCATGCCACCTACTGGATCGCGAGTTGGCCACGCGTCGACGTTGGCGCCGCCTTCCTCTCGCCGCTGCTCCTGCACGCGCAGATGGTCCGCGCGATCGCCGTCACGATTGAGCCGATCTCGCCGCTGAAGGCGATCCGCGAGGTCGAGGCCGCCCGTACCTCCGACGAGGCCGATCGGGAGCTTCGCGGGCGCATGGGCTTCATGGAGACGGCCCGGCGCAGGCGTCAGACGGAGGCGGTCGCCCGCCGCGAGGAGGAGCTCGCTGACGGGCACGCTGCGGTCCGCTTCGCCGGTTACGTCACGGTCTCTGCCCGAACGATGGAGGAGCTCGAGCGGCAATGCTCCGACGTCGAGCATGCGGCCCAGATGGCCAGGCTCGAGCTGCTCCGCCTCTACGGACAACAGGAGCAGGCGTTCACCTACACGCTGCCCCTCTGTCGGGGTCTGCAATGAAGGCGAAAGGCCAGCCCGGCCATCGCGCGACGACGGCGCACGTCCAGGCGGCGTATCCGTTCGTCGCCGAAGGCGGGCTCGGCGGCCGCGGCGCCTACATCGGTCGCGATGTATACGGAGGCTCCTTCTGCTACGACCCTTGGGAGCTGTACGGCAAGGAGCTGACGAGCCCGAACGCGGTCGTGATCGGGATCGTCGGACGTGCGAAGTCGAGCCTGGTCAAGACCTACGTGCTGCGCCAGTCCGTCTTCGGGCGGCAGGCATGGATCGTCGACGTCAAGGGCGAGTACGAACGACTCGCCGAAGCGATTGGCGTACGGCCGATCGCGCTCTCGCCGGGCGGAGAGGTCAGGCTCAACCCGCTTACGCCGCGTGGCGGGCCGGAGCGGCAGCTCAATCTCCTGTACTCCGTGGCGGCAGCGGCGTTGGAGCGGCCTCTGACGCCGGAGGAGAAACGAGCGGGCCAGGAGGCCATAACGATTTTGGCGCGACGCTCGGATCGGGAGCCGACTCTTCCGGCCGTCGTCGATGTCCTCGTCCACCCCAGCGCCGAGATGGCCGAGGCGCTCGCGATGGACGTGATCGACATTGCGAACGCCGTGCGACCAATGGCGTTCGCGCTCGACCAGCTCTGCACCGGCAACTTGCGCGGCATGTTTGACGGTCCGACCACACCCGGCCTCGACCTCGACGCGCCACTCGTCGTCCTCAACCTCCGGGCTGTCCTCAACACGCATACCGCCGCGCTCGGGATCCTGATGACCTGCGCCACGGCGTGGCTGCAGGCGATGATCGAAGCGGAGACGGACGCGCACGGCGCGAAGCGAATCGTCGTCGTTGACGAGGGCTGGCGCATCCTCTCCAGCCTCGGCATCGGCGAGTGGTTGCAGCAGTCGTTCAAGCTCTCGCGCGCCCTAGGCACACAGAACGTCGTCGTCCTCCACAGGCTCTCCGACCTACGCGCCGCGGGCACCGAGGGAAGTCGCGAGCTGCGGCTCGCCGAGGGACTGCTCGCAGACGCAGAGACGAAGGTCGTCTACGCACAGCCGCCCGACCAGCTGCCGGAGGCGCGCGAGCTGCTCGGTCTCACCGACACCGAGGCAGAGCTACTGCCACACCTGCGGCGCGGCTGGGCGCTCTGGAAGGTCGGGCAGCGCGCCTTCCTCGTCCAGCACCGCCTCTCCCCGCTCGAGCGCACGATGGTGGACACGGACGCGCGCATGCTCGTCAAGGCCCCGGCGTGAAGACCGGCTGGAGCGCCCCCCGCTTCCCGGCCGGGGCGACGCCGGACGCACATCCGCTCGAGACTCTCGCGCTTCGCGTGCTCGCAGGTCTAACCGCCGCTGGCGCGCTCCTGTGGCTGGCGGGTCAACTCTCGGGCCGGCTTACGAGTGGAACCTGGCCGCCCGTGCGTCTGTCGGAGATCGGCTCGGTCGTGATCGAGTACCCGAATCATGTCGGCGATCCCGCTC
>JBIOYJ010000081.1:0-67146 GCA_044870105.1 Gaiellaceae bacterium | reverse complement strand
CGGCGCGAGTGTGGGAACGCGGCGTGGGGGAAACGCGGTCGTCCGGAACAAGCGCCGTCGCAGTTGCTGCGGCGACGCACGGCGAAGGCGAGGTGGTGGTGTCGTTTCCGGGCGGCGACCTCGAGGTGCGTCTGCGCGAAGGGCGCGCGTCGTTGATTGGGCCTGCGGAACGTGCAGACTAGGCACGAAGTCGGCACACGCGCGTCACATTTATCTCATTACGATCGCAGCTGGGTGGTGGGTTGGGGTGCCCCGATGGCTGACGATCAGGAGCCGGCGGCGCCGTAGTCTCGCAGCGCTTCGTTGAGCGCCAGGCGATCGTGGCGCTCGTCGCGCCAGCCGACGATCAGCGGGGTCGGCAGGCCGTACGTGCCGGCGGGAAAGTCACGCTGCCGGACGCCCGGCACGACGATCGCGCGCGGCGGCACCGACCCGCGATGTTCGACGGGTTCCTCGCCCGTCACGTCGATGATCGGAACCGACCCGGTGACCACCACACCGGCGCCGAGCACTGCCTCGGCTCCAACGATGACGCCCTCCGTCACGATCACGCGCGATCCCGTCAGCACGCCGTCCTCGATGATCACCGGACGCGCGTTGACGGGCTCGAGCACGCCGCCGATGCCCGTGCCACCGCCGAGATGAACGTCGGCGCCGATCTGCGCGCACGATCCGACGGTTACCCAGGTGTCGACCATCGTGCGTGGACCGACCCACGCGCCGATGTTCACATAGCTCGGCATCAGGACGACGCCTTCGGCAAGGAAGGAGCCGTAGCGGGCCACCGCGGGGGGCACAACGCGCACGCCGAGCTCGTCGAAGTTCCGCTTCAGCGGAATCTTGTCGTGGTACTCGAACGGTCCGACCTCGACCGGTTCCATGCTCCGCGTTCGGAAGTACTCGAGGATTGCCTCCTTGACCTCCTCGTTGACGATCCATGTGCCGTCGCGCTTTTCGGCGACGCGGACTTCGCCGCGGTCGAGCGCCGCGATTGTTTCGTCGACGTTCACAGGACGTCTCGCAGGATCTCGGCCGCACGTTCGCACGCAGCGAAGTCCGGCACGAGCGCAAGCCGTGCATATCCTTCGCCGCTCGGGCCGAAGTACGAGCCGGGTGCGACGACAACACCGTGCTCGAGCAGTCGCGTCGCGAACGTCTCGGACGACGCAGACTCCGGAACGCGGAACCACAGATAGAACGAAGCGACGCTAGAGCCGCGCGCGAGGTCGAGCAGCGGCGCGAGCAAGGCGCGCTTGCGCGCGTAGCGGGCGCGGAGCTCGCGCACGTGCTCCTCGTCCGACCAGGCGGCCACAGACGCGCGCTGGACGAAATCCTGCGGCGCTGTCCCGACGTTCGGCCGAAACGAGCGAAGTGCGCTGATCAGCTCGGGCTCTGCGCAGACGAAGCCGCTCCGGTAACCGGTCATCGACGAGCGCTTCGACAGTGTTTGGAACACGACGACGTTTCCGCGATCGGTGAGCTCGAGCGCCGAACCCGGCGTCTCGTCGAACCAGAGCTCGGTGTACGCCTCGTCCGAGCAAAGGTAGAAGTCGTACTCGCGCGCCCGTGCGGCAAGTTCTTCGTAGAACGACCGCGGTGCGACGGCACCTGTTGGGTTGTGCGGGTAGTTCACCCAGAAGATCGCGCAGCGCTCCCAGTCGTCCCCGTCCAAAGCCTCGAGGTCCGGCAGCCACGCGTTGCTCTCGAGCAAGGGGACGAACCGGACTTCGGCGCCGGCGAAGGCGGCGCCCCGTTCGTACACGGGGTACGCAGGCTCGGGCACGAGCACGAGGTCCTTTCCCGGTCGGCAGGCCACCAGCGGGAAGAGGAAGATCGCCTCCTTCGAGCCGTAGGTCGGGATGATCGCCGTGTCGGGATCGGCGTCCGCGCCGAAGCGGAGCCGGATCCAGGCGGCGATCGCCGCGCGCAGCTCGGGAAGCCCCGGCGCGCGCGGATAGCCGGAGGTGAGCGGCACGGCGTTCGCGAGCGCGCGCTGGATGAACTCCGGCGTCGGCTCGAGCGGGTCGCCCATCCCGAGGTCGATCAGCTCGATGCCTCGTTCTCGTGCCGCGGCCTTCGCCTCGTCCAACCGCACGAACGGGTACGTCTGCATGGCCTCGAGAACAGGGGAGAAGGTCACCGCAGGACCGTACCCGCGAACCGCTCGAGCGCGTCGTAGCAGCGGCGAAGCGCCGCGATCTCCACCCGCTCGTCCTGCCGGTGCGCGTAGCGCGTCGCACCGGGTCCGAAGTTGACGGCGTCCAGCCCTTGCGCGGAGAACTCGGCAACAGGCGTCCATGCCTGCTTGGGCGCGACCGCGAAATCGCCGACATCGCGCAGCGCGCGCACGAGCTGCGATTCGGCGGCCACGCGCGCCGACGGCGAGTTGCCCACGAACTCGAGCTCGCCGCGCGCGCCGACGAGTTCGCGCAGCCGTCGCTCGGCGTCTCTTGGATCGCGGTCCGGCGCATAGCGGAAGTTGAGCGTCGCGGAAGCCTCCGCAGGAATCACGTTCGTGGCGATGCCGCCCTCGATCTGCGTGATCGAGAGCACCTCCCGAAACACGAGTCCCTGGATCTCGACGTCACGCGGCTCGAGGTGCGCCAGCGGCGCGAGCGCGTCCACGGCGAGCGAGATGGCGTTGACCCCGGTCCACGGACGCGCCGAGTGCGCGCTCTCGCCGCGGAAGGTCACGCGTGCATTGAGGTTCCCGACACAGCCGGCGTGGATCTCGTTGTCCGTCGGCTCCATCATCACGACGAGGTCGCACGCGAGGCCGTGGCGCTCGAAGAAGCGCGGCAAGGCCGACTCGCCCGCAGGCAGCTCCTCGCGCCCGAAGAAGAGAAACCCGAACGGGGATCCAGCGCGCGCCAGCTCGAGCATCACGGCGCAGCCGCCCTTCATGTCGGAGGCGCCGAGGCCGACGACCCAATCTCCGTCGATCCGCCCCGGCAGGTTTCCCTGTGCCGGGACGGTGTCGAGGTGCCCTGCCAGCACGACCCGGCCCGGCCAGAACAGGACGGTGTCCTCGTCGTAGGCCGGCGCAGACGGCATCAAGCCGCGGGCGTAGTCGACGGCTGCCGCCTCGGCGCGGCTTTCCGAGTGGATGTTGACGAGCTCCAGCGTCCGCACGGCGAGGGAATCCACAGCTCGATTTTCGGCCATCCGCGGGCATAATCCTGGCGTGACGAGATCCGGGGAGCCCGCGGAGCTCGAACGCGGGTTGGTCCTCGCCGTCCTCCCGCGTGGAGCGGACGACGACCAGGCGCTGGCCGAGGTACGCGAGCTGGCGCGTACGGCCGGGGTCGACCCGGTCGGCGCCGTCGTGCAGCACCGGGCGAAGCCGGCTCTCCGCACCTATGTCGGCAAGGGCAAGGTCGAGGAGCTGAAGCGCGCCTATGAGGAGACCAACGCCGATTCGCTGATCGTGGACGACGAGCTCGAGCCGTCCCAGCAGCGCTACCTCGAGAACACGCTCGACGCGCGGGTGGTCGACCGCACGCAGCTGATCCTGGACATCTTCGCCCAGCACGCGATCACGACCGAAGGGAAGCTTCAGGTCGAGCTCGCGCAATTGGAGTACAACCTGCCGCGCATGCGCGGTGCCTGGAAGCACCTGGAGCGCCTCGGCGGCGGCCGCGGAACGCTCGGCGCGGGCGTCGGGACGCGCGGCCCCGGTGAGTCGCAGCTCGAGACGGACCGCCGGCTCGCGCGTAGGCGGATCTCGGTGCTCAAACGCCGGCTCGAGCAGGTTGCGCGTCAGCGTGCGACGCGTCGGCGCGAGCGGGCACGCACGCAGACCCCGACCGTTGCGCTCGCCGGCTACACCAACGTCGGCAAGTCGACGCTGCTGAACGCGCTTACGGACGCCGACGTCTCGGTCAACGACCGGTTGTTCGAGACGCTCGATCCGACGACGCGCGGCTTCGTCTTCGACGGCCGCCGCTACCTGGTCACCGACACGGTCGGCTTCATCCGCCGGCTGCCCCATCAGCTGGTCGAGGGCTTTGCGGCGACGCTCGAGGAGACGCTCGTGGCCGACCTCGTGCTCCACGTCATCGATGCGTCCGTCGGCGACCGCGAGCTCGACCGGATGACCGAGGCGGTGCACGCCGTCCTGGCCGAGATCGGTGCTTCGGAGCTTCCGACGCTGCTCGTGCTGAACAAGATCGACGCGGTCGACTCGTTCGGCCGGCGCCGGCTGGCAAGCCGTTTTCCGGATGCGGTTCAGGTCTCGGCGCTGACCGGCGAGGGCCTGGACGCGCTGCGCGAGCAGATCGCGGTCCGGTTTGCCGAGAGGTTCGAGGACGTGCGCCTGCTGCTTCCCTACGACGAGGGCGGCAGGCTGGCGGATCTGTATGCGCTCGGTGCGCCGATCCAGGAGCGTCTCGACCTGCCCGAAGGGGTCTTCGTGCGAGCGCATCTGCCACGGCGCGAGCTGCGGCGTTTCGCGCGCTATCTCGTCGCCGACGCGGACGAGGCGACGCTCTCGTCCGCGTCGTGACGGAAGTCCTGATCCAACGGCTGCACGAGGACGCCGTTGTTCCCGCGCGGGCATACGCGGGCGACGCGGGCCTCGATCTCGCCGCGTGCGAGCGGCACGAGCTCGGACCGGGGGAGAGGGCGACGGTCGGAACCGGGCTGGCGGTGGCGATTCCGGAGGGCTTCGCCGGCTTCGTGCAACCACGCTCGGGCCTGGCGGACGAGCACGGGATCACAATCGTGAACACTCCCGGCCTCGTCGATTCCGGTTACCGCGGCGAGGTGCGCGTCGTCCTCCTGAATACCGACCGACGTGAGGCGTTCGTCGTGGAACCGGGAATGCGGATCGCGCAGCTCGTCGTCGTGCCCGTTCCCGAGCTCGAGCCCGTCGAGGTGGTCGAGCTTCCGGAGAGCGAGCGCGGCGTGCGCGGCTTCGGCTCCTCGCAGCACTGATGGAACCGCGGATCCGAGTCTCCGCGATCCTGCGCTGGCACGACCGGGTTCTTCTCTGCCGGCACGAGAAGGCTGAAAAGCAGTACTGGCTGCTGCCCGGCGGCGGCGTGAACTCGGGCGAGAGCCTGGTCGACGCGCTGCGGCGGGAGCTGGCGGAAGAGGTCGGGGTTGGCGAGGACGTCGCCGTCGAAGGGCCGGTCGCGATCGTCGACTCGATCGCTCCGGTCAAGAGCTTCGCCGCGAAGCACGTGGTTCACATCATCTTCGCGGGCGATCTCGGCGGCAGATCGCTCGAGACGGTCACGTCGCGCGACGCCGCGGTGCGAGGCCACCGCCTGTTCGGCGTCGACGAGCTCGACGACGTCGTCCTCCACCCGCCCATCCAGCGCTTCCTGCAGCGCTGGCGCCCGGGCGATCCGGTGGTCTACCTCGGCGCCCTCTGGGCGCCCTGACGACCACTTTGTAACAACCTTTGTGTTGCATCAACAGTTCCTCCTCACCCTGCGCGAGGCACGAGAGAAGCGCGCCAGAGGCGAAGGAGAAGGGAGTGATGCAACACAAACCTCAGCAGGTCAGTAGCGCCCGCCGCGGGTGTGGGCACGGCCTGCCGAGACCTCATGCGCATCGCGCTCGAGATCGTCGGGCAGCGGGTCGAACGAGGGCGCGTCGCCGCCGGTTCCGTGGGCGAGCGCCTGGGCCAGAAGCCAGTCCGCGAGCCAGGGGTTGCGCGGCAGCAGCGGCCCGTGGAGGTACGTGCCGATCACACGGCCGACCCGGCAGCCCTCGAAACCGCTCCCTCCGTCGTTGCCGAAGCCGGCGATCACCCGGCCGAGCGGCTCGGCGCCGTCGTCGAGGTACGTCCGCCCGGCGTGGTTCTCGAATCCCGCGAGCGTCCGTCGCTCGCCCGGCTCCAGCTCGCACTCGAGCAAGATGTCGCCGATCATCCGCCGCTCACCGGCGACCGTGTGCAGCGGCAGGACGCCGACGCCCGGTTGCTCCACGCCGCTCTGGTCGCGATAGAAGCGGCCGAGTAGCTGGTAGCCGCCGCAGACGGCCAGCATGGCGGCGCCTCTCGCGGCAGCCTCGAGAAGTGCGCTGCCCTTCTCGGCCAGCGCGTGGGCGACGAGCGCCTGCTCGCGGTCCTGGCCACCCCCGATGTAGTACAGATCGTGCTCGCCCGGCTCAACCCGATCCGACGGGCCGACTCCGCCGACCTGAAGCGCGTGACCGCGCCAGGCGGCCCGACGCGCGAGCACGGCCATGTTGCCGCGATCCGCGTAGATGTTCAGATAGTCGGGGAAGAGGTGGGCCACTCGAATGTTCAAGCGGCCCGCTCCCAGTAGGGCCGCACGTAGCCGCGCCTGCCCACGATCTCCCGCAGTGCGAGCATTGCCGTGTAGGTGGGGAGGACGACGAGCTCGGAATCGGCCGCGGTGAGCTCGATGCCGCGGTCGAGCGCGTTCGACAGGTCGGAGACCACCTCGATCGCCCGCTCATCGAAGCCCGCGTACTTGAACCGGAGCGCCAGCTCGGCGGCCCGGCTTCCGGAGACGACGACCCGCGCCAGCCCGTCGAGGAGCGGCTCGAAGTCCACGTCCCAGATCCACGAAACATCCTGGCCGTCCGCGATCTCGTCGTTCAGCGCGATCAGGGCCAGGCGCGGAGCGCCGCCCGCGACGATCGTGCGCACGGCTTCGTTTGCCCCGGCTGGGTTCTTGATCAGCAGCATGAGCAGGGTCTTTTCGCCGATCGCGATGCGCTCGAAGCGACCGAAGGCGGCGCTGAAGCGCTCGAGGCCGGCGTGAATCTCTTCGAAGGTGGCCCCGAGAAGCCGCGCCAGGGCAGCGGCGGCGAGGGCGTTGTACACGTTGTAGACCCCCGGCACGGCCAGCTGTACACGCCGCGAGACCTCAGGCGTCACCAGCTCGAACGACACGCGCTCGAGACCCTGCAGCCGGACATCGCGGGCGAAGATGTGCAGAGCTGGCCTCCCGTGACCGCAGGAGGGGCAGCGGTAGTCGCCGAGATGACCGACGTACGCGGCGGCGTACGCGTAGGGAGTCCCGCAACGCACGCACCATTTCGAGTCGGCCGCATGCTGGACGGCCGGATGCGCCTGCCGCGGATCGTCCAGGCCGAATACGACCGCATTCGGCCGCTCACGGGCCAGGTCGCCAACCTGGGGATCGTCGCCGTTCACCGCGAGGGCCGAGTCGGCAGGCAGCTCCCGCACGGCCTTTCGCCACCGCTCGGCGACGATTTCCAGCTCCCCGTAACGGTCGAGCTGGTCGCGAAAGAGGTTGGCCAAGCAGAGCGCCCGCGGCCGCAGGCGGCGTGCCACCTCGGGCAGCGCTCCCTCGTCCACCTCGAAGAGCCCCAATTCGGCGTCTCTTGCGGCCACGAGCGTCGAGGCGACGCCGGAGATGAGGTTCGCCCCGGAGCTGTTGTGCGCGAGTCGAATCCTCGGAGAGATGATCTCGGCGGCCATCGCGGTGGTCGTGGTCTTGCCGTTGGTCGCGGACACGACCGCCGACCCGAGCGGGAGGCGGGCCGCGAGCCTGTCGACCGCGCCCGGATCGAGCTTCCAAAGCAGCTTCCCGGGCACGGTCGTCCCGCCGCCGGTGCGAGCGAGCCGCGAGAGCGAGGCGGCGGCCCGGGCGAGCAGGACCTCGGCGCTCAGAGGCAGGCGTGCCATCGGCCTGACCGTACCCCTTTCGGGTCAGGGCGGTCACTCAAACGAGGGAACTTCCACGGATCCTCACCCTCTCGGGGGATGAAGGAGGCTTGGCCTGACCGTAGGTTCCGCCCGTTCGACTGCGGAGTGCGGCGCGCGGCGTCCGCTCCTTTTTGTGGCTATCAACTGCGGCCGCGCCGGGGTCGGCGCGGAGGAGGAGATCGGAGGAAATGTTGCGGAACTATGGAGGCACTCGCGGGGAAACCCGCTCGAGCGCGCTCTGGGGCACGGGAGGTCGCGGCGGCGAATCCCGCTCGAATGCCCTCTGGGGCAAGGGCGGTCGCGGTCTCGTGACCATGCTCGCTGCGGTCTTCCTCCTCGGCGTGCCGCTGGCTGCGGGCGCCAAGGACGGTTCTTCGGGCGACGCGACGTACGTCTCGCCGAGCCTGATGCGGCTGGCAGAGCAGTCCCCCGGCGCGAAGATCAAAGTCATCATTCAAAGTTCAGACAGCGTCTCGGACGCGCTGGAAGCGTCGCAGGCGGCCGGCGGCTCGTTGCACCGCCGCCTCGGCATCGTTCGCGGCGTCGCGACCGTGATCCCGGCGGCCAGGCTCAAGTCGCTCAGCAGGATGGACGGTCTGACGATCACGTCGGACGCGCCGGTCAAGGTGAGCGGCACCAGCCTGTCGAACGACCAGATCTGGCCTTATGAAACGGGCCTGGCCAAGCTCTGGCCGACGGGCAGCCTCACGCCTGCACCTGGAGCGCCGGCGATCGCCGTCGTCGACTCCGGCATCCAGGCCGACCGGGCCGACTTCGCCGGCCGGATCGCGGCCAACGTCAACCTGAACACGCTTCCGAACAACTCGCCCGGCGACGGACGGGGTCACGGCACCTTCGTGGCGGGGATCGCCGCGGGTGCCTCGGCCGGGTACGCGGGCGCGGCGCCGACCGCGAAACTGGTCGCGATCGACGTCATGGACGACACCGGCATGGCGCGCACCAGCGACGTGATCGCGGCGTGCAGCTGGATCCTGGCCAACCGGCAGACGTACAACATCCGCGTGGCCAACTTCTCGCTGCATTCGGCGACGCCGAGCAACTTCTACCGCGACCCGCTCGACCGCGCGGTTGAGCAGCTCTGGTTCAACAACGTGTTCGTCGTCGCGGCGGCGGGCAACTACGGTGTCCCGGACGGGCCCAGTCGCGTCCGCTACGCGCCCGGCAACGACCCCTTCGTGCTCACCGTGGGCGCGGTCGACCTCGGCAACACCGTCGGGCTCGGCAACGACAGCGTCGCCTCCTGGTCGGCGTACGGCTACACGTACGACGGCTTCTGGAAGCCGGAGTTGGGCGCCCCCGGCCGCTACATGGTCGGGCCGGTCCCCGCCGGCTCCACGCTGGCGGTCGAGAAGGCGGCCAACATCACTGCCCCCGGCTACATCCAGCTGTCGGGCACCTCGTTCGCGGCCCCGGCCGTGGCGGGGGCGGCCGCGCAGCTGATTGCCCGCAACCCCAGCCTCACGCCCGACCAGATCAAGGGCGCACTGATGCTGTCTGCCAAGGAGGCGCCGAAGATCGACAACGGCGCCATGGGTGTGGGTGAGCTGAACGCGGCCAAGGCGGCGCTGGAGACGCGCCTACCCAACCCGAACGCGGCGCTGAACCGCTACATCGTCTCGGCCTCGGGCGGCTCGGGCAAGGTGTTCGATTCCGTCTCCTGGACGGACGCGGCCCGGGCCAGCGTCTCCTGGGACTCCGTCTCCTGGACGGATGTCTCCTGGACGGATGCGGCCTGGTCACTGGTCTCCTGGACTGACGTCTCCTGGACGGATGTGTCCTGGACTGACGTCTCCCGGACGGACGCCTCGATGGGCGATGTCTCCTGGCAGGACGTGTCCTGGGAGGACGCGGCCGAGGGCGACGCGAACTCGACGGAGGGCTACAACCTGAGCGCCGCCGACCTCGCGGAGCTCAACGCCGATCCGGATCTCGCGGTCGCGGCCAGCGTGCTCCCCGCGGAGCTCACGGCGACGACGCCCAGCACCACGAGCACGACTCCTCTTCCTCTTCCGTAGCCAGTAACGAGTGGAGCTCGGAGCCGGTCCGCCGACCGGCTCCGACTCCCTCGTTCGGGTGATTTTGACCCCCTCCCCGATTCGGGGGATGCCTGGGTCCCCCGACCGGCCTAGTTTCCAACGAGATGGACGGCGCGGCCCGGCTGCGTCATGGCGTAAACGGCTTCTGTTCCTGCGGATCCGCGCAAAGCGTGGAGATAGGAGACGGGAAGGCAAGGATGAGGGTCGATCGAGTGAGTGAGAACCGCTCCAACGCCCTCTGGGGCAGGGGCGGACGCGGGCTCGTCACCGCGCTTGTCGCCCTTGCGCTCGTCGCGCCGGCAGCTGCGAGCGGCGGGCGCGGCAAGGCGCCCCGCCTGGACGCGACCTACGTCTCGCCGTCGCTGCAGGAGCGGGCGAAGCGGGCTCCGGGCGCCAAGCTGGACGTCATCATCCAAGCCTCGAGCGTCGTGGGCGCTGAACATGCGTTCGGCGGGGTCGGGTCGCTCCGGAAGCGACTCGGACTCGTCGACGGCGTCGCCGTGCAGGTACCGGCTTCGCGACTCGATGCGCTCGCCCGCATCCCGGGCATCTCGGTCACGCCGGACGCGACCATCCATCTCGACGGGTTCAATTACTCGACCCAGCTGTGGCCCTACGCCAACTGGCTGGCGCCGCTCTGGGGCACCCCCTGGACGCCGGCGCCGCAGGCACCGACCATCGCAATCGTCGATTCGGGCGTCCAGGCCGACCGCGCCGACCTGGCGGGCCGCGTCGTCGCCGACGTGAATCTGACGACGCTCCCGAACAACTCGCCGGGCGACGGGCGCGGCCACGGCACGATGGTCGCCGGGCTGGCCGCCGGCGGCGCGGCAGGCTATGCCGGCGCAGCGCCGAACGCGAAGATCGTCTCCCTGGACGTCATGGACGACAGTGGCATGGCGCGCACGAGCGACGTCATAGCCGCGGCGCAGTGGATCCTGGCGAACAAGGATGCGTACAACATCCGCGTCGCGAACTTCTCGCTCCACTCGGCGACGCCGAGCAACTTCTACCGCGACCCGCTCGACAACGCAGTCGAGAAGCTGTGGTTCGCAGGGATCACGGTCGTCGCGGCCGCCGGCAACTACGCGGTCGACGGCCAGCCGAGCGGCGTCGTCTCGGCGCCGGGCAACGACCCGTTCGTGATCACCGTCGGCGCTGCCGATCTCCACGGGACGATCGACGCGAGCGACGACACGATCGCGCCGTGGTCGGCGTACGGTTACACCCGCGACGGCTTCGCCAAGCCCGAGGTGTCGGCCGCCGGCCGCTACGTCGTCGGCCCCGTGCCGGTCTCAAGCACTCTTTACGCCGCGAGGCCCGACCACATCGTGGCGCCCGGCTACATGCAGCTCTCCGGAACGTCGTTCGCGGCCCCGATCGTCGCGGGAGCGGCGGCGCAGATTCTGGCGCGGCATCCGGGCTGGACACCGAGCCAGGTCAAGGGCGCGCTGATGGTGAGCGCGCGGCCGCTGCCGCTTGTGCCGTCGGGCGCCGAGGGCGTGGGCGAGATCAGCGCTTTCAGGGCGGCGAACGTCTCGACGCCCCCGAACCCGAACCGCGCGCTCGATCGCTTCGTCGTCTCCGACCCCGTCGGGGGCAAGGCCTTCGACGCCGTCAGCTGGACGGACGCGGCGACCGGGAGCGTGTCGTGGGACTCGGTTTCCTGGACCGACGTCTCCTGGACGGACGCAGCCTGGTCGGTCGTCTCCTGGACGGACGTCTCGTGGACCGATGTCTCCTGGACGGACGTTGCGTGGAGCGACATCTCCTGGAGCGACATCTCGCGCGTCGACGGCGCCGAGCAAGACCCGTACGTCGCCGGGGCGTCGGACCGGCCGTCGACGGCGGAAAGCCGCCACGGATCCGCCGCCGGCTCTCGCCCGGCGCGGCGCGCGCACCACACCCGGAAGCACATGCGGCACGGTAAGCCCCACCGGCACGGGCGAGGTCGCACGCTGCAGTGACCGCCGTCCCGGGAGAGTTCGGCCTCAACGAGGGCGTGACCGGGTCGGCCGCCGCGCCGGTCGGGACGAAGCTCTCGTATCGGGCGAGCGTCTATTTCTTCCTCGTCGCGGCCGCCGCGGTGGTTGCCGCCGCGCCGCCGCTCACGCATTTGAAGAGCGCGACGGAGGGTTGGATCACCTTCGCCATCCTCGGCGTCACGGCCGCGGTCGCGCAGCTCTTCGTCGTGCGCACGCCGCGCAACCAGTCCTACCACACGACGATCGTCTTCCTGATCCCGGCCGCGATGCTGCTCCCGCCGGAGCTCGTCGCGCTGCTGGGGATCATTCAGCACCTTCCGGAATGGCTCAAGAACCGGAACGCCTGGTACATCCAGATCTTCAACATCTGCAACTACACACTCGCGATCCTCGCGGCGTGGGCGAGTTATCACGGCGTGACGTCGGCCAACGGGACGATCCCGAACGGCGACGTGCGGATGGCGCTTGGCGGCCTTGCGGCGTCCGTCGCGCTCGTCGCCGTCAACCACATCCTGCTCGCCCCGATGCTCCACCTCGCCCGCGGCCACTCGATCCGCGAGCTCGGCATCTTCTCGTTCGAGTCGCTCTCGACCGACCTCGTGCTGGCGACGCTCGGCGTCGGGATCGCGACGTTCTGGTTGGGGAACCCCTGGCTGATTCCCTTCGCCGTCGCCCCGCTCCTCCTGATTCACCGCTCCCTGAGCGTCCCGCAGCTCCAGGAGGAAGCTCGCGTCGATCCGAAGACCGGCCTCTTCAACGCGCGTTACTTCGCGCATGCGCTGGCAGAGGAGCTCGCCCGCGCCGCGCGCTTCGAGCGGCCGATGTCGCTGATCATGGCCGACCTCGACCTCCTGCGCGACATCAACAACACCTACGGCCACCTCGCCGGCGACGCCGTCCTGAAGGGCATCGCGGAGACGTTCCGCGCTCAGCTCCGGCACTACGACGTGCCGGCACGGTTCGGCGGCGAGGAGTTCGCGATCCTGCTCCCGGAAACGCCTCCCGAGCAGGCCTTCGACATCGCGGAGAGGATCCGGCGCGCCGTCGCCGACCGCACCTTCGACATTGAGACCTCGAGCGAGCCGATTCGCGCGACCGTCTCGATTGGCGTCGCCGCCTTCCCGCGCGACGGCGTCGACACGAACGAGCTCATCCACCAGGCCGACCTGGCCGTCTATCGCGCGAAGCTCCAGGGCAGGAACCGCGTGCTCGACGCGAGCTCGGAGCCGCTCGTACTGCCGGAGACGCGCTCGGCGCCGCTCGTCGCCGTCCCCGAAGACGGCGATCACGTCGTGCCGCTTCCGCCGGCGACCGAGCTACTGCCGCAGCGCGACCGGCGCCATCCCCGCCCCCACGGTCTCGAAGGGCCGCGCTTCTTCGCACTTTCGCGGCGGCTGGCCGCACTCGTCGGCCTCATCAGCGTGGTCGGCGTCACCGCCGGCGTCGTCGGCCTGATCCTCGGTCAATCGACCGACGTGATCGGACTGTTTGCGATCATCGCCCTCGTCGGCGCTGGGCAGGCGCTCGCGCTCGAGGTGGACGACGGCTCGATCTCGGTCAGCGCGGTGGGAATGCTGGCCGGCGCCGCGCTGTTCGGCCCACGAGCCGCTCTCGCGTTGGCCGTGACCGTGGCTGCGGTCGAGTGGAGCGCGCGCAGGGCGCCGATGCACCGCGTCCTCTTCAACATCGGCACGCTGACGCTGGCGGCGCTCGGCGCGGCGAGCGTGTCCGCATTCGGTTTCGACGGCGACCTCGGCAACCTCGTGATGGTCGCGGCAGGGCTCGGCGCCGGCGCGGTCTACTTCGCCATCAACATGGGGCTCCTCTCGCTCGCCCTCGCCATGGAGGGCCACGAGCGCTGGTGGCGGGTCTTCCACGAGCGCTTCGCCTGGCTGCTGACCCACTACCTCGTGTACGGCTTCATCGGCGGCGTGATCGCGATCGGGTACAACGCCGTCCAGCTCTACGCCCTCGCAGTGTTCGCGGTGCCGCTCCTGCTCATGCGCAAGACGCAGGAGGCGTACCTCAGGCACACACAGCGCAGCGCCCAGAAGCTGCGCCAGGCGGCGGAGACGATCCAGACCCAGAACGTCTCGCTCGAGCAGGCGAACCGGCTGCTCCGCGAGCGCTCCACCGCGGCGATGGAGTCGCTCTCGGCGACTGTCGACGCGCGCGACGCCTACACCGCGGGTCACTCGCGCCGCGTGCAGCAGCTCGCGCTCGCAATCGGCCGCGAGCTCGGGCTCTCCCAGGCCGAGCTCGACCTGCTCGGCCACGCCGCGCTCTTCCACGACATCGGCAAGCTGGCGATTCCGGACGCGATCCTGCTCAAGCCGGCCAGCCTGACCGAGGCGGAGTGGGGCCTGATGCAGCGCCATGCCGACGAGGGCGCACGCATCATCGACCGCCTCGGCTTCCTGAACGACGCGGTTCCCGCGATCCGCCACCATCACGAGCGCTACGACGGAACGGGCTATCCCGACCGCCTCAAAGGCGAGGAGATCCCGCTCGGGGCGCGGATCATCCACGTCGCCGACGCGCTCGACTCGATGCTCACGACACGGATCTACCGCGCCGCGCGGCCGGCGCACGAGGCGCTCGAGGAGCTGCGCCGGGCGTCCGGATCGCAGTTCTGCCCGCGAGTGGTGACCGCCCTCGAGCGCATCCTGCCGATCGAGAGCGAAGACCGCGCGATCGAGGAGACCGCGGTCGCCGCCGCGTCTTAGCTCGATCGTCCTCGCGAACCTTCCAAATCCGTAGTCGCGGTTTGCAAAACGGCGCGGATGCTCTATTCTGAGCCTCGGTGGCTCGACGCAAGCCGGTCTACCGGGCGGTCGCCGAGATCGACTCCGACGCCCTGGCGGAGTTCCAGGCCGGAATCCGCAAGCGGTACTCCAACCGCCAGATCCTCGAGGAGCTACGCGACTCCGCGGATCGGCTGGGGCGCTCGCCGACGATGCGCGAGTTCGCGGCCGATTCCAGGACGACCGTGCATCCGCAGACGGTCATCGAGCACTTCGGCAGCTGGAACCGGGCCAAGCGTCAAGCGGGGCTGGTGCCGCGGCGTTTCGCCACCCGCGAGGAGCTCGTGGAGCTGCTGCGCCGGCTCGGCGAGGAGGTGGGGCGCGTCCCGACCGCTCGGGACATCGACGCGAGGCGAGGCCGAATGCCCTCGAAGTCGCTCTATTGGCACACCTTTGGCTCGCTCGCGAATGCCCTGCGCGAGGCCGGGTTCGACGTGCCGGTAGGGGAGGAGCGGCTCGGGCGCGCGATCGACCAGGGCGTCGAGCTCGCGAAGAGCATCGGGAGGCTGCCGAAGTTCGCCGACTGGAGCCAGGCGCGCCGCCGCTCGAAGCTCCCGATGCTGACCGAGTGGCAGGTGTACAGGATGTTCGACGCCAAGCGCGGGGCGTGGGGGACGTTCCAGTTCCTGATCCGCGAGCGCCTGCGCAAGCAAGGCGTCAGGGTGGAGACGGACGGGACGCTGAGCTAGGCCTGACGCTACTGAGGCGAAGCAGTTAAGGCCTGACGCGCTCTACTAGTTTGGCGATGCGGCGATCATCGCCAGCCGCTCGAGGCAGAACGAGCCCTCGTGTGGTGCGCGGACGGCCGGCAGAGGCTTCTCCTCGAAGCGGCGGTCGGGCGCGAAGCGCGCTTCTTCGACCACCGCGCCCCGCTCGAGCACGACCAGCGTTCCCTCGTCGAGCTCCCGCTTGTTGAGCTCCGGGCCCGCAAAGCGCTCCAGCACCTCCAGCGCAAGCTGAGTGGAAGCGAAGAAGGTGGCGCCTCGGCCCTCGCCGAGCCACAGCGGCCGGCCGGCTCCGCGCGCGAGGAAGATCCGTCGTGGCTCGCGCTCGTCGAGCCACGCCGTCGCCATCGAGCCGCGCAGGCCCGCGAGCGCCTCGGCGCTCGCCCTGGAATGGGCCGCGACAGCGAAGATCGCCTCCGAGTCGACGGTCATGCCGGGCTCGACCCGGGCGCAGGAGTGTCCGTCGAGCAGCTCGTCGTCGTTGAAGATGATGCCGTTGTGAACGCCGACGACAGGACCATGGCGGATCGGGTGGTTGTTGGCCGCGACCCGTGGGTGGCCCTTCGTGTAGTCGCGGACGTGGACGAGGACCTCGGTCGCGTCGCGGGGAATCCGAATCTGGTCGAGGAGGGCGCTCGCGCCGGAGCGCTGCTTGTGCACCTCGATCGGGGCGTCCGTCGCGCGATGGGCGTACCCGACCGCGTCGGCGCCTCGCTCGGCGATCGCCGCCAGCAACGCCTGCGCCGCGAACGTCCGCTGCACACGGCTGCGTGAGCTGAGGCTATATCCGGCGATTCCGCACATAACGTGAACCTAGATGGGAGATCGGACGGCTGGACTCCGTCCGATATCCACAAGAGGTGTGACGTTGAGCCCGGCTTTGAGTTAGGGCGCTCGCCGTTTTTCACTTGGGTCTCGACCGGTCATTTCAGACGCGAACACGGGCAAGGCCCGTGCCCGCTTGAACGCGGCACCGCAAGCGGCGCCGCGGGCCCCCCATCCCTCACACGAGCCTAAAGGGGGTACCCCTCACGAGCCGATACAGGGCGCACGATGGAGCAGCGGCCGCTCTCAGACGCGCTCCCCGATCCCGTGGAGCGTGCGAAAGGCGAAGCCGTCGACGAGCCAAAGCTCGAGCTTCTTCCGACGCCGGAAGAAGAAGAGCAGGAGCCGGTCGACGAGCCGCCGGAACCCCAAACCCAGGATCCGCTTAAGCTGTACGTCCGCCAGATCGGCGACGGACCGCTGCTGACGCCCGCCGAGGAGCGCGGGCTCGCGCGCCTCAAGGACGAGGGCGACGAGGCGGCCAAGAGCAAGCTGATCGAGTCGAACCTCCGCCTCGTGATGTCGATCACACGCAACTACACGAAGGCGGGCGTGCCGCTGCTCGATTTGATCCAGGAGGGAAACCTCGGGCTGATTCGCGCGGTCGAGAAATTCGACTACAAGCTCGGCTTCAAGCTCTCCACGTACGCCACCTGGTGGATCCGCCAGGCGATCACGCGCGCGCTCGCCGACCAGGGCCGAACGATCCGGCTTCCGGTACACGTGGCCGAGCAGGTGCGCAAGGTGATGCGCTCGCGCCGCCAGCTCGCGCAGAAGCTGAACCGGGAGCCCACGACGGAGGAGATCGCGAAGAACGCCGACTTCACGCCCGAGCGTGTCCAGGAGCTCTTCGAGCTCGTCGAGGATCCGGTCAGCCTCGAGACTCCGGTCGGCGACGGCGAGAGCCTCTACGGGGATCTGATCGAGGACACGAACTCGGAGCGGCCCGACGACGCCACTGCCCTGCGCCTGCGGCAGAACGAGCTCACCGAGGCGCTGGAGCGGTTGAACCCGCGCATGCGGCACGTGCTCGCCCGCCGGTTCGGTCTCGACGGCCGCCCGCCGCAAACGCTGGAGGAGGTCGGGGAAGGCCTCGGCATCACGCGCGAGCGCGTCCGCCAGCTCGAGTCGCGGGCGCTCCGCGAGCTGCGGATAGTCGCACCCGCCCTGCAGCTCTACTTGCGCAGCGAGTAGCTGGGCCGCGAGTAACTAGGCTGGCGGGGTGAAGCCCGCCTTCGTCGATCTCCACTCCCACGTTGTTCCGTCCGGCGACGACGGCGCCTCCACGATCGAGGACGGCATCGAGCTCTGCGAGGACGCGGCCGCCCACGGAACGGCCGTGCTCTACGCCACCCCGCACGTCTGGCCGCACCTTCCGCTCACGAAAGAGCGCGAGGTGGAGGTCCGGACCGCGTACGAAGAGATGCGCGACCGCGTTCCGCTCGATCTTCGCCTCGGCTTCGAGCTGACGCCGACGCGGGCCCTGCTCGCGGAGGATCCCACCCGGTACGTCCTCGAAGGCACCGGAATCGTGCTCGTGGAGGTCCCGTTCGCCGGGCCGGCGGATCTCGTGTTCGCGCTCGTGGATCATGTCCAGGAGGCCGGGTTCGACGTCGTCATCGCTCACCCGGAACGAACGGAGGCCGTGCTGCTCGACTACTCGGTTGCGTCAGAGCTCGCCGAGCGGGAGTGCCTGCTCCAGGTCAATGCGACCTCGCTGCTCGGCTACCACGGCGAGAGCGCCGACCAGCTCGGCTGGCAGCTGACCGACGACGGCCTCGTCGCGATCGTCGCGTCCGATGGGCACCGGCTCAGCCGCCCGGTGCGCCTGGACGGCGCCTACGAGGCCGTGCACGCGCGAGTGGGGGAGGAGGCGATGCGGATGTTCGACGGGTCGGCGCTGGGGGTCGAAGTCGCGAGCGCCGTGATTTTCCAAGACGAGGTTCGACCGGTCAGTTCAGACGGACGCACGAGCAAAGCCCGCGCGTCCTGAGACCGGCACCGCAAGCGGTGCCTTAGTGCGCGACCGGCTCCATCTCGCGAAGCCGTGCGAGGCGCTTGAGCGCCTCGGTCTCGATCTGACGAACGCGCTCGCGCGTCAAGCCGAGCCGCCGCCCGATCTCCTCGAGCGTCCGGGGCTCCGCATCCGCGAGGCCGTAGCGGAGAACGACGACGTGCCGCTCGCGCTCGGACAAGGCCGCCAGTGCCTGGGCTAGAGCCTCCGAGCGCAGCGAGTCCTCGACCTTCTCCTCGGGCAGGGGTCCCTCGCCGGCGACGAAGTCGCCGAACACGGCGTCCTCCTGCTCGCCGACGGGCTGGTCGAGGCTCGTCGACGCGCGCGCCGCCGCCCGCACCTCGAGCGCCTGCTGGAGCGGCAGGTTGGCCTCCTCGGCGATCTCTTCCAGCTCCGGCTCCCGCCCGAGCTGCGTCCAGAGCGTCCGTTCGGCGCGGTTCAGCTTCTGCATTCGCTCCACGATGTGGACCGGCATCCGGATCGTCCGCGCCTTGTCGGCCAGCGCACGTGCCACGGCCTGGCGGATCCACCAGGTGGCGTACGTCGAGAACTTGTAGCCGCGCCTCCAGTCGAACTTCTCCACGGCGCGGATCAGCCCGAGCGTGCCCTCCTGGATCAGGTCGAGGAAGGGCAGCCCCTGATTGCGGTAGTTCTTGGCGATCGAGACGACGAGCCGCAGGTTCGACTGGATCATCGTCTGCTTCGCGTCCATCTCGCCGCGCTCGATTTTCTTCGCGAGCCCGACCTCCTGGGCGGCGTTCAGCAGCGGGTGGCGCCCGGCTTCGCGAAGGAAGAGCTGAAGCGCGTCGGTGGTCGTCTCCGCCGCCATCACGGCCGCCGGAGGAGGAGGCGGCGCGGGTTCAGGTTCGGGTTCGACGACCTCGATTCCGCGCTGCTCGAGCTCCCGGAAGAGCACGTCGGTCTCCAGCGGATCCAGCGCATGCGCCTCGATCAGCTCGGCAAGTTCGGATTGGCGCACCGACCCCGCCTGCTCCGCCGCCTCGAGCACCTGCTGCAACTCCGGAATTTGGAGCAGCGTCTCGATGTCGACCGTCGTCATCCGACGGCTGCAACTACCACGGATTCGCTTGTTCCAAACCCCGAGCGCCTGCCCTCGAGCCAATTCACGAGAACGGGGGTTATGTCAAGTCGGGACATGGATCTCAGAAGTCCGCCCCCCGCACCCCGCTGAGGATGAGGACGGCGATTGCGCCAGCAACGAGCAGCCTATAGAGAACGAAGACCGAGTAGTCGTGGCGTCGGACGTAGCCGAGCAGCGCCCAGATCGCAAACAGGCCCGTAACGGCCGCCGCGATCGTCCCCACGACGAAGGGACCGGCCGAACCCGGCGGCAACGTGCCGAACAGCACATCCTTCACACCTTTCAGCACGGCCGCGCCGAATACGATCGGGATCAGCAGGAGGAACGCGAAGCGCGCGGCCGCGTCACGGTCGAGGCGCAGGAACCGCCCCGTCGAGATCGTGATGCCCGAACGCGAGACGCCGGGCACCAGCGCGAGCGCCTGCGAGAGGCCGATCAGGAAGGCGGAGCGGGCATCGAGGTCGCGGATGCGCTTCTGCTGGGGCCGGCGGTCCGCCACCCAGAGCACCACGCCGAAGACGGCCAGGAGGAGACCGATCTGCCAGGGCTCGCCGAGCTTGCGTTCGATGAAGTCCTCCCCGGCCGCGCCCGCGATCGCCGCGGGGATCGTCGCGATGAAGACATACCAGGCGATTCGCTCGTCGTCGCCGAAGATCCGCCGCCGCCGCACGCTTCGAATCCAGGCGGCGATCAGCGTCACCACCTCGCGGCGGAAGTAGATGACCACGGCGACCAGCGTGCCCAGGTGAAGCGCGACGTCGAAGGTCTTGTTGAAATCCGGATGCGACTCGAGGTAGCGCCAGTCGGCGAGCCAGGGCACGAGGATCAGGTGGCCGGACGACGAGACAGGCAGGAGCTCGGTCAATCCCTGCACGACTCCCAGCGCCAGGGCCTGCCAGTCGGACAGCGCGCCGGCCCGCTCCCCCACTCGAAACGCGGCCAGCACGACGGCCAGCAGAAACGCCGCGCCTGCCGCGAGCGTCACCGTTCGGGCGCGGCTCACGGCGGCCGAGTATAGAGGTCAGGCGGCGATCAGCGGCTTATCCACAGCTGCACGATCGGCTGTGGAAATGTTGAAAATTGAATTTTCCGCAAATTGCGACCACGACTTTGTCGGACCTCTTGCGCGCCGGGTTGGCGCGCACTAAATTGCCGACTGCGCCGAGCACGGAGCGCGAGTAGGTCGAAACCGATCCCGGCGGCTGTAGCCGGAAGGCGAAAGTCAGCGGGAACGGTGGACGAAAGCGAAACCGGCTCGGCGAAACCTTGGTCCGGGGCCGTTACGGTCGTCCGAGATCGCTAGAGTCGGCTTCATGCCCCACCTTCCCCGGCCACCAGCGATCGCGCACGGCGTCGTCTCGTTCCTCTGGGCCTTCGGGCTCGGCCTCTACCTCTGGTTGGGCATGCTGGCCGTCGGCGTCTCGAAGGGGACGGCGTTCATTCTCGCGGCCGTGGCGGGCTGGGCGATCTTTCTCTTCGTCCGCGTGTTCGGCGAGGAGACGCCGAGGCGTCAGGCCGTCAACCGGGATCGCGTGCGGTGATCTCCGGCCAGGGCGACGAGCAGCAAGCGCGTCAGCTCCGGGCCGATCAGACGGCGTAGCCGGGCCACGACCGGGCCCCGGCGGGCGTCTGCGGCCCCGAGGGCGGCGCAGTGCGCGAGCAGAAGCTCCTCTGCGCGGTCGAATTCGCGCTGTCCTGCGGCGATAGACATCGCTCGCGATATCGGCCGCGCGGGCGTCCGACTCATCCCTCGCGCGGAGGTTTAGCGGTCTAGCGTCGGTTGACCGGCGCCCCCTCACGCGGCGCGGGTTCGGCAGCGGGTTCCTCCCGCTCGGCCGCCCGCTCTCGTGCAGTGGGCCCCGCGTCCTCCGGCTCGCGGGCACGCGTGTCGGCCGGCCGATCCGCGGCGGCACGCCGCCGGCCGCGCCAGAACGCACCCCGCGCCGGACCGGTCGTGTCGAACGTGAAGCCGAACACGAGCCCGAGCCCGAACGCCAGCACGCCGAGGTACTCCTTGAAGTCGCCGACGAAACCGTCGATTCCGATGTCGTTCGACCAGCTGCGCGCGTGATCCTTGAACCAGTTGCCGTGCGGCTGGTGGAAGCACGTGATCCACACGACGGCGATCGCTGTCGGCACGAAGGCCAACAGGAATACGTTGATCGACACCCGTGGCCAACCCCACTTCGTCCAGCCGCCGAGGAGCTGTGACAACGCCATCGTCAGCCCGGCGGCGCCGATCAAGCCGTATGTCAGCCAGTAATCGCCTGTCGATTCATCGCCGACCTGCGTTGCGATCCAGACAAGAAGCCCGGCAACCGCGGCGCCGAGCAGCGTGACCGTTGCGCGTGTCAGTCCATACACCACGCACCACCTCCGTGCCGGGAGGAATACCCACCTAAAGCGTTCGGAAACTCCTTGGCGGACCCGGCTCTATTCCAGCGCCAGGCGGCGTGCGTCGAACTGCGACGAGTACAGCTCGGAGCTGAACTGCGCCACGATCGAGTCGACGTCTCCCGAAAAGACGTGCTCGATGACCGCGATCTGGCGGTCGTTGTGGAACGGAAGATCGACGTGCTCCGACGAGACCAGATTGACCGAGACGTGCGTGCACACGGGGCAGCGAACCGCGACGCCGATGCTGCCGCCCTGCTCTCCCGGCGCGAGCAACCAGAACGACGACGGGAAGATCGGCCGCGGCCGCTCCTCCGGATAGCAGAAGAAGCTCCAGGGCCACTCCCCGGCCTGAATCCGCCTGGCCGCGAGATCGGCGAGCTCGGAACCGACGTCGTCGAGCCGCGCCGTCATCAGGTTCAGGTAGGCGCCTTCCTGGAGCCCCAGGGGGGCCCAGTCGAGCTCGTCGTGGGCGACGAGGCCCGGGTGCTCGTCGCCGCACGGGCACGAGAACGAGACCTCGTACAGCGCGGGGTGCGCGGCGCCAGGTAGGCGCTCCAGGCGTCGGAAGGACGACAGGGATACGCGCGTCTCACCCCGAGTCGGGCACCCGAACGTGTAGCGCGCGGTGAGGCCGTCGTACATCTCCGTTTGTACTAATCGGAGGATCGGACGTTAAACCGAAGCGTTTGCTGCTTGGAGCCGGCTACGACTCGAAGACCGGCAGATGGCCGATCGCGATGATCTCCTGCTCCTGCCAGCGGGCCTTGTCGCCCTCGGTGAAGATCGCCGCTTCCGCAACCGCGTTCCCGCCCGCCCGCTCCACGACCTCGCGCATCGCCTCGAGCGTGCTCCCGGTGCTGATCACGTCGTCGACGACGACGACCCGCTTGCCGCGCAGGAGACCGCGGTCCTTCTCGTCGAGATAGAGCGTCTGCGGGCGGCCCGTGGTGATCGAGTGCGTCTCGACCTGCAGCGCGTCGCCCATGTACGGCCGGTATTCCTTGCGCAAGACGACGTAGGGCCGATCGAGCCGCGCCGAGAGCTCGTGCACGAGCGGGATGCTCTTCGTCTCCGCCGTGACCAGGACGTCGGGCTCGAGCGGCTCGATCCGCTTGGCGAGCGCTCCCGCCGCCGCCTGGACGAGCTCGGTGTCGCCGAGGATGTTCAGGATCGCGATCCGCACGCCGGGCGCAACCTCGAACAGCGGCAGGTCGCGGGTGACGCCGGCAACGTCGACCGCGTGCGTCTCCCGGTCGGTCACCGGGAGGCGACTCGCCGCAGATCCCGCCAGAAGAGCAGCTGCGTCAGCTCCTGCGCCATGCCGGCCAGCCGCTCGAGCTCCTCCACCCCGGCCTGGCGCCGGTCCGGGTTCGGAGAGCGAAGCGAAGGCGCCACGAGCTGCTCGAGCAGGCCGGCCTCGCGGTCGGCCGCATTGCGGAACGTGCGCAGATGCCGGGCGGACATGCCGTACCGGGCGAGCTTCGCGCATGCCACCGCGATGTCGACGTCGATCTCGTCGTAGCGTTTCTCGCCGGCGTCCCGGCTCGGGGCCAGGAGCCCGAACTCCTCGAGCTCGCGCGCCAGCTCCGGAGCGATCCCCGCGCGCTCGCAGAGCTCGCCGAGATCGAGGTCGCCCTCGCGGCCGTCGAGCCCCAGCGCGCGCCGCCGACGACGGTCCTTCGCCGCTCCGCGCGGCGAGGCGAGCTCCTGCCGGATCACGCGCAAGGGCAGGAACTCGTCCCGCTGGAGTCGCAGGATCGTCTCCAGGCGGTCGACGTCTTCCTCGCTGAAGAGCCGGTAGCCGCCCTGGGTCCGCCGTGGAGCCAGCAATCCCTGATCCTCGAGATAGCGGATCTTCGAGATCGAGATGTCGGGGAACTCGGCCTGCAGGCGGCTGCAGACGGTCCCGATCGTGAGCAGGCGTTGCCGCACGGGTGCCTTAGCCGGCGCGCTCATCTCGAGATGAAGCTGAGCTTGTACTTGCCGATCTGGAGCTCGTCCCCGTTCTCGAGCTTCGCCTCCGCCTCGATCCGCTTCCGATTCACGAAAGTGCCGTTGAGGCTCCCGAGATCCTCGATGAAGTAGTCGCCGTTGCGCTCCATCAGGACCGCGTGCTTCCGCGAGACCGTCACGTCGTCGAGGAAGATGTCGTTGTCGGGCGAGCGACCGATGGTCGTCTCTTCGCCGCCGGGAGCGAAGTGCTCCCCGGCGCGGCCGCCGCCCGAGCGCACGACGAGGGCCGGCCCCTCCGCCGGGAACTCCTCGAGCGAGACGCCGGCGTCCTCCGACGTGTCGTCGGGGACAAAGCTCATCGTCGTGTCCGCCCCGCCCTCGTCCTTGACGAGCAGGGCGCCGCACTTGGAGCAGTAGTTCGCGGCCTCCGGATTCTGGAAGCCGCACTCCGGGCAGTAGACGTGGCTCACTGGTTCGGCGGGGCTGCCTTGCCGGCGAGGATCTCCGTCAGCGAGTCGACGTCGACCTTGTCGAGCACGCTCCGCCCCTCCGACTTCTGAAGCCGCGCGACGAGCTCGGCCCGCAGGATGTCGATCTTGCCGTGCAGGAGCCGGCGCTCGTACGAGATCTCCTGCTCCTCGGCCTTCAGGTCGTCGATCAGCTGCTTCAGCTCGTCGTCGGACATCGACTGGAGATCAGGGAGTGGTTCCACGCGAGGGCCTCTTTCGGTTAGGGGAGGGGTCGAACGCAAGTAAAGCAGCACCCGGGCGAAGGGTCAACCTGAGCTTGAGACTCTGCTCAGACCCGCGCCTCCGCGGCCTCGCTCTGCATGATCTCCTCGACCAGCGAGCGAAGCTCCGCCTCAAGCTCCGCGGAAGCCTCCTCCGTCTCGCCCTCCGCATAGATGTGCACGAGCGGCTCGTCGGGATCAGGCAGCATCTGCGCCCACCCGCGCTCGTCGAACATCTTGATCCCGTCGGTGAGGTCGACCTCGCGGCCCTTGAGGCGCTCGGTCATCACGCGCATGACGAGGCCCTTGAGCGCCCACGGGCACGAGAGCTGGCGGTGCACGAGCGTCGACGTCGGCAGTTCGGCCACAAGCTGCGAGAGCGGCTGCCGCACGGGAGCGAGGAGCTCGAGCAGCTTGCACAGCGCCGCCACGGCGTCGTAGGCCGGCAGGAACTCCGGGAACACGTACTCGCCCCCGAGGGCGCCCGCGAAGATGACGTCCTTCTCGGAAGCCTGTTTCGTCAGGTCGGCCGACGAGGCGCCCGTGCGGACCACCTCGAGCCCGCTGCCTTCGGCGACCCGCTCGACGGCGCTGGTGACCGTGATCGGGAAGGCGAGCTTGCCGCGGCGACCGTTCGTACCCATCAGCCGCGGATAGAGGAGCAGCGTCTGCTCGACCGGGATCTCGCGGCCCTGCTCGTCGACGAGGAACAGCCGCTCCGCCGCGCGGTCGAACACGGCGCCCAGGTCCGCGCCGACCGCCTGCACCAACCGCTTCGCCTGCCCGACCGACTCGCGCAGCGAGGCGGTTCCTTCATCGGCGACGTCGGCCACGAACCCGTGGCCGCTGACGGCCTCCACGTGCAGTGGACCCAGGACCAAGGGCAGTACGAAGGACGCGGCCGAGTAGCCGTAATCGACGACGATACGGAAGCGCCGCTCGCGGATCGCGTCGGTATCGAGGTTCGCGAGCAGGTCCTGGGCGTAGCTCTCGCGCACCCGCGCCGGATACGTGACCGTTCCGACTGCGTTGTGCGCGGCGCGGCGCAGCTCCTGCCGCGTGAAGTGCTTTTCGATCTCTTTCTCCGTTCCCGGCGTGAGCTGGATGCCCGGCTGCTCGAAGAAGCGGATCTGCACGAGCTCGGGATCGGCGTGGCTGATTCCGACGTGGAAGCCGGCGTCGTAGCCGTGCGTCTTCAGCAGGTGCCTCGCGACCGCTGCCGGCAGGACGCGCAGATCCGCGACGTCGACACCGGCGGAGTTGCAGCCCGAGATCATCGCGCGCTTGATCATCCGGCACGCCGGCGGCGACTCCCGGCTCGCGACGACTTGCGCGCCGCGCTTCAGGGCCGTTCCGAGGGCCGTGGCGAGCCGCACCGCGACCTCGGGGGTCAGATCGACATTGACGAGCCCCGAGACGCCCTCGCGGTCGAAGAGACGGGAGGTAGCGCGCGACTCCCAGATCAGGCTCTCGTGGATCTGGGCGCCGGTCTCGACCTCCTTGTAAGGGTAGATGCGGACGCCGGGCATGACCACGGTCTGGGCGCCGAGCGAGACCTCGTCGCCGATCGCAGCACCCTCCTGCACGTGGGCGTGCGCCCCGACCTCGCAGGAGCGGCCGATGATCCCACCCTCGACGACGGCGCTCCGACCGATATGCGTGGAGGAGTCGATCACAGAGCGGCTCGTGCGCGCGCGCTCACGCAAGGTGACGCTCGAGCCCAGGACCGAGTACCCGCCCACGCTGGCGTCGGCGCCGATCCGGCAGTAGTTGCCGAGGAAGGTGGGAGCCTCGATCTGGTCGAGATCGTCGAGCTCGACTCCCTCCCCAACCCAGATGTTCCCGCGCAGACGGATGCCCGGAACGTTCAGCTTCACCGCCTCGTCCAGCGCGTCGAAGTTCGCCTGACGGAATTGGTCGAGGTTGCCGATGTCCTGCCAGTAGCCGTCGAAGACGTAGCCGTACAGCGGCCGGCCCATCTCGAGCAGGAGCGGGAAGAGTTCCTTGGAGAAGTCGTACGCCCGGTCTGTTGGCACGTGGCGCATGACCTCCGGCTCGATCACGTAGATGCCGGTGTTGATCGTGTCTGAGAACACCTGGCCCCAGGACGGCTTCTCCAGGAACCGCTCGATGCGCCCCTCCTCGTCCGTGACGACGATCCCGAACTCCAGCGGGTTGTCGACCGACTTCAGGCCAATCGTGACCGCTGCGCCTTTGTCGCGGTGGAACTCCACGAGCTTCGTCAGATCGACGTCGCAGAGCGCGTCTCCCGAGATGACGAGGAACGTGTCCTCGAGCTTGCCGCTCGCGAGCCGCACCGAGCCGGCCGTTCCCAGCGGGGACTCCTCGACCGAGTACTCGACGTTGAGGCCGAGCGACTCGCCGCTGCCGAAGTAGCTTCGGATCGCCTGCGGCAGGAAGGCGACGGTCACGACCACGTCCTCCAAACCGTGTTCTTTGAGGAGCTCCAGGATGTGCTCTATGCAGGGCTTCCCGACGATCGGGACCATCGGCTTGGGCTGGTTCGAGGTCAGCGGACGAAGCCGCGTTCCCTCCCCGCCCGCCATGACGACAGCCTTCATGTCCCTGGCCGCCTTCGGCTCCCACCCGGCGGAGCCGGGCTCCGCCGAAGGCTGACGACGCTGGCGGCAGGATGCGGCTCCGGCGTCGCTTGGCCGTGCGTATTTGCACTGTCCTGCGCTCCGCCGGCTTGCCTCCTTTGCCAGCGTCGCCCCAGGAACACGAACGAGTTCACGCTGCCACCTCCCGGCGGGCCTTTAGCAGATACCCCGCGAGCGCGAGCGCGGCCAGCGCGAAGCCGGTCCAGAAGATCCAGAGCGGCCAATCGGTTCCTGCCCGTGTGACCATCACGAATGCGAGCGATGCGTAGAGCAACCAGGTAGCGGCCTTCCCGGCCGAGTTCACAGAAAACTCGTAGCCGCGTCCCGCGACGAGCTTGTACCCGCCGATCAGGACGAGGTCTCGGGCCGGAATCGCGAGCGCGACCCACGGCAGCCGGTCGTCGACCCACAGCAGGAGCACGGCGACGTCGATCATCAGCCGGTCGGCCAGCGGGTCGACGATCTTGCCGAAGGTGGACTCCACGTTCCAGCGCCGGGCCAGCCAGCCGTCGACCTGGTCGGTCACTCCCGCGGCGCCGAAGATGATCGCCGCCGGCCAGCTGTGGCCCCCGTCGGCAGCGATCAGGAGCGCTGCAAAGATCGGGATCAGCAGGAGCCGCGCCGCTGTGAGCGCGTTCGGAATTTGGGCGAGCGGGGCCGGCACGGCGCGGACGGCCATGGTGGAAGGATACGCCCGTGGCTTCGCCGCTCCGGATTCCAGGCTTCGTCAACGCCCACAGCCACACCTTTCAATGCGCCTTGCGGGGCCGCTCCGAGGGCGACGACTTCTGGGCCTGGCGGGAGGCCATGTTGGACGTGGCCCGGGGTCAGACCCCGGGACGTGTCCGAACGGACTACGCCGAGACCTACCGCGAGATGCGTGCAGCCGGCTATACGGCGGCCGGCGAGTTCCACTACCTCGGCTTCGAAGAGGCGCTGGCCGTCGGCGACGCGGCCGAGGAGGCAGGCGTCACCCTCGTTCTGCTCTACGCCGCCTACGCGCGCGGTGGGCTCGACCGCTTCCGTCAGGAGTCGGTGGCGGACTATCTGCGCCAGGTCGACGACCTGCGCGGACGGGGCATTCAAGTCGGGGTGGCGCCCCACTCCGTCCGCGCCTGCCCCTCCGACTGGCTTGAGGAGATCGGCCGCTACGCCGAGCGTGACGGCCTGCCGCTCCACGTTCACGCGGACGAGCAGCCGCGGGAGATCGAGGAGTGCGTGGCCGAGCACGGCGTCCGTCCGATCGAGCTCCTCGCCCGCACCGGCTGCCTCGGGCCGCGGACGACGGTCGTGCATGCGACCCACGCCGACGACGTCGAGCTCGATCTCGTGGCGGAAACCGACGCGCGCGTCTGCGTCTGCCCGACCACGGAGGCGAACCTCGGGGACGGGTTCGTCCCAGTCAGCCGGCTCTGCGCCCGCGGGATCGCGATGTGCATCGGCTCGGACTCGAACGTACGCATCGATCCCCTCGAGGAGTTGCGCGAGCTCGAGGGGGTCGCTCGTCGCGAGGCCGGACGGCGCAACATCATCTCCTGCGACTCGCTGCTGGCCTTCGGCTCCGACGAGGGCGCTGCGGCCCTCGGCCTCGAGAGCTGGGACGACGTCGAGGTCGACCTGAATCACCGCTCCCTCCGGCGGGTCGAGGAGGGGGACGTCTTCCCCGCTCTGCTGTTCGGCTGCTCCGCGGACGTGTTTCGTTGAGCTACGAGTGGGTCGACCACACCGCCGAGCTCGAGCTCCACGTCGAAGCGCCTTCGGAAGAGCTTGTGTTGCATCACTCCCTGCGAGCCCTGGCCGAGCTTCTTGGATCGGCCTCGGGCCCGCCCCAGACCCACGAGATCGATCTGGACGCGTCCGACAGGGCCACACTGCTCGCAGAGTGGCTGGAAGAGCTGGTCTTTCTCGCCGAGACCGAGGGTTTCGTTCCTGAGGAGGCTGAGATTGTGTTACGCAACACAAGCCTCCATGCTGTCGCCCGCGGGAGGACGGGCGAGCCGCGGCCGCTCGTGAAGGCCGTGACCTACCATGGGCTGCGGTTCGAGCAACGTGAGGACGGGGTTTGGCAAGCTCGCATCGTTCTCGATGTCTGACCTGAGCCGGATCGACGACGTCACATGGGAGATCCCGGCCGACGCGCGACCGGACATGCGCGTCCCGGCCCGTCTGTTCGCCGACGAGGAGCTCCTCGCCGCGATCGAGCAGGATCAATCGCTCGAGCAGCTGCAGAACGTCGCCACGCTTCCCGGGATCGTCGACGCCGCGCTCGCGATGCCCGACATCCACCAGGGCTACGGCTTTCCCGTCGGCGGCTTGGCCGCGACCGAGCTTCCGGACGGCGTCGTCTCTCCCGGCGGGGTCGGCTACGACATCAACTGCGGGGTTCGCCTGCTCGCGTTGCCGCTCACGGCCGATGAGCTCGGCGACCGCCGCAAGGCGCTGGTCCACGAGATCTCACGCGCAGTTCCCGCGGGCGCCGGGAAGGAGACCGGCCTGCGCGCGGACCTCGAGCGGGTGCTCAAAGACGGCTCGCGCGTCGTCGCCGAACAAGAGGACGACGTCCGGCAGACCGAGTCCGAGGGCAGGCTCGACGGTGCCGACCCGTCGTTCGTCTCCGAGCGCGCGCGGGAGCGCGGCCGAGGACAGCTCGGGACGATGGGTTCGGGCAACCACTTCGTCGAGGTGCAACGCGTCAGCCGCCTCTTCGACGAGGCGTTCGAACTGGGCGAAGACCAGGTGACCGTGCTCATCCACTCGGGCTCGCGCGGGCTCGGCCACCAGGTCTGCACGGACTACGTCAAGAAGATGGACGCGGTCCTGGGCAAGTACGGGATCGAGCTTCCCGACCGGCAGCTCTCGTGTGCGCCCGCGTCCTCACGCGAAGGACAGGCCTATCTCGGCGCCATGGCCGCGGCAGCCAACTTCGCCTGGGCGAACCGCCAGGAGATCGCAAACCGCGTTCGCGGCGCCGTTTCCCGCGTCCTCGGAGCCGAGGCGGCCGACGGCACGAGGCAGATCTACGACGTCGCCCACAACGTGGCGAAGCAGGAGCAATACGACGGCCGAGACCTGCTCGTCCACCGCAAAGGAGCGACACGCGCGTTTCCCGGCCAGCCCGTCTTCATCCCGGGCAGCATGGGCACGACGAGCTTCGTCTTGACCGGAGAGCAGGGCTCGATGGAACGCTCGTTCGGGACCACCTGTCACGGAGCCGGCCGGCGCCTCTCCCGCACTGGCGCGCGGAAACAGATCCACGGTGCCGAGTTGCGCCGCCAGCTCGAGCGGCAGGGAATCGTTGTCCGCTCGCCGTCGAACAAGGGCCTCGCGGAGGAGGCCCCGTTCGCCTACAAGGACGTCGAGCGCGTCGTCGAGGTGGTCGAGCGAGCGGGTCTCGCCCGGCGAGTCGCCCAGCTCGTCCCACTCGGCGTGGTCAAGGGCTGAGCCGCTTGCCGACCGGAGATTTCCGCGGCGCGCTGCCGGCGATTCGGGAGTTCGCCGGCGCCGTCGAGACTCCACTGGAACTGCGCCGTTAGCGCAGATTTCAGTCGGGGCGCCCGGATTTGAACCGGGGACCTCTTGTCCCCCAGACAAGCGCGCTAACCAGGCTGCGCCACGCCCCGAACGAAGACGAGTATAGCCCCGGTTTTCTAGCGCCCGAGGCGCTTGTACAGCCGGTCGATCATGTCCGGCATCCGCTCGAGCCGCTCCGTGATTACGCGTAGCCGGTACTCCCGGAAATGCGCGGCCTCCACCCCGAGCGCCTTCGCCAGAGACTCCACGACGTCGTTCGAGGGCACGGGGCGGTTGCCGTGCACGAGATGGTTCAGGTAGCCGGCGGAGAGCCCGGTCTTGTCGGCCAGGGCCCTGTACGTCGTCCCCGTCTCGGACATCAGGCTCGCGACGGTGCGACCGAACGGCTCCTCGCTGAACCTCCGCCGACGACGGGCCATCAGACCTTCTCCCGGATCTTGTTCACGACCTCCGTTGTCTGGACGCTTTGCTCCTCCCTCGACTCCCGCTCGAGCACGTCGACGGCTTTCTCCTCGACCGCCTTCTTGCCGACTGTCACGCGAACCGGCATGCCGATCAGGTCGGCGTCGGCGAACTTCTCCCCCGCGCGCGCGTCTCGGTCGTCGAACAAGACGTCATAGCCTGCCTGATTCAGATCCGCCGCGACGGTCTCAGCCGCCTCCGCCACTCCTTCGGCCGCTGCCTGGAGTGACACGACGTGGACGTGGTAGGGGGCGAGCGCCGCAGGCCAGGCGATCCCGTGCTCGTCGTGATGCTGCTCGACGACGGCGGCGATCGTCCGCCCGAGACCGATCCCGTAGCTGCCCATGACGATCGGCCGTTCCCTGCCGTCCTCGTCGAGGAACCTCGCCCCGAGCGGCTCGGAGTAGAACGTCTCCAGCTTGAAGACGTGGCCGACCTCGATCGCGGTCGTCGTGAAGAGCTGCCCTCCGCAGTTGGGACAGGCATCGCCCTCGCGGACCTCGCGGAGGTCCGCGAACTCCGCCTCGAAGTCGCGCCCGGCCTGCACGCCCCGCAGGTGCCAATCGTCGCGGTTCGCGCCGACGACGTACTGGCCCTCTCGCAGCGCCTCGTCCGCGACGACCTGAACACCGGCGCCGACGGGGCCGATCGAGCCTCCGCCTGCGCCGAAGGCCTCCTGGATTTCCTCCGGGTGCGCCGGGCGGACGCCCTGACCCACCGCGGCCGCCAGCTTGGCCTCGTTCAGCCGGTCGTCTCCGCGGATCAGGGCCAGCACGACTTTGCCGTTCGCCACGACGGGCATCGCCTTCGCGGTCGCGCGAGGATCGACGTCGAGGAACCGCGAGACGTCCTCGATCGTCCTCATCTGCGGCGTCTCGACCTCCTCGGGCTCCGGGAGCTCCGCGGGAAACTCGGCGGCGGGCGGCCTCCCCATCGCGATGTCGATATCGGCGGCGTAGTCGTCGTTCTCGCAGCGGACGAGGTAGTTCTCGCCGGAGCCCGTCGGCGCCAGGAAGTCGCGGCTGCCGCTGCCGCCCATCTCGCCCGACTCGGCCTGCACCTCGTAGAACTCGAGATCGCAGCGCTCGAAGATCTTGTGGTACGCCTCCGAGTGGCGCCGGAAGCTCTCGTCGAGACCGGCCGCGTCGCGGTCGAAAGAGTAGGAGTCCTTCATGATGAATTCCCGCACGCGGAGCAGCCCGCCCCGCGGCCGGGCCTCGTCTCTCTCCTTCGTGCCGAAGTGGTACCAGGCCTGAGGCAGGTCTCGGTAGGACTGGAGCTCCTGGGCGTGGAAGGTGAACGTCTCCTCGTGGGTCATCGGTAGCACGAACGGGCGGCCGGAGCGATCCTGCAGCTTGAACACCACCGGCAGGTCGTACCGGCCGGTCTTCTGCCAGAGCTCGGCGGGCGTCAGCACGGGCGCCAGCATCTCCTGGGAGCCGATCGCGTCCATCTCCTCGCGGATGATCTGCTCGACCCTTCGGTGAACACGCCAGCCGAGCGGCAGGTACGTCCAGACGCCGCCGCTGAGCTGCCGGATGAACCCCCCGCGAACCAGGAGCTTGTGGCTGGCCGCCTCAGCGTCGGCGGGATCCTGGCGCAGCGTCGGGAGGAAGAGCTGTGAGGCCCGGGCGATCACGTCGAGTCCCGGGAGGTTATTCGAGCGGAATGGGGCTGGCCTCCGCCACTGAGGCGTCGCTTGCGATGCCGTTTAAGAGGTCGCGCGGTTCATCCGCGCGACCGTTAATCCCGCTCACTTGGGACCGCCTCCATCGGGATCATCGAGGCCTCTGCCATGGCCAGAGCGGCCGGCTTCGCCATCTTCAGTCGCTTGGGCCGGTGCATGCCGCCCTCGATCCACTTGTCGATCTCGTGGAAGAGCTCGTCGATCAGGATGTCGGACGAGACCTTCTTCAGTACCCGCCCGTGCGCGTACAGGAAGCCGACGTCCCGGCCGCCGGCAATGCCGAAGTCGGCGTCGCCGGCCTCGCCGGGCCCGTTGACTGCGCACCCCATGACAGCGACCTCGAAGGCCTGGGGATACGCCTTCAGCCGCTCCTCGACCTTCTCGGCGAGATTCTGGACCCCGACGTTGTCACGGCCGCAGGAAGGGCAGGCGATCATCACCGGGCCGCGCTCGCGCAGACCGAGGGCCTTGAGGATCTCCCACGCGACCTCGACTTCCTTGACCGGATCGGCCGTGAGCGAGACGCGCAACGTGTCGCCGATGCCGTCGGCAAGCAACGCCCCCATCCCGATCGCGCTCTTGATCGACCCGGCGAACGGCGTCCCCGCCTCGGTCACGCCGAGATGCAGCGGGTACGGGACCTTCGCCGCGAGCATCCGGTACGCCCGGATCATCGTCGGCACGTGGGTCGACTTGACCGAGATCTTGAAGTCGAAGAAGTCGAGCCGCTCGAGCAGCTCCACTTCCTCCAGTGCGGCCGCCACGAGCGCTTCGGCCTGATCTTTCTCTGCCAAAGGATGCAGGTGCTTCGGCAGCGAGCCCGAGTTGGCGCCGATGCGCATCGGAATGCCGGCCTGCTTCGCGGCGAGCACGACCTGCTCGACCTTCTCCGGCCCGCCGATGTTCCCCGGGTTGATGCGCACCGCGGCCACGCCGGCGTCAATCGCACGGAGCGCGAGGCTCGCGTTGAAGTGGATGTCGGCGATCACGGGGATCGGCGACAGGCGGACGATCAGCTTGAGCGCCTCCGCGTCCTCCGTCTTCGGGACGGCGCAGCGGACGACCTCGCACCCGGCCGACGCGAGCGCGGCGATCTGTGCCGTCGTCGCCTCGGTGTCGTGCGTCGGAGTCAGCGTCATCGACTGCACGACGACCGGCGCGCCGCCGCCGATCTCGACGTTGCCTACCTTGATACTGCGCTCGCTCGGCACACGGCGAGTTTAGCCGCCTCGGAGGCGATCGATGTCGTTGGAGAGCCCGAGCACAAACAAGAGCAGAACGAGCGCGATCCCGATCGCGGAGACCCGTTCGTAGACGACCCGTCCGACGGCGCGCCCGCGCAGGCCTTCCACGATCGAGAACGCGATGTGGCCGCCGTCGAGCGGTAAGAGCGGCAGCAGATTGAGGAGGGCGAGCGAAAGGCTGATCAGGGCGAGGATGCCGAGGTAGTAGCGGTAGTCCACCTTCGCGGCCTTGCTCGACTCGCTGACGATCCCGACCGGGCTCGAGACCTCCTTGCGGCCCGAGCCGCTGACGATGCGCCCGAGCGAGAGGCCGATCTCCTTGGTCACGTGTCCGGTCTCTCCCACCGCCTTTCCCAAGGCGGGCAGGAGCCCGTAATGCTTGTACCGGAGCCTCACGTAGAAGCCGAACGAGTAGTGGCCCTGCCTCAACTGGGTCGGGCGGGGACCGAGGTCGATCCGACGGCCGTCCCGCATCACCGTTACGACGATCGGCTTTCCACGGCTGGCTCGAATCGTCCTCGAGACGTCGTCGTAGTTCCGCGTGGGCTTGCCTTCGACCGCGACGATCTCGTCCCCGGAGCGCAGGCCGGCCGCCGCCGCGGGTGTCCCCGCGATGACGGAGTCGACCTTGCGCGTGGCATCGACCGGGAGGCCGAGCATGTACACGACCGCGAGCACGGCGACCGCGAACAGGAGATTCATTCCGGGGCCGGCGAAGATGACCGCGATCCGTTTCCACGTTCGCTGTCGCCAGTACGCGTCGGCCCCCAGCGCGTCGCGAAGCTCGCCGAAGCCGCGCTCGGCCGCGCGCTCGGCGGCCGGGCTCAGGTTCGCGGTCCGGACTGCCCGCTCGAGCTCGGGGAGCGCCTCGTCCCGCGCAGCTTGGAGCTCATCGGTCTCGAAGCAGCGCTTCAGGCGCTCCGCCGGACCGACGAGAGCGGGTGCCTCGAATTCCGCCGCGCCGAAATATGCGTCCACGTCCGACGGCGCCGGACGATGCATCCCGGGGATCTTCACGTACCCGCCCAGGGGGATCGCGCCGAGGCCGTACTCGACGCCGTTGCGAGTCGTCTTCGCCAGCGCGGGCGGGAAGCCGACGTAGAAGCGGCGCGGGCGCATCCCCACCGCCATCGCGACCAGGAAGTGCCCCGCTTCGTGGATCACGATCAGGAACGCAAGGCCGAGAATCGCAACGGTGACACTCATGCGACGGGAATCCCCCGTTCCGCGAAGTCTCTAGCCTCCCTATCCGCCTCGAGCAGCTCGTCCAGGTCGGCGGCGGGCGCGCCGTCGACGTTCTCCAAGGTCTCCTCGACCGTCTCCGCGATCCCGAGGAAGGACAGCCGGCCCGCCAGAAATGCCGTCACGGCGATCTCGTTGGCGGCGTTGAACGCGGACGGATACGTACCGCCCCGCTCGCCCGCCTCACGGGCGAGGCGCAGGAGCGGGAACGTCTCCAGGTCGGGCGCGTCGAACTCGAGCGTGAGGCCCGAGGCGAGATCGAGCGCCGGAACGGGCGTTGCGGCCCGCTCGGGATACGTCAGGGCGTACGAGATCGGAACCCGCATGTCCGGGTAGCCCAGATGCGCGAGCGCGGCCCCGTCCCTGAAGCGAACGATTGCGTGCACCACCGAGCTCGGATGCACGACGACCTCGATCGATTGGTAGGGCAGCCCGAACAGGAAGTGCGCCTCGATCAGCTCGAGGCCCTTGTTCGCGAGCGTGGCCGAATCGATCGTGATCTTTCGTCCCATGTTCCAGGTCGGGTGGGCGAGCGCTTCGTCCGGAGATACGTGCTCGAGCTCCTCGCGGATGCGCCCGCGGAACGGCCCGCCGGACGCTGTCAGGACGAGTGAATGCACGGCCTCGGGATCCCGGCCCTCGAGGCACTGATAGGCCGCCGAGTGTTCGCTGTCGACCGGGAGCAGCCTGCCTCCTCCCCGGTCCCAGGCCTCGAGCGCCAGCTCGCCCGCGGCGACGAGGCTCTCCTTGTTCGCAAGCGCGAGGTCGACGCCGGCCTCGAGCGCCCACAGTGTCGCGGGAAGCCCTGCAAAGCCCACGACCGCGTTGAGGACGAGATCCGGCGCGGCGCGGTCGAGCAGCTCCGTGAGATCGCCGCCGACTTGGGTCAGCGGCGCCAGCCCCTCGATCGGCTGCGAGCCCGAGGCCGCCGCTGCGAGCTCGAGCTCCGGGTGCGCCTCGATGATCTCGAGCGCCTGCTTTCCAATCGACCCGGTGGCCCCGAGCAGCGCGATCCTCTTCATGGACGAAGTATGGGGGACCTATGCAGCCCCAAGGGCGCGGATCGTGTAGTAGGAGGCGGCGCCGGCGAAGAGGAGCGCGTCGATGCGGTCGAGCATCCCGCCGTGTGCGGCCAGGAGCCGGCCCGTGTCCTTCACGTTCATGTCCCGCTTGAGCGCCGACTCGAACAGATCGCCAATCGGCGCCGCCGCCGCGACGACAGCGCCCAGCGCGATCGACTCGGCGTTCGAGAGGAAATCCTGCTTGTAGAGCGCGATGAAGGTGACAAAAATCGTCGTCGCCGTCCCGGCGACCAGCCCTTCCCAGGTCTTGCCGGGCGACAGGGTCGGGGCCATGCGATGGTGCCCGACGAGCCGGCCGACGAGGTAGGCGGCTGAATCGCCCGCGAAGACGGCCAGCAGTAGCGTGAAGAGCGCCAGCCGCCCGTGCTCGGGGAGCTCGCGCAGCAGGACGAGATACCCGAGACCGAGCCCGATCCACGCGGCGCCGAGAATCGTCGCGCCGAGGGCGACGGTCGCGGGCGCCCGGGTCTCCGCGATTCCGAAGAGCACGAACGCGAACGCGAAGGTGGCGAGGAAACCGCCGACCATCCAGTCGAAGCCGCCGGCCTTCGCGCCGATCAGCAAGAGCACCACACCGAGATAGCCCGCGAGCACGAGCGGGCGCAGCGGCCTCGTCATCGAATAGAGCTCGTGCAAGGCGACGAGCGCCACCCCGAGCGCGAGCAGGAGCAGCCACCAGCCGCCGAGGTACACGATTCCGAGCACGATTGGCAGGCCGGCGGCGCCGACGAGCAGCCGGGAAAGAAAGGGGCTCACCTTCCGCCGAAGCGGCGGCGACGGTTGGCGTACTCCGAGAGCGCCGAGCGGAGATCCTGCTCGCCGAAGTCGGGCCAGAGCGTCTCCGTGAAGACGAGCTCTGCGTAGGCGAGCTGCCAGAGGAGGAAGTTCGAGATCCGCCGCTCGCCGGACGTGCGAATCAGCAGGTCGGGATCCGGCAGATCCGGCGCGTACAGGGCTCGCCCGAAGGTCTCCTCGTCAATCTCGTCCGCCGCGACGTCGGCTTCAACCAGCCGACGCGCCGCGTCCGCCAGCTCCGCCCGTCCGCCGTAGTCGAAGGCGATCCAGAGATCGAGACGTTGGTTCGAAGCCGTTTCCGCCTCGAGGTTCGACATCTTCTCCTGGAGCTCGCCCGAGGCGCGGTCCCGACGGCCGATGAAGCGAACCCGGACGCCCTGCCGCGCCAGGTCGGGCAGCTCGCGGTCGATCGTCTCGTCGAAGATCTCCATCAGCGAGTCGACCTCGTCCGGAGGCCGGGTCCAGTTCTCCGTCGAGAAAGCGTAGACCGCGAGGGACTCGACCCCGAGGTCGATCGCCGCCTCGACCGTCCGCCGCAGCGCCCGCGTGCCCTCGCGATGGCCCTCGGCGAGCGGTACGCCCTTGCCGAGCGCCCAGCGGGCGTTGCCGTCGAGAATGATCGCGACACAGCGAACGGGCTCGGGCGGCGCCTCGGGGGCGCCACGACGACGAATTCGGGCAAGCAGGCCGACAGGCGCCACCGGCTAAACCTCCAGGATCTCCTCTTCCTTCCGCTTCAGGAGGTCGTCGATCTTGTGGGTGTGGTCGTCGGTCAGCTTCTGGACGCTGTCCTCGGCCCGATGCTCCTCGTCCTTGCCCACCTCGCCCTTGTCGACCATCTCCTTGAGGTGGTGCATCACGTCGCGGCGGACGTTTCGCACCGCGACGCGTCCGTCCTCGGCCATCTGCCGAGCGACCTTCACCAGCTCCTTGCGCCGCTCTTCGGTGAGCTGCGGGATGGGGAGCCGAATCAGCTTGCCGTCGTTCGAGGGCGTCAGACCGAGGTCCGCCTCCTGAATCGCACGCTCGATCTGCGGGATCGAGTTGGGGTCGAACGGCTGGATGGTCAGCATCCGCGGCTCCGGCACATTGATCGTCGAGAGCTGCTTGAGCGGGGTCTTCGTGCCGTAGTAGTCGACCTGCACGCGGTCGAGCAGCGCCGTCGAGGCGCGCCCGGTCCGCAAGGTGTTGAACTCGTGCTGCGCGGCCTCGACGGACTTGTCCATCCGCCGCGTCGCATCCTGAACCAGCTCGTCGATCGTCGCCATCACGTAGCTCCCGGTTCGGTTGGGGTCGAGACAATGCTGCCGACGCGCTCGCCGCTCACCACACGCCGGATGTTCCCGTCGGCGAGGCCGAAGACGTAGATCGGCAGGTTGTTGTCCATGCAGAGCGAGAGCGCGGTCGAGTCCATCACCTTGAGCCCGCGCTCGATCGCTTCCAGGTGGGTGAGCTCGGGCAACAGAGCCGCCGTCCGCTCGGTCCGCGGGTCGCCGTCGTAGACCCCGTCGACGGCGTGCTTCGCCATCAGGATCGCATCGGCGCCGATCTCCAGCGCCCGCAGCGCGGCGGCCGTGTCGGTGGTGAAGAACGGGTTCCCGGTGCCCGCCGCAAAGATCACGATCCGGCTCTTCTCGAGGTGCCGGATCGCCCGCCGGCGGATGTAGGGCTCGGCGACCTCGGACACCTCCAGAGCGGAGAGAACACGGGTGTCCGCCCCGTTTCTCTCCAGCGCGTCCTGAAGCGGAAGGGCGTTCAGGAGCGTGGCGAGCATGCCCGCATAGTCGGCCGTCGCCCGATCCATGCCTTCCGCCGCCGCGGTCATTCCGCGGTAGATGTTCCCGGCGCCGACCACGATCGCCAGCTCGAGCCCGCTCGCGTGGACCTCGACGATTTCCTCGGCGATTGCCTCGATCCGGTCCCGGTCGAGGCCGTACTCCTTGTCCCCCATCAGCGCCTCGCCCGAAAGCTTCAGCAGCACGCGGCGGAAGATCGGCGCCGCTCCGACCGGCTCAACCCGCTCCGACTGGACCGCTTCGCTCACTCGGCGAGCGCGCACCGCGCGAACTCGATGACCTCGAGACCTTCCTCGGAGAGCGCGTCCGCAACGGTCTTGCTCGGCTCGTGGATCCACGGCTGGTCTGCGAGCACGCCGCCCGGATACGCCGCGAAGAACCGCTTCCCGAGCATGCCCTCGACGATCTTCTCACGCGCCTGCTCGGGCTTCGACTGGACCTCGTCGGAGCGAAGGTAGAGATCTCGCTCAGCGGCGAGCTCCTCCTCTGACACGTCCTCGCGGCGGATCCAGCGAGGAGCCGCCGACGCGATGTGCATCGCGAGCCGACGCGCGGCAGCAGGGTTCTCGCCGCGCAGCCGGACGAGCACGCCGATCTTGTTCGCCGGCGGGTGGACGTACTCGGCGAGCGACTCGCCCTCGTCCGCCTCGTAGCGGGCCGTCCCGCGGATCTCGATGTTCTCCTGCAGCTTCGCGGCCAGCTCCAGGCGCTGCTCCTCGAGCGTGTCGGGGCTCTCACCCCCCTCGACCGCCTCGAGGACCTTCTCGGCGAAGTCGAGGAAATCCGAGTTCTTGGCCACGGGCTCGGTTTCGCAGCCGACCGCCGCCAGCGCGCCTACGTGGCCCGAGATCGTCACGAGGACGACGCCTTCGGTGGTCTGGCGGCCGGCGCGCCTGCCCGCGGCGGCCATGCCGCGCTCACGCAGGAGCGTGCGGGCCGCTTCGAGATCGCCCTCCGTCTCCTGGAGCGCGCGCTTGGCGTCCATCATCCCCGCCCCCGTCAGGTCGCGGAGCTCCTTGACGAGGCTGGCCGGAACGGTCGTCACTCGGCCGGCGCCTCCTCGGTCGTCTCTCCCGCGGCGACCTTCTCGTACTCCGGAGCCTCGGCGATCTCCTCCGCCGAAGGAGCCTCCTCTTCTGCCGGCTCCGGGGGCGCCGCCATCTCTGCCGGCGTGACACGCGCCTTGCCCGCCTCGATCGCCTCCGCGATCACGCGCACGACGAGCGAGCACGAGCGGATCGCGTCGTCGTTCCCGGGAACGACGTAGTCGGCCTCGTCGGGATCGCAATTGGTGTCGACGAGGGCGATGATCGGCAGTCCGAGCCGGCGCGCCTCGCGCACCGCGAGCTGCTCCTTGCGCAGGTCGACCACGAAGACCGCCTGAGGCTGCCGGCGCATGTCGGCCACGCCGCCGAGGTTCATCTCGAGCTTCTCCAGCTCTCCCTGCATCGAGATCCGCTCTTTCGGCGGGAGCAGGTCGAGCTGGCCCTCTTCCTTCAGCCGGCGCAGCTCGTGCAGGTGCTCGATCCGGTCCGAGATCGTGCGCCAGTTGGTGAGCAGACCGCCGAGCCACCGGTGGTTGACGTAGGGCATGCCCACGCGCTTCGCCAGCTCTTCGATCGCGTCCTGCGCCTGCTTCTTCGTGCCGACGAACAGGATCGCGCCGCCGCGCTCGGCGACGTTACGCGCGAAGGCGGCAGCTTCCTCGAGCAGCTGCAGCGTCTGCTGCAGGTCGATGATGTAGATGCCGCCGCGCTCCGTGAAGATGAACCGTTTCATCTTCGGGTTCCAGCGGCGGGTCTGGTGGCCGAAGTGGACGCCGGCCTCCAGCAGCTCTCGCATGCTTACGACGGACACGGGTGAGCCCCTTTCTGTTGGTTAGAGCCTTGCTTCTCCGGTGGGGGCTCAGGTGGACCGGCGCGTCCGTCTTCGATCTCGCACCGGCACCGCCACCCCGCCGATCCACCGGGCCGGTGACGAAAACCGCTGCATCCTAGCAGCGAGTCCAGGAGGACTTGGCGAAACGCACGCTGTCCCTTCGGGCGACGAGGGCGTCCCGCCAAGCCCTCCAGTTCCCCTTAGGTTTGCGCCCGACGTGCCGATAGCCCTTGTGTATGGGGATGCCGGCGACAGAGACGAAGGAACGGCTGCTCGAGGAGCTTGGCGCGGAGATCAGGGACGCGAGCTGGGAGCTCGCGCTCGCGGTCGTCGAAGAGGGTCTTCGGGACGACACGATCCCCTCGCTTGCCCGCCTCGGCCGCCTCGGCCAGCTCGGGGACATGCCGACGTTCATCTCCGAGCTCGCGAACGAGCTCGGCGATCCTCGCCCGGACCGCCTCAGTCGCGGTGGTGCACTGACGATGATCGTCCGCGACCACGCCCGCGAGCGCGAGGCGCTCGGCTTCGCGCCGCGCGACATCGTGACCGAGTTCCTGCTCCTGCGCCGGATCCTCTGGCGGTTCGTCTCGGAGCGGAGTGTCGACCTCGATACCGACGACGTGCTCGAGCTGGAGCGTCGGCTGAACGACGCAATCGACCGTCTCGTGACGGAGTGCGTCGTCGCCTACTTCGACCGCGCCACGTCGGAGCTCGCCTACCAGGCGCGGCATGACCCGCTGACCGACCTGCTCAACCACGCCGCCTTCACGCGCGAGCTCGAGGTCGAGCTCGGGCGGGCGACGCGCTACGAACACGGGGTCACGCTGGTCTTTCTCGACTTCGACAGCTTCAAGGAGATCAACGACACGCTCGGGCATCCTGCAGGCGACCGAGTTCTCCGCCGGGTCGGCGCGTTGCTCCGCGAGTCGCTCCGCCGCTCCGACCTCGCGGGCCGAATGGGCGGCGACGAGTTCGCCGCGATGCTGGTGGAGGCGGACGCGGAAACCGGCGGTCGCCTGCTCGCGCGCTTCCACGATCGCCTCGACGAGCTGATTGCCGGAGGCGAGCTGCCCGCCGAGGTGGCGGTCAGCGCCGGTCTTGCGCACTTCCCGGACGAGGCCGAGACCGCGGAGGCGCTGTTCAGAATCGCCGACGCGCGGCTCTACGAGTCGAAGCGGTCCAAGGCGGCCTGAAGATCGTCCGGCAGAGGCGAGTGCGCCTCGAGCCGGTTCTCCGTGAAGGGGTGGTCGAACGCGAGCCGGGCCGAGTGCAGGAACTGGCGTTCCAGGCCGAGGTCGCGAACCCCGTAGACGCGATCGCCGACGACCGGTAGCTCAATTGCCGCCAGGTGAACGCGGATCTGGTGCGTCCGCCCGGTCTCGAGCCAGACCCTGAGCAGCGTGTAACCGTCCAGAAGCCGGGCGATCTCGAAGTGGGTGACTGCGTCACGCGGCGTCTCGGTGTCGAGCGAACGGCGCGTGGGATCGCTGCGGTCGCGGCCGATCGGCGCCTCGACCCGGCCGCGTCTTGATTGGGGTCGCCCGCGGACTAGCGCCAGGTATTCCCGCGCCAGCTCTCTGCGCCTGACGAGGTCCTGGAGGCGGCGATAGGCCTCGTCCGACCGAGCGACGACGAGGAGCCCGGAAGTGTCGCGGTCGAGCCGGTGGACGATCCCGGGGCGCTCCGGCTCTTCCCCACCCGCGATCTTCTCGAGCAGCCCGTGCACAAGCGTGCCGCCGGCGTGGCCGGCAGCCGGATGGACCACGACACCTGCCGGCTTGTCCACGATCAGCAGATGCTCGTCCTCGTAGGCGATCCGGAGCGGGACCTCCTCCGGCTCGAGCGGCTCGGCCTCACCCGCACGCTCCTCGAGCTCGAGCTCCTCCCCGCCCGCCAGCCGGTAGCTCTTCGCGCGCGGCGAGCCGTCGACGCGCACCGCACCCTCGGAGACGAGCTGCTCGGCGACGCGCCGCGATCCGACCTCGGCCAACCCTGCGACGAACCGGTCGAGCCGCTCGCCGGCGGCCTCGTCGGGAACGCGGACGCGGAGAGTCAGACTCGCCTGCGGCGCACGCGTCCCTCACCGATCAGGAGCGTGGCGAAGAGAATCGCAACGCCGACCACGATGAACGAGTCGGCGAGGTTGAATGCCGGCCAGTAGCGCAGATCGAGGAAGTCGGTCACATAGCCGAGCCGGATGCGGTCGACCAGATTCGACGCGCTGCCTCCGATCAGCAGACCGAGCGCAACCGGGAGCACCGGATGGCGCGCGCCCGAGCGCGCGAAGTAGACGAGCATCCAGCCCACCGCGAACGCCGTCAGGGCGGTCACGAGCGCCGTCGCGCTGGCGAAGAGGCCGAAGGCGATCCCCGAGTTCTGCACGTGGTGGATCGAGAACGGGCCGAGGATGTGCACCTCCTCGTCGAGCGCGAGCTGGCTGGTGACGACGTGCTTCGTCACCTGGTCGGCAACCAGCGCGGCCGCGACGACGGCGCCGAGGCCGATCCACTGCGAAGAGCGCGCGGCCAGGGAGCGCTTGGCGACGGAGAACGGCGTCAGCGCGTCGGTGGCGGAGCCGACGCGGACGTCCACGGCCCGTTGCGCGGGCTCGTTCATCCCCGCTCCGCGCGCCGCTTGTCGTCGATGCATTGCGTCGCGTAGGGCAGCAGCTCGAGCCGCTCGGGCTCGATCGGCTTGCCGCAGGTTCGGCAGATCCCGAAGGTGCCGTCCTCGATGCGCTTCAGCGCGGCGTCGATCTCCGCCAGCACGTGCTCGGAGTTCTCCTCGAGCGTGTAGTCGATCTCCCTGTCGACCGTCACCGTGGCCGTGTCGGCCAAGTGGTTGTCGACCGAGCCGACCACCTCGTCGGTCTCGTCCTCGATCGTGCCGGGGTTCTCCTCGTGCAGATAGGAGATCGCCTCGATGACCCGCTGCCGCTCCTCCAGCAGCTTCTGGCGGAACCGTTCCGTGTCGACCTGGCTCACTGCTTTCCCTCTGCGCCACTGAGGCGCCGGTCGGCCTCGTCCGCCTCCACGCCCTCGAGCAGAACTACCTTGTCCCGGCCGTGGTGGCCCGAAACCACGCTCACGCTTCGACGCGGCAGCGCGAGCCGCTCCGCGAGGAGCTCGACGACCGCGTCGTTCGCCCGGCCACCCTCCGGAGAGGCGGCCACACGGACCTTCCAACCCTCGCCGTGGCGCCCGGCGATCTCGGTTCGAGACGATCCCGGAGAAACGCGCAGGCACAATCGAGTAGACGGCGCTCCCACGGTCCCAGTATAGGTTTGCGAACTCAGGCCGCCTCGGCTTCCTCGACGGCCTCGTCCTCCACATCGGCGTCCTCGACCGCATCAAGCGCGGCCGCGAGCAGGGATTTCACCTTGCGCGCCTCGGCCTTGAGCCGGGCCCGCTCGGCGACGGCTTCGCGCGCAATGGCGCGAGCCTCTCCATGCGCCTCGGTGAGGATCAGCTCGGCTTCGCGCCGGGCCTGGTCCTTCAGCTCGTGCGCGGCCTTCTCCGCCGAGATCAGGGTCGTCCGCAGCAACGCCTCCAGCTCGCGGTGGCGCACGATCTCGGCCTCGAGGAACTCGACCTTGTCCGCGAGGTCCGCGCGCTCGCGCCACACGTCCTCGAACGACTCGATCGTCGATTCCAGCACGCGGTCGACGGTCGCCTTGCGATAGCCGAACAAGGCGCGCCTGAAGCTCACGTGCCTGAGCTCTACCGGTGTGTCGGGCATCCCATCCTCCTTGTCAGTCGAAGCTGGCGAAGATCTCGTCGATCACGCGCATCAACACGAACAGCATCGCGATCGCCACCACCGGCGAGAGATCGAGCGGTCCGAGCGGCGGTAGGACGCGCCGGAACAGGCGGAGATACGGCTCGCAGACGTCGCGGAGGAAGTCCTGGATGCGGCGAATCCACGGCGAATACGGCATCCGCACCCACGACGTCAGGATGTAGATGAAGATCAGCAGCGCGTAGACGTAGAGGAAGTCGTCCACGAAGCGGTTGATCGACGACGCCGTGTCGAAGAGCAAGCCGGTGCCGGCGGCGGGCGCGCCCATGGAGAACTCTTCGGCCTAGGCGGCCGCGCTCCTACGCCGACGAAGTCGGAAGCTCGGACGTTCTCGGGACGAAAGCAGATGCCGGCGAAGCCGGGCTTTGCCCGGCGAAAGCCTCGCTACGGCCCGCTCGAGAGTGCGAAAAAGGAGGGGGCTCATGGGGGAACCCTGGGTTCCCCCATGTTTCTAAGCCTGGTTGAAGAAGCCGCCGTGCTCGAGCAGCCGGGCACGCTCTTCGGCTGAGACCTCGACGTTCCGCGGCGTGAGCAGGAAGACCTTGTCCGCGACGCGCTGCATGCCGCCGTCGAGCGCGTACGTCAGGCCGCTCGTGAAGTCGATCAGCCGCTTCGAGAGTTCCTGGTCGGCGCCCTGGAGGTTGAGGATCACCGGAACCGCGTCTTTGAACTTGTCCGCGATCTGCTGCGCGTCGTTGAAGCTTCGCGGAAGAACGAGGTGGACGCTCACGCGCGGCACGGCCGCGATCGGCGGCGGAGGCGCCGCCTGCTCCGCGCGTCGCCCTCTGCTCGGCCGCGTGACGGCGGTCCGCTCGGGTTCGGCCTCCGGATCGGTCCAGTCGTCGAACTCGCTTCGGCGGCCACGCGGCTGGAGCCGGCGCACGTTGGGCCGCTCCGAGTACGTGCGCTCGAGCTCTTCCTCGGTGAGATAACCGTCCTCGTCCCATTCGTCGTCCTCCTCGGCGATGCCGAAGTAGACGAGGGTCCGGTTCCAGACGTCTGCTAGGCCCATAACGCGCGCATGTTATCGCCCATACAGCACCGATCCCAGCCGCACGAGCGTGGCTCCTTCTTCGACGCCGACGCGAAAATCCTGGCTGGTGCCCATCGAAAGCTCCTGCAAGCCGTGCTGTTCGGCGAGCTCGCGCAATCGGCGGAAGTACGGCCTGGAGGCTTCGGGATCGGTTGTCTCGGGCGGCATCGTCATCAGACCGCGGATCTTCGGGTAGGTCTCGAGAAAGGATTCGAGCTCGGCTTCGGTGACGCCCGACTTCGTCTTTTCGCCCGACAGATTGACCTCGACCAGCGCCGGGATCTCGAGCCGTCTCGCCGCGGACTCGGACGAGAGGGAGTGGCAGAGCTCGCAGAGCCGGTTCACGGCCTTCGCCTTGCGGCTCTGCAGATGGCCGATGAAGTGCCAGCGAAACGCGTCGCCGTGCTCGGCGTGCTTGGCCTCGAGATCCTGGGCGCGGTTCTCGCCCACGACCTCGATTCCCGCCTCCGCAAGCACCGCCATCTCCTCTACGTCGACGTACTTCGTCGCGGCCACGATCGTCACGTTCGGGCCGAGCTCGGCGCGAATCCGCCCGTAGCGCTCGCGGATCTCGTCAGCCGATAACGCCGACAACGCCCTGGCGGCCGGTCGTGCCGCGATCGCGGCGGTGCGAGAAGAACAGCTCCGGATGGCACGACGTACAGAGGTCCGTTCGTGCGACCTCGTCGCAGCCCGCGGACTCCAGCGCACGCGCGGTCGACGTCCAGAGGTCGAGCTTTCCGTCGGCGATCACGTCGCGGCCGTACGCGGCGGCGAACGGCTCGGAGACCTCCGCGCCGACCTCGTAGCAGCACGGACCGATGCCGGGGCCGATCGCCGCGGCCAGCTTTCGGCCTCCGAGTGCCCGGACGCCCGACGAGACGATTCCCTGCAGCAGACCCCGCCAGCCGACGTGGAGCACCGCGAGCGCCGGGCGTCGGTCGTTCGTCCGGGCGATCGCGACCGGCAGGCAGTCCGCGGTGAGGAGCACCATCGGCTGCCCCTCCTCGTCACTCCAGAGCCCGTCGCAGCGGTCGAACACCGTCCCGGGGGTCGTGATGCCGCGCGGGTCCGCTCTCGCGACGGTCGAGCCGTGGTGCTGCCAGGCCATCGTCGCGCCCTCCGCCTCGGCGCCGATCGACGCGCAGGCACGGCGGCGGTTCTCGACCACGTTCTCCGGGCGGTCGGCGGTCAGCATGCCGAGGTTCAGGGACTCGAACGCACCCTCGCTGACCCCGCCGATCCGCATCGTGAAGCCGACCCGGTACGGGCTGGACGCTTCCCACGGGATCATCGTCACTTGATCAGCTCCATCGCCGCCGCGAGCTCCGACTCGCGCCCATCGAGCTCGCCGTTCAGCTTTCGGCGGCGGAGCTCGGCGAGGATCTCCCCCACGCGCGGCGACTCGTCCAACCCGAGCTCGGCCAGGTCTGCCCCGCTGATGTCCAGCCGTACGTCGCGAAGCTCGCGGAAGTAGCGGTGCAGCGGCTCCAGGTCACGCAGCGCGAGCGCGAACAGCGGCGCGTCCGGCGCATACGGGTCGGCCAGCGCCACGACCGCCGCCGGCTCGATCTCCCGCCCTTCCAGGCGCTCGACCAGCCTCGGCGCGACCGTCACCGCGTGCGCGATCAACTCGGCGTCGCGCTTGCGAACCTTCAACCGCGCGAGCCAGTCGTAGATCTCGTCCGGAGGCAGCTTGCGGGCGAGCGCGATGAGGGCGAACCGCCAGGCGGGCACCCCGAGGGCATATCGCTCGTTCATCTCGCGCATGCGCCGGATGAGCGAGACGGCTTCGTCGTCCGCCGCAAGGTGGGGGTGAATCGCCCGGTCGGCGCCGAGCTCGGCGAGCCGGAGGATCGAGTGCTCGATCTCGCCTTCCTCGAGCAGGGCGACGAGCTCGTCGCGCAGGCGCGCCGACGAAAGATCGCCGACGAGCCCCATCTCGATGCAGCCGTGCGCGAGACGCACCGTGTGGTCGTCCATCGCGAAGCCGTACCGGTTCTCGTACCGGATCGCGCGGAAGATTCGGGTCGGGTCGTCGATGAACGACAGGTTGTGCAGGACGCGGATCCGCTTGGCCTCGAGGTCCCGCCGGCCGCCGAAAGGATCGACGAGGCGGCCGAAGTCGTCGCCCTTCAGCGAGACCGCCATCGCGTTGATGGTGAAGTCGCGCCGGAACAGATCCTCGCGGATCGAGGCGTGCTCGACCGTCGGGAGCGCCGCCGGCGCGTCGTAGAACTCCGTTCGAGCCGTGACGACGTCGACGCGCTCGTCGTCGCCGTACAGCACGACCGCCGTGCCGAACTTCTCGTGCGCGCGCACGCGGCCCCCGAGCGCGTCCGCCAGCGCCTGGGCGAGCGCGATCGCGTCGCCCTCGACCGCGATGTCGACGTCGAAGCCCCGCTCTCCGAGGAGGATGTCCCGAACCGTCCCGCCGACGAGGTAGACGCCCTCGTAGGGCTCGCTCACTGCGGCCACGGCCTCGAAGACGGGCGCCAGGTGTTCGAGCCGGGCGAGCTCGTCCGTGAGCATGACGCCGAGCTCTGCACGCGCCTCGGGCCGCTCTCCGAGCGCCCGGAGCACGTCGCTGCGGGTCACGACCCCGACCAGCTCAGATCGGCGAAGCACGGCCACGCGGCCGTCCCCGCTCGCGAGCAGACGCTGGAGCTCGGGAAGAGGCGTCTCCTCGTCGCACGTGGCGACGCGCGAGCTCATGATCCCCTTCACCGGCGCGTGCGAGAGGCCGTGAGAGACGGCCTTGTCCAGGTCCTCACGCCCGACCGCGCCGATCAGCTTCCCTTCGTCCACGACGAGCACACCGCTCTGCCCGTAGCGCTGGCAGACGACCAGCGCGTGAGCAACCGTCTCGTCTGGGCCCACGTAGCGCGCCGGCTTCGACATCACGTCACGGGCACGAGGCGGCTCGCGCACCGCGCCAGGGAGACGCTCGTCGAGCCGCGCCTGCGCTTCTTCGAGCGTGCCGCGGAAGATGGCCGAGGCCGCCTCCGGGTGCCCGCCGCCGCCGAGAGCCTGCGCCACCGCCGAGGCATCCAGCTCGGGAACGCGACTGCGAGCGACACAGAACACGCGCTCGTCCATCTCCACGAGCACGACGAGCGCCTTGCAGTCGGTCAGGTCGACGACCTTGTGGGCGAGGTTCGAGATCCCGTCGACGTACCGCTCCCACCTGACCGCGGTGACGACGACCTCGATTCCGCTGAGCTCCCGGGTCTCGAGCGAGCCGAGCAGCGCGGAGAGCAGATCGCGCTCGTCGGCCGTGAGCGGCGTATGCAGGAAGGTGGCGAGCAGCTCCTGGCGTGCGCCGTGGCGAAGACACCAGCCCAACGCCTCGGCGTCGCGCTGGGTCGCCGAGGGGTAGGTCAGGGAGCCGGTGTCCTCGTGGATGCCGAGCGCGAAGGCGGTTGCCTCGAGCGGGCTGACGGCCAGCTCACGCTCGGCGAGCACGCCGACGAGCGTCGTCGTCAGCGCGCCGTCGTCTGAGATGACCACGTTCGCGGCCTGGGCCCAATCCGGCGACTCGGCGGTGTGATGGTCGAAGACGACCTTCTCGACCTGCGCATTCCGCGCGACCGGTTCCAGCTCCCCCAGCCGCCCCGCGTGGACCGTCTCCACGACGATCAGCCGGCGGATCGCGTCCAGCTCGAGCCGGGAGGCCTCCACGCACTCCAGCTCGTCCGCGTGCAGGCGGTAGAACTCGCGGACGTTTCGGTTCAGCGAGCCCGAGAGGCAGACGACGGCGTTCGGATACAGCCGTCGCGCCGCGAGCATCGCCGCGAACGCGTCGAAATCGGTGTTGCCGTGGGTTGCGATGACCTCTTCGGCCCGCATGTCCTGAATTGTGCATTCACGGGCGGTTCGATCAGCAGAGGCGGCCCTCGTCGGACAGGACCTCGGTCATCCCCTGGGTCTGGTTCTCGATCTCGGCCAGGAGGTTCGGACCCTCGGCGAAGACGTGCCACATGCCTCGTTCCCGGAGCAGGACCACGTCCACGCCGGCAGCGGGCGGGAAGAGGATCGCCACGGATGCGCCGGCCGTGTTGCGGTTGCTAGCCGAGATTCGGATGTCGAGCACCTGCTCCCGCTGAATCGAGGTCTGCGTGCGGTCGTAGCGGCGAACGGCGGTTCGGATCGCCTTCGCCTCGTGCGGGGTCGGCCGCCGAAGGGTGCAGCCGCTGCTGCTCCCGCCCGAGCCTCCACAACCTGCCGCGGCGAGGGCCAGCGCCGCGAGGGTCGCCGCAAGGACCGTCCTCACAGGTGGGCGATCGCCTCGATCTCGACCTTGGCGCCGGAGGGAAGACTCGAGATCTCGACCGTCGCGCGCGCGGGCGGAGTCTCGCCGACATGGCGCGCGTAGACCTCGTTCATCTCCTGGAAGTCGCCCAGATCGGTCATGAAGACGGTGGTCTTGACCAGGCGGTCGAGCCCGCTCCCGGCCTCCTCGAGGATCGCCCGCAGGTTCTCGAAGACCTGCTCCGTCTGCTCGGCGACGTTTTCGCCCACGATCTCGGCGTGATCCGGCCGCATGGCGAGCTGCCCGGAGACGAAGACGAAATCACCCGCTCGGATCGCCTGCGAGTACGGAGCGCCCTGAAAGGGCGCCGGAGCCTTCTCCGTTCGCACTGCGGACTTCATCCTTCCTCCCTTCGTCGCGGGCGGCAGCTCTGCGCGAGCGCCACGCCGAGCGCCTTGAAGATCGCCTCGAGCACGTGTTGTGGATCGTCGCCGTGGATCAGCCGGACGTGCAGCGTCAACCCCGCCCCCTCGGCGAGCTCGTTCAGGAAGCGTGCGACCAGATCTTCCGCGAGCCCGCCCACGCGAACGTCCGAGAGATCCACGTTGGAGACCACGAGCGGCCGTCCCGAGGCCTCGAGCGTCACATGGGCGAGCGCCTCGTCGGCCGGAACGGTGGCCGAGCCATGCCCACGGGAGCCGGCTTGCCCGAGACCGTCGGCAAGGGCCTGACCGAGGGCGCGTCCCGCTGCCGCCACCTCCGCCTCCGCCGCGGTGGGCGCCACCTCGAGCGTCAGATCGAACGACGCGTGCTCCGCGAGGAGAGCGAGCAGGTGGTCGAGGACGGAAACGCCGGTGTCGACGTTCGCACGCCCCTCGCCTGCCAAATCGACGCGTGCCTGGCCGGTGACCGACACGATGGCCGGCTAGCCCTCGATCCGCTCGATCCGGGCGCCGAGGGCCCGCAGGCGCTCGTCGATCCGCTCGTAGCCGCGGTCGATCTCGCCGACGTTGCCGATCGTCGACGTCCCTTCCGCGCAGAGGCTGGCGATCAGCATCGCCATCCCGGCGCGAATGTCCGGGCTCGCCATTCGCTGCCCGTAGAGCCTGGCCGGGCCGGTCACGACGGCCCGATGCGGGTCGCAGAGGATGATCCGGGCGCCCATGCTCACGAGCTTGTCTGTGAAGAAGAGCCGGTTCTCGAACATCTTCTCGAAGATCAGCACCGTCCCGGTCGCCTGCGTCGCCACCGCGAGCGCAATCGAGGTCAGGTCGGCCGGGAACGCGGGCCACGGCCCGTCCTCGATCTTCGGAACCTGGTCGCCGAGGTCGTTCTGGACGACGAGATCCTGGTTCGGCGGCACGCGGACGCGCGATTCGCCCAGCTCGACGCGAACCCCGAGGCGTTGGAACGCCGGGAGGATCGGAACGAGGTCGACGGGCCGGCACTCCTCGATCGTCACGTCGCCGCCGGTGACCGCGGCGAGGCCGATGAAGCTCGCGACCTCGATGTGCTCGGGACCGATTCGCCACTCGCCCCCGGAGAGCGACTGGACGCCTTCGATCCTGATCAGATTCGAGCCGATTCCGTCGATGCGCGCGCCGAGCGCGGCGAGGAAGCGGCAGAGATCCTGCACGTGCGGCTCGCAAGCTGCGTTTCCGATCACCGTCTCGCCCTGAGCGACCGCGGCGGCCATGACCGTGTTCTCGGTCGCCATCACGCTTGCCTCGTCTAGGAAGATCTGCCGGCCGCGCAGGCCGGAGGTCCGCATCTCGTAGCGGCCGTTGGTCTCGATCTCGACGCCGAGCTCGTTGAGCGCGTGGATGTGCGGATCGAGCCGCCGGCGGCCGATCACGTCGCCGCCGGGCGGCGGCACGCTTGCGCGTCCGCTACGAGCGAGCAGCGGCCCCGCGAGCAGGAACGAGGCGCGGATCCGGCTGCAGAGCTCCTCGTCGAGCTCGGGCTTGACTATCTCCGCGGCGTGCACACGCACCTCGTTCGGCCCCTGCCAGTCGACGTCCACGCCGAGGTCGTGCAGCAGATCGATCATCGTCTCGACGTCGCGGATACGCGGGACGTTGCTCAGCACGACGGGCTGATCGGTCAGGACACAGGCAGCGAGAATCGGCAGGGCGCCGTTCTTGTTGCCCGCTGCGGCAATCGTTCCGTTGAGCGGCTGCGACCCCTCGATGACGAAGGTCTCCGCGAGCCCGCGGGAGACGGTAGTCGACATGAGGGCGGCTATCGTACCCCCAGGTGACGCCGACCCGCGAGCAGGCCTGGGAGACGCTGACGCGCTACGCGCAGAGCGAGGCGCTCCGCCGCCATGCGCTCGCCGTGGAAGCCGCCGTTCGGGCCTACGCGCGCAAGTTCGGCGAGGACGAGGAGCTCTGGAGCGTGGCGGCGCTCTTGCACGACTTCGACTACGAGATCCACCCCACGCTGGACAAGCACCCGCAGGACGGCGCGCCGATCCTGCGCGAGGAGGGCTACCCGGAAGAGGTAATCGAAACCATTCTCTCGCACGCCGAGCACCTGGACGTGCCGCGCGACACGCTGCTGAAGAAGACGCTCTTCGCCTGCGACGAGCTCTCCGGATTCATCCACGCATGCGGGCTCGTGCGCCCGGATGGGATCGAGACGCTCACACCGAAGTCGGTCAAGAAGAAGCTGAAGCAACCGTCGTTTGCCGCCGGCGTTCGGCGCGAGGACGTGCATAAGGGCGTCGAGGAGCTCGGCGTCGATCTGGACGAGCACATCGCTTTCGTAATCGAGGCGTTGAGGCCGATCGCCCCGGAGCTGGGCCTCCGGACCGCCGCCGACGTAACTGCCTAGCCCTCGAGCCCGTCGAGGAGGCGGTCGACGTCCTCCTCGCTCGTCCACCAGCCGCAGGAGACGCGGACCAAGCCGCGGCCGGGGATGTCGCGCACGATCACTCCCTTTTCGTACAACCGCTGCGCGACCTCGGCGGCCTCGCCGCGCGGGGCGAACGAGATCAGCCCGCCTTGGTCAGGCACGGTGACCACCTCGTAGCCCGCCTCGAGCAGCCGGTCACGGCAGAGCTTCGTTATCTCCGCAATCCGCTCGTACCACCATTCCGGCATGCTCTCCAGTGCCTTCAGCAGACCCGCAAGCGGCGCGGGAGCCCACACGGAGTCGAACCGCAGCGCGCCCGGCTTCGGCTCGAACGACCCATCGGCCTCGTACGAGGCCTGCGACAGATACGTCGGCAGAGCCACGCGCAGTCGCTCCGGGTCGCGGACGTACAGCGCGCCGCTCGAATGCGGCCCGCACAGCCACTTCTGTGCGGAGACGGTGTAGTAGTCGAACTGCCCGGCGTCGACAGGGATCACCCCGGCGGATTGCGCGCCGTCCACGAGCAGCGGGACATCGGTGCCGCTCTTCACGGCAATAGGGTCGATGACGTTCCCCGTGACCCACGAGATGTGGGAGATGGCGATCAGGCGCGTCCGATCGGTTACCTGCTCGCGGATCGCTTCGGGCCTGGCGTCGGCGACCCGAACACGGGCGCCGGAGGCGTGCAGCGCACCGAGCAGGCCGAAGTGCTCGACGTCGGTGGTGATGATCTCGTCGTCCGGCGCGAGATCGAGGCCGGAGAGGACGATCAGGCAGCCGTTCGTGGTCGAACTGACCAGCGACACGTTCTCGGCGGGCACGTTGAGCAGCCCTGCGATCGCGGCCCGGGCGGGTTCACGCAGCGCCATCACCGCCTCGAAGTAGGGCAGTCCGCCGCGGCCCTCCTCGAGCTCCCGCCGCTCCCACGCCATCACGGCCTCGCTCGTCTGCCGGGCAAGCGGCCCGTTCGTTCCCGCGTTCAAGTACGCGTAGCGCTCGAGCACGGGGAACTGGGCGCGCGCCTCCTCGAAGGTCACGAGATCCGCAGCTCCACGGGGGCGTGATCGGAGAGCAGCCGGCCGTCGAGCCGACGCCGCTCGCGCGGCCAGCGCTCGGGCGTCGAAGCCGTGGCACCGCGCACGAGGATCTGGTCGATTCCAGCGCCGAAGCGAGAGAATCCCCATTCACGTCGCGCCAGATCCTGCATCGTCCGAGACTCCTCTCCCTGGATGTTGAAGTCGCCCGCGAGCACGCAGACCTCGCCTGGCTCTGTCAGCGAGTCCGCGAACACGGCCGCGCGAAGGAGCTCGGCGTCGGCGAGGCGGCGGTCGGCCGGATAGCTCGTTGCGTGGAGGTTGGCGACCACTCCCTGACGGCCGTCGGGAAGGCTGACGCGCACCGCGTGGCAAACGCGACGCTCCTTGGCCCACGCGAGCCGGGCGACGAGATCGAGGTCGAGCCGGCGGGCCTGCTTTCGCCTGAACGACCAGGGGTTGAGCGCGATCGCTTCGTGCGCGTGCACCTGAATCCCGGGTGCCACCAGGATCGCGTTCGCCTGCCCGGTGAAGGCCGAGCGAAACAACCCGTGATGAAGCGAGGTGATCGCTCGTCCGATCGACGCCGTCGACGGAAGCGGTCCGATCCGGGGCCGCTGCGCCACTTGGCCGAAGGCCTGCATCGCGCTCCATGCGCCAAGCCGGGAGAGCGCCCAGGCCGGAACCTCCTGTAAGCAGATGACATCGGGTCGGTCCGCGCTAGCGAGCCGGACCATCTCGTCGAGGTAGGCCCGCCGCTCCTGAGGCTTCGTATTGCCGTGGAAGAGGTTCCAGCTGCGCACGAGGACGCTCACAAAGGGGTGGCTAGTCTAGGCGCGTGCCTCTCTTCCATCGCCGCTTTGCCGACGTGATCGAGCGCCAGCTCGACCTGTTCGAACGCGAGCACGGCGGCCTGATTCGCCAGTGCGTCGCGGCCGAGCGCGCCTATGACCGCGCGCCGCGCGACGAGGCCGAGGAGCGCTACGGCGACTACCAGGATCTCGTCGAGACCGGAACCGAGCTGCTCGCTGATCTCCGAGACAACTTCGCGCAGACGCTCGCCTCGGATCTGGACCAGGAATACGAGGCCGAGTTCAACCGCGCGGTCGGGAAACGGCTGCCCCGTTTCGCTTTGGAAATCGAAAATCGCTGACGCCACTGGGCGCCTCCGCTCCCACCGGGCGAAGCCCCCGCGGAGGCTGACGCCGCTGGCGGCAGGATGCTGCGCCGGCGTCGCTTGTCCGTACCTTCTTTGTACTGTCCTGCGCGCCGCCGGCTTGCCTCCTTTGCCAGCAACGCCCCAGAGGCGTCAGTCCCTTAGTAGAGGCCCGACGCGAACCCACCCACGATCGCGCCGTACGCGATGTGCGCGATCAGCGTTCCCACGACGGTACGCTCGCCATAGTTCCGCAGCAAGAACCCCGGTGACTCGAGGAGCGGCGTCTCCTCGGCGTCCGACCACGGCGTCCCCATCCGCGGATGCACGGCGGGCAGCAGCACGTTCACGAGCGCTCCGCCGGCAAACGCCGCATGGACGACGCCCAGCGCGGCCCCGAAGATCCAGCCCGCCCGTCCGACGGCGGTGAAGATCGCGTAGTACGCGAGCGCGAACAGGACGCCGTTCACGAAGTGCATCGCGTACCCGATCACGCTCGCGCGGGTGCGATGGGGCGTGAACACCGTCCCGAGGAGCAGCGGGATGTCCATTCGCGTCCACCCCAGCTCCTGTGAGATCCGAAGCCCAGTGGTCAAGACGATCGTGCCGACGACTCCGCCCGCCAGAGCGCCCCAGATCGTCATTGCCCGGTCGCCTTCTCCGCGTCCATGACGGAGACCGCCGCGTTGATCAGCGCAAGATGCGTCAGGCCCTGCGGGAAGTTCCCGAGGAAGTCGCCGCTCCGCGGGTCGATCTGCTCCGCGAAGAGATCGACGTCGTTCGCTCTCCCCACGAGGTCCTCCATCAGCTCACCCGCCTCGTCGAGCTCCCCACCCTGCGCAAGCGCGTCGACGAGCCAGAACGAGCACGTCAGAAACGCGCCCTCGTCGCCGCCGACGCCGTCCTCCCCGCGATACCGGTAGAGGAGCGGCCCCTCGGCGAGCTCGCCCCGGACGGCGTCGACCGTGCGCTTCGCGCGCTCGCTCTTCGGGTCGTCGTAACCGATCACCGGCATCGTCAGCAGGCACGCGTCCACCTCGGGCAGGTCCGCGGCGCGCTTGTACGTGCCGCGCTCCTCATCCCAGCAGTGCTTGTCGACGAACTCGCGGATCTCGTCTGCCACTGAACGCCAGCGTTCGCTGTGATCCTTCACAACGCCCTGTTCCGCGAGCTTGCACGCCCGGTCGAGCGCGATCCAGCAGAACGCCTTCGACTGGGTGAAATGGGTCTCCGGACGCCGCACCTCCCAGATCCCGGCGTCCGGGTCGCGCCAGTGCTCGGCGACGTAGTCCGCGATCTTGGCGATCTCCTTGCCGGTGTCGCCGTCGATCTCCCCCACCTCGCGCGCATACAGCCAGATGCACTCGAGGACGTCTCCGTACACATCGAGCTGCGGTTGATCGGCCGCGCCGTTCCCGACCCGTACCGGCTTCGAACCGCGATATCCGGCCAGGTGTGCGAGATCCTCCTCGGGAGCGTGGGCCGAGCCGTCGACGCGATACAGGATCTGCAGCCGCGGCTGCGTGATGCGCGAGGCGTGCATCAACCACCAGAAGAACGCCCGGCCCTCGTCGTGGAAACCGAGTCGGAAGAGCGCGTCGAGGGTCCAGCTCGCGTCGCGCAGCCAGGCATACCGGTAGTCCCAATTGCGAACGTTGCCGATCCACTCCGGCAGCGATGTCGTGGGCGCGGCGACGATTGCGCCGGACGGGGCGAACACGAGCAGCTTCAGGACGAGGGCGCTGCGGACGACCGCATCGCGCCACGGACCGTCGTAGTTTGCGCGCGCGCTCCAGTCGCGCCAGAAACGGGTCGTGCGCTCGAGTCTTCGCTCCAGGTCGTCCCGGGATGCGTAGACGAGCGGTTCCTGGTGGCAAGCGGCGAGCGTTAGAAAAGCGGTCTCGCCGGCGGCAAGCTCGAATTCGCCCTTCACGTTGCCGTCGACCGCGCCGGTGCCAGCGTTCCAGGTGCTGAGCGCAACGGCGTCACTGCCGGCCTGGACGACGAAGCGGTCGCTGCGCTGCTCGAGCCGCATCTTCCCGGTCCCATAGACGAAACGCGGATCAAAGCACCACCGCATCGGGACGCGGCCCTTCAGCGCTTCCACCTTTCGGACGACCTCGCGCTGCGGCGTGATGCACGTCGTGTCGGTCAGCGTCATCGCGTCGGTGATCCGCACAGCGCCGGACGCCGAGCGGAACGTCGTCTCGAGCACATTCGAGTCGCCTTTGTATCGGCGCTCGGCCTCGAACTCTTCGACCGGCTGTAGCTGAAACGAGCCCCCGCGCTCGGCGTCGAGAATGCGTCCGAACACCGAGGGCGAGTCGATGTCCGGCAGGCAGAGCCAGTCGATCGAGCCGTCGAGCGCGACCAGTGCCGTCGTCCGACCGTCGCCGATCACGGCGTAGTCCCGAATCGGCGCGTAGCCATCGACCCGTTGCACGAGAGGAATTATCGGTGTCCGAAGTGGTGCGCTCGCGGTAGTGCGCCGAACACGTCGGCTTCGCCCGACATCCGGCGGGCAAGCGGTACGAGCGACTCGAGCTCTCGAACGAGCACGTTCTGGTTTCGATTCGACCGCTCGAACCGGCCGCGGGCGAGCAGGAGCGGCTCGCCGCGGACAAGCGGGCGGAAGCGCTCGTAAACCGGCGGCGGGACGATCAGGTTCACCTGGCCGTGCTCGTCTTCGAGCAGCATGAAGACGACCCCGTTCGCAGTCGCCGGCCGCTGGCGCGCGACGGCCAGCCCCGCAACCGCGACGCCGTCGCGGTCGGCGAGGTCGTCGAGATCGCAGCTGCGCGTGATTCCCGGCGGCAGGTGCGGGCGCAGGAGCTCGAGCGGATGCGTCCCGACGGAGAGACTCGTCGAGCGGTAGTCGGCGAGCATGCGTTCCCACGGTGTCTGCTCGGGCAGGGCCGGCGTCTCGGCGGTCGGATCGAGCGGCAGCGCGAGCTGGCGCTGCTCCCCTCCGGATCCGGGAACGCTCTGCGACCGGGGCGCGAAACCGAGCTCCCAAAGGAGCGCGCGCCTGCTGCCCAGCTCGTCGCAGGCGCCCGAGACGACGAGCGCCTCGAGGCGGTCACGGTCGAGCGAGGTTCGCTGGACCAGCTCCCTTACGTTGCGAAAAGCACCCCGCCGCTCGCGCTCCGCGGCGACCGCCTTCGCGGCGTCCTCGCCGAGGGACGTCACGTATTCGAGGCCGATCCGCACCGCTTCTCCTTCGAGCGAGCACTTCGCCGCGCTTCTGTTCACGTCCGGAGGCAGAACCTCGACGCCGCGCCGCTGCGCGTCCTTGACGAGGCTCGAAGGCGGGTAGAAGCCCATCGGCTGCGCGTTCAGGAGCGCGCACAGGAACTCGGCCGGATAGTAGTGGCGAAGCCACGCCGACTGGTAGGCGAGCAGGCCGAACGCCGCGGCGTGCGATTTCGGAAATCCGAAACCCGAGAAGCCGGCGAGCTTGTCGTAGACGGCGTCCGCCGTCTCGGCGTCCACGCCGTTGGCCGCGGCGCCCTCGACGAACCGCGCCCGGTAGGCCTCGATCGCCTCCTCCGAGCGCTTGCGGCTCATCGCCCGGCGCAGGCGCTCGGCCTCCCCCACGCTGAACCCCGCGAGCGCCATCGCCACTTCGAGCACCTGGTCCTGGAAGACCACGACCCCGAGCGTGTCGCGCAGCGGCTCGGCGAGCAGCGGATGGTCGACCGACGGAACGAAGTCGGGATCGTGGCGCAGCTGCTCCCGGTGCTCGATGTACGGGTGCACCGCTCTGCCCTGGATCGGCCCCGGGCGCACGAGCGCGACCTGGACGGTCAGGTCGTCGAGGTTCTCCGGACGTGTGCGCAGGAGCGACTGCATCTGCGCACGGCTCTCGATCTGGAAGACGCCGACCGTGTCCGCGCGCTGGATCTCCTCGTAGACGGCGGGATCGTCCAGGGGAATCCGTGAAAGATCGATCGGCCGCTGCTCGACGCAGTCCTCGACGGCCGAGAGCATCCCGAGCCCTAGCAGATCGATCTTGAGAAAGCCCGCGTCCGCGCAGGAATCCTTGTCCCACTGGACGAGCTGCCGACCGGCCATCGCGGCCGGCATCACCGGTACGAGCTCCACGAGCGGACGGCTGGAGATGACCATCCCGCCCGGGTGCTGGGAGGCGTGGCGCGGAAGCCCGCCGATCTCCGCGCACAGCTCCACGAACGCGCGCCAGCGCGGCGAGCGACCCTTCGCCTCGGCGTCGGGCAGCGCCGCGACCTCCTTCGCGACGCGATACGGGTTGCCCTCCGTGATCCGCGCGAGCCGTTCGAGCTCCCCATGCGGAAGGCCGAGCGCCTTGCCGACGTCGCGGATCGCTCCGCGCGAGTGATACGTAGGGAAGCTCGCGACGAGCGCCGCGTGCTCGCGCCCGTACCGGTCGCTCACCGCGGGCAGCAGCTTCTCGCGGATGTCCCGCGGAAAGTCGAGGTCGATGTCGGGGACGGCAGCCATGTCGCGGTTGAGAAACCGACCGAGCGAGAGATCGGCTTCGACGGGATCGACGTGCGAGAGGCCGGTCAGGTAACAGACGATCGAGCCGACGGAGCTTCCCCGGCCGCGCCCCGGCGGGAGTACCGAGCGCGGCGACTCGAGTCCGCGCACCTCCACGGCGATCTCCCGCGCCAGCTCGAGCACCTCCCAGTGCAGGAGAAAGAAGCCCGCGAGACCGAGCTCGTCGATCAAGGCGAGCTCCTCGTCGAGACGCTGCCGAGCGCGCCGCTTGTGGCCGTTGGCTCCGCCGTAGCGCCGCGCAAATGCCCGGTCGCACACCCGCTTCAGCTGCGCGATCGCGGGCTCCCCCTTGTCGGAGAAATCCGGATACGCGTAGCCCAAATCCTCGGTCAGGTCGAACCGGAGCCGCTCGGCGAGCTCGGCCGTGCGCTCGACGGCGTCGCGGTCGAGCGAAAAGCGATCCGCCATCTCTTCCGCGGGCGCCAGAACGCTCTCGTGGTTCCCGCGCCGCTCCCGCTCGCAGCCGTCGAGCGAGGTGCGGTTCTTCACGGCGACGAGCACGTCCTGAAGCGCGGCGCGGCGCGGATGGTGCGCGTGGACGTCGCCGGTCGCGACCGTCCGCACGCCGATCGTCTCGGCGAGATCTCGCAGGAGCGCGTTCCGCCGGAGATCGCCGCGCTCGTACGGTCTCTGGAGCTCGACGAAGAAACGATCGCGGCCGAAGGCCCGCGCGAGGCGCGCCGCCGCGTTCGGGTTGCGCACGCCGAGCCCGTGCCGTGCGCAGCCGGACAGGCACACGAGCCCATCGTTCAGCTCCTCGAGCAGCGCCTGGTCGAGCCTCGGCTCGAGCAGCTCGCGCTCCTTTCCGGGCAGGCGGGTGCCCGCATGAGCTGCGGTCAGGAGGCGGCATAGGTTGGCGTAGCCCCGCGCGGTCTCCACCAGCAGCGTGACGTGGGCGTCTCCCGCCAGCGTCACCTCCGCACCGGTGATCGGGCGCACGCCGAAGCTCTTCGCCATCTGAGCGAACTCCAGGGAGCCGTAGACGCCGTCGTGATCGGTCAGCGCGAGCGCGGAGTAGCCGAGCTCGGCTGCCCGAAGCGCCAACTCTTCCGGCAGCGAGGCGCCGTCGAGAAACGAATAGGCTGAATGGGCGTGCAGCTCGACGTAATCCACCCGGTCCTCCTACGCCCCGGCGAAGGCGAGACGATCACCGACCGGGCCGAGCGGACGGTGCGGATCCTCGCCGACTGGGAAGAGCTGACGCTGAGCTGGTTCCGCTACGAGCCCGGCGAGAAGGGGCCCGACCCGCACATCCACCACAAGCACACGGACGCCTTTTTCGTCCTCGAGGGAGAGTTCGAGTTCAGCCTGGGGCCGGACGTCGAGAAGGTGCGCGGCCCGGCCGGCACGATGGCCGCCGCGCCGCCCAACGTCGTGCACACGTTCCGGAACGCCAGCGACGCGACGGCGATCCTCCTGAACATCCACGCGCCGAGCATGGGTTTTGGCGACATGCTTCGGGCGCGGCGAGACGGCCGCGAGGAGGACGCGGAGCGTTTCGACCAGTTCGAGCCGCCCGAGGACGGTGGGCGGCCGCTCTCCGACGCGATCGTGACGGGGCCCGGTGAAGGCGAGCCGTTCAGCCGGGCAAACCTGATCAAGGCCGATCTGCCGGAGCTCGGCGCCTTCGACCTCACCTTCCAGCCCGGCTGGGAAGGCGTCGACCTCCATCACCACGACGACCATGTCGACTCCTTCTACGTCCTCGAGGGCGAGGTCGAGTTTCTGCTCGACGACGAGTCGCACCTGGCCAGCCCGGGCACGTTCGTCTCCGCACCGCCGGGCACGCGTCACGGGTTCCGCAATCCCTGTCCAGGCGCGATCCGCGTGTTCAACCTCCACACGCCCGGAGGCGGCCACGCCGCCGGCATGCGCGGGCGATAAGTGGACGCCCAGGCCCGCTACGACGAGATCGTCGACGACCTCGTCGCGCGCAACCCCGACGTCTCTACCGGACAGATGATGGGAATGCCGTGCTTCAAGCGCGGGGGCAAGATGCTCGGCGGCATCTGGGAGGGCGAGATGGTCTTCAAGCTTCCGGACGAGGCGCTGCGCAAGGCAGCGCTCGACCTCCAAGGAGCGCATCTCTTCGATCCTTCCGGCCGAGACCGGCCCTTCAAGGAATGGGTCCAGGTGCCGGCCGCTCACGCCGACGAGTGGCCTCGGTTCGCCGAACAGGCGCTCACGCCCTCTGGGTGAACCAGCGGCCCACCTCCTCGTCCCTGAACAGGACGGCGTTCTCGCCCGTCTGCAGGACAACGTCGAAGTAGCGCCGGCTCAGCGGCTCCTCGGTCCACCAGCGGTCGACCACGCGCCACTCCTCGCGCACGAGCGCAATCGGCACGTGGTTGAGCGCACGCGGAACCCCGTCGACGTGCGCCTCCACAGCCGCCGGCTCGGGCGCGTTTACTCGTCGCGCGGTACGAGCAGCGCTCTCTGCTCTGGAATGCGTGACCAGGGTGCGACCTCCACGACCGAGGACACGGCGCCCGACCCGACTCCGGCGCGCACCTGACGCAACCCTTCGCTCAGGTGAGCACGGAGCTCCTCGCCTTCGGCACGGACGAGCTCGAGTTGGTGGCCGTCGGACTTGGCGAGCTCGAGCGCCTCGAGTCGAAGCTCCGTCGCCGGAGCGGGCAGCTCAGCCAGCTTGGGCCAGAGCGCGATGCGAAGGCGGCCGGGCTCCGCCGTCGCATCGCGCAGAGTGAGCGTCCGCCGCCAGGAGCCGCCGCCGACGAGCTTTGCCGACACGGCCACCTTGCGGATCGCCCTCCCGCCCCGCTCTGGTCGAGCGAGGAGCTGGTCGAGCAGCACGCCCAGCGCTCGACGAAGAGAGAGCTCGTTCGCCACCGCCTCCTCGAACTCGAGCACCGCGTCGAGCTCCGCGACGAGCTTCCGGCCGCGGACACGTCCTTTTCGTCCACCTCTCGCCAGGCTCCAGGCGCGCCGGCCGTCCGGCCCCAGACGTTCGGCCACGGCTGCGCCCGGTAGCCCGGCAAGCTGACCAAGCCTTCGTACCCCCAATTCCTCGAGCTCCTCGCGGCGCTCGTCGTCCATCGGCAGGAGCGTGAGCGGCAGCGGCGCCAGGAACTCGCGCGCCCGCTCGTCCGAGACCACGACCACCTGGCCCGGATGCGCGACGTTGGCGGCGGCCAGTGCGGCGAAGCGCCGGTTGGCCGCTCCCGCGCGAGGATCCCAGACCGCGCCGACCGCGGCGAGCGCCCGCTTCATCGCCGCCTCGAGCCCGCCGTAAAGCCGCTCGACCCCGCGCGTCTCGAAGTAGACGCAGCCGGGGCCTCCGGACTCGACGCCGAAGCCCGCGTCTTCCAGCCGCCGCAAGACCTGCTCCCACGCGTGCTCGGCCGCGGCCGGATCCTGCTCGACGAGCGCGAGATCGGGGCAAAGCCCGAGCGCCTCACCCAGCCGCATGCCGGGCTTGACGCCCGCGGTCTCGGCCGCAGCCGTGACCGGACCGAGCAGCGGCTCCGCGCCCGGTGTGGGCGCGAGCGCGGCCGGCTTCAGCGCGAGCGCAGGCCTGTCCCTCAGCGCCGCGCGCAGCTCGAATCCCGGGATGACGATGCAGCCGATCACTAGCGAACATATGTTCTACACGAACACACGTTCGCTGTCAAGTCAATTCGGCGCGATCGCACGTGAGACGGGGATCCGCGACCCTTTCAGCGGCTTGCCTTGCGCGTCGATTGCTCGGATTTCCCCCGCTGCGTCGGCACGATCGAGCTCAGTGAAGATCAATCCATCCTCGCAGCGAACCGTCCGGATGCTTCCGTCGCGGCGAAGGAGTTCAATAGCTGCGTATCCGCACTCGCCCGCGAGGATCGTGTGTCCACCTAGTGCGTGCACGGCAAGGGCAAGCCCCGCCTGGTGCTCGTAGCCCTTTGGCAGACACGGTACGACCGAAATCTCCCGGCCGCCGAATTCGAGCCAGGTGCATCGGCCCTCCGTCTTCGTAGGCGCCGTCCACAGCGTCGCCGAGCCGGCATTCATCTGAATCTCCGCGATTCGGTTCCGCTTCGCGAGGTCGGCGAATGGATGGGGACCGGGCCGCTCCCCCGTACCTGTCATATCTGCCGTGACAACTTCGCCGTCCTTCCACCCCTCAACCGTGGCGATCGCCCTGCCGTTTGGCGCCAGGTAGTGGAAGAACCCGGCGTCGATCGGAGGAGAGATCCAAACGACACGCGGGCGTACCGTCGAGCCGTCGTCGAGCGTGATCAGGACCTCGTCTACCCAGCGCGCGTGGGCGAAACCGTCCACCGACACAAAGGAGCCCGCGCTTGAGAGGGGATGCCCGGCGCTCAGCCAGGTGACGCTGAGTGGGACCGTGCCCAGGCTGTCACAGCCTCCAGAAGCCCCCGACCACTCGTAGCAGAGGCCGCCGGCCTTCGTCGGCGCGACCCACAGGGTATGACCAGCGAGCTCGCCGACGCGACGCGTCTGACCGGCGACCACGCGCGGGTCCATTCCGGGCGGCGCTCCTTCTGACAGCAATGCGAAGTCCTTGACTACGTGCGAGGGAGCAGGCTCGGCACTCGAGAAGTCGATGACGCCGAATCGCCAGGCGAGTGCCGGAACCGCGACCAATGCGGCAGCCGCGCCAAGTAGAGCGAGCACCAGCACACGACGCGGTCCCCCGCGGCGTGGCGAGATCGGCGGCAAAGCAACGGTCTGGTTCCGGAGTTGCGCATCGAGATCGGCTAGAACCTCGGCCGGGACCGGATTCGCGCGGGCAAGCCGACGAAGCAGCGCGTCGCTCATTTCGCCTCCTTGGTCATAAGTTCGGCCGGCGGAAAGGGGGCCGACTCCAGGGCCCGTGCGAGCTGCCGGCGCGCGCGATGCAGGCGGATCCGGCAAGCGACAGCCGTACATTCGAGCGCCTCGGCGGCCTCCGTCGCGGTCAGCCCCTCCCAGGCCACGAGCATCAACAGTTCTCGGTCTTTTGGCCGAAGTGTCCGCAGAGCCTCGACGACCCGGTAGTCGGCCTGCTCGTGCGCGATGGTCGGAGCTGCGATCTGCAGCCGGCTCTCAAGCGCTGCGCGCCTCTTTGCCGACCTTCGTTGATTCGCGAGCGTTCGGCGCGCAACGCCGTAGAGCCAGGGCAAAGGCTGCGCCGGCACGCGTTCGAGACGCCGCCACGCGACGAGAAACGTCTCGGCTACAACGTCCTCGGCGACATCCCGCGGAGAACGGCGGAGGGCATACGCCGCCACAGCGCCCGCATGCCGGCGGTAGAGCTCGTCGAATCGCGAACGTCGGTCCTCCATATCCGAATCATGTCCGGCATGGAACGCATCGTTTCGGGGTTCAGATGATCTCGGCGGCCGAGCCGACCATCCCGGAGAACCGCGGCACCACGTCGAGCGTGTTCTCTTGCGAGCACCAGCGCAGGTCGTCCTCGAGCCCCGGTGGCCCGTAGGTCCGCGCGTTGATCCCTTCCCACGCGTTCGGGAAGGCGCACGCGACCACGCCTGCCGCCACGGCCGCGTCCGTCCGCTCGCCGTCCAAGAGCTCGCCGATGCGGCCGGCGCAGTAGGCGTCGTCGATCGCGAAGCGGCCCTGGAACCCCGCGCAGACAATCGTCACGTCTCCCCCCTCCTCGTCCGCGGCGCGCCCGACCGCAGCGAGGTTCAGCATCGAGCCGAGCAGAACGGTCCTGCACGCCGACGCCGCGGTCAGGATCGCGCGCGTCCCGTTCGTCGTCGACATGATCGCGGTCGTCGCCCGCGGTTCCAGATACTCGCGCGGCGAGGCGCCGAGGTCGAAGCCCTCGATCGTCTGCGCGTTCCGCTCACCGCCGACCACCGCCGCGTCGCCTAGCTGCTCGCGCAGCGCCCGTGCAGCGTCGATCTCCCCGCAGCAGAGCACGCGCTCGTAGCCGGACGCGAGCGCCTGCGCGATCGTCGAGGTCGCGCGCATCACGTCGACGACGATCGCCACGCTGGCCTCGACGGCCTCGTCCGGCGTGAACGCGACATGAAGGCGCACGCCGTTACGCTAGTTGGCGCTGTGGAACCGATGAGGTGCTACCGGCATCCCGACCGCGAGACCTACCTCTCGTGCTCGGAGTGCGGCCGGCCGATCTGCACGGAGTGCATGACGCCGGCCCCGGTCGGCCAGCGCTGCCCCGAGCACTCCGGGCGGCCGCAGGGCGTCGGGCGGATGACGACGGGCGTACGACGCGTGAGCTTCGAGGGAACGGGAGCGATCGTCACGAAGGCGCTGATCGCGATCAACGTCCTCATCTACCTCGCCGAGCTCGCGGGCGGCGCGGGCGTGAACGCGAACTCCGGATGGATCTACGAGAAGGGCGTCCTCGTCGCGAAGGCCGTCGACTCGAACGGGAACCTCGTCGGCGTCGCCGAGGGGGACTGGTGGCGGCTGATCACGGCCGCTTTCCTCCATTACGGCCCGCTGCACCTGGCGATGAACATGCTCGCGCTGTGGTGGTTCGGCGCCGCCGTCGAGCAGACGATCGGTCGCGGCCGCTACCTCGCTCTCTACCTGGTGTCCGGCCTGGCCGGCTCGGCCGGCGCGCTTTTACTCGATCCGACGATCCCGACCGTCGGCGCCTCGGGCGCGATCTTCGGGATCCTGGGCGCGGCCTTCGTCCTCGAGCGTCAGCACACCTATGTCTTCGGCGGCGGCGCGCTCACCGTGATCGCGCTCAACCTGGTCTTCACCTTCACGATCTCGAGCATCTCGGTGGGCGGACACCTCGGCGGTCTTGCCGGTGGCGCGCTGGGGATGCTCGTGCTCTCGCGGTTCGGGCGCGGGCATGGCGTCTACGGAAGAGTCGGAATCCCGGAGGTCGTCGGCCTGGTGGCGATAGCAGTTCTCAGCTTCGTCATTGCGTACTGGAAGGTCCGCGGTTACGCCTAGTAGGAGGGCTTGGCGAAATACAACGCTGTGCCGCCGGACGGCGCTGGGACGGCCCGATGCGGCGTCCTCGGTCGCAGCCTCCGGCTCCCAAGGTCCAATACGAACGCTCCCTGCGTCCTTGCCTCGCACCGCCCAGCGCGCCCCGGCGACGAGCGGAATTCCGCCAAACCCTCCTAGTGGGAAGATCCCGCTCACCTCTGCGTCTTGAGATCAGAAAGGAGTCCCAATGACCGACCAACCGCTTGAAGAGTCCGAGTCGACGGAAGAAGAGGACGACGTCGAGGCCCACTCGTTCGAGACCCACGAAGGAAGCGCGCGCGGCGACTTCATCGAAAGCGCCGACGAAGCCCGCGAGGAGGTCTAGCCGAGCCGCTCGACGCCGCTGAGGCGGTCGAGCTTGTCCTTCCAGGCGAGATCGACGCCGGTTCCTCCATTGAGGTAGTCGGCGAACCCGTCCCAGGCCCAGATCGTGTCGCGGCCGGGGCCTCCGTAGACGAGGTCTCGGCCGGTGTCTCCTTGGAGCTTGTCGTTTCCGAGGCCGCCGTAGAGGCGATCCGTCCCCTGCCCGCCGTTCAGCTTGTCGGCCCCGGCGCCGCCGATAAGGACGTCGTTGCCGCCCGCTCCGTCGAGGTAGTCGTTTCCGCCCAGTCCGCAGATCACGTCCGCGCCTCTGCTGCCGAACAGGATGTCGGCGCCTGCGGTCCCGGTCACGGTGCAGCCCATCGCTCGGTTCGGGGCAGCGTGCACCTTCGTCGCCGCGAACACGGCGATCGACGCCAACATCGCGGCGATTGCTTTGAGCCTGTCTTCCGGGCGTGGGCTCACTGCCTTCGAACCTCCGATTGAACCGGCGTGGCCGCTACGCCTAGCTTCTCCTTCAGACAGATGATCGTGCGGAAGAGCACACCGCTCATCCCCCACATCGGTGATTCGGCCGCATACTGAACCGGTGCGTCGTCTCGTCTTGCTCGTCCTTTGTGCGCTCGTGCTCGTGCCCTCG
>JBIOYJ010000080.1:0-5790 GCA_044870105.1 Gaiellaceae bacterium | reverse complement strand
TGGTCGCGGGCGGCATTCCCGGGATCGTGGGTGCGGCGCTCGCGTTCCAAATGCGAGGCGAGGCGCGCGTCGCGGTCGCGTTCTTCGGCGACGGCGCGACGAACGCTGGAACGTTCCACGAGTCCATGAATCTCGCCCAGCTCTGGAAGGTGCCCGCAGTCTTCGTGCTCGAGAACAACGGCTGGGCGGAGTCCACTCCCGCGACCCAGCAGCTTCCGCTCCCGGTCGACGACCTCGCGAAGCGCGCAGTCGCGTACGGGATGAAGACGATCGAGGCCGACGGGCAAGATGTCGAGGCCGTCTATCTCGCCGCTCTCGCCGCGCGTGAGCACGCCGTCAGCGGCAAGGGCCCGGTGCTCGTACACCTCCGCACGTACCGGCTCACGGGCCACTACGTCGGAGACCCGCAGGTCTACCGCGACAAGGACGAGCTGCGCCGTGAGCGCGAGACCAAGGATCCGATCGAGCTCCTGCGCGCGCGCCTCGAGCTCTCGGACAGCGAGCTCGAGACGATCGACAGCGACGTCAGCTCGGAAGTGAATGCGTCGGTCGAGTTCGCGAAGGCCGGCACCGACGCCCGGCCCGAGGACGCCCTGAAGTACGTCTATGCCTGAGGTGACGTACCGAGAAGCGGTTCGCGACGCACTCGCGCACGCGCTGCGCACGGACGAGCGGGTCTTCCTCATGGGCGAGGACATCGCCGAGATGGGCGGGTCGATGGGCGTCACCCAGGGGATGCTGGACGAGTTCGGGCCGGAGCGCGTCCGCAACACGCCGATCTCGGAGGCGGCGATCGTCGGGGCCGGCGTCGGCGCGGCGATGCAAGGCATGCGCCCTGTGGTCGAGGTCATGTACGAGGACTTCACGACGCTCGCGATGGAGCAGATCGTCAACCAGGCGGCGAAGCACCGCTCGATGTCGGGCGGACAGATCAAGGTTCCCCTGACGATCCGGACGCAGGGAGGCGCCGGTTGGTCGCCGGGCGCCCAGCACGCGCAGCAGGTCGAGGCCTGGTTCGTGCACGTGCCGGGTCTGAAGGTCGTCTTCGCTTCGACGCCCGGCGACGTGCGCGGCCTGCTCTGGTCGTCGATCTACGACGACAATCCGGTCATGTTCTTCGAGCACCGCACGCTGTACGGGCTGAAGGAGGAGGTGCCGGAAGACATCGAGCCGATCCCGCTCGGGCAGGCGCGCGTCCGCCGGGAGGGCGAAGACGTGACGGTGGTCGCGACGGGCCGCCTCGTCCACGAGGCGCTCGCGGCCGCGAAGGAGGCCGAGGAGGACGGCGTCTCGGTCGAGGTCTTGGATCCGCGCACGTTGCTGCCGCTGGACGAGGAGACGATCGTCGAGTCGGTCAAGAAGACGAACCGCTGCGTGATCGCGCACGAAGCGGTGACGCGGATGGGCTTCGGCGCCGAGGTCGCCTCGGTCGTGCAGGAGAAGGCGTTCGATTGGCTCGACGCGCCGATCGAGCGAGTGGGGGCGAAGTTCGCGCCGATCCCCTTCGCGCCCGTGATGGAGGAATACGTCGTCCCGCACGCCAAGGACGTCCTCGAGGCGATCAGGAAGACGGTGAGCCGCAATGGCCAATGAGGTGAAGCTGCCGCGGCTCGGCCAGGGAATGGAGGCCGGGACGATCATCAAGTGGCTCAAGTCCGAAGGCGATCAGGTGGAGAAGGGCGAGCCGCTCTACGAGCTCGACACGGACAAGGTCACCCAGGAGGTCGAGGCGGACTTCTCGGGCGTGCTGCTCAAGATCGCCGTTGCGGAAGGGGAAGTCCCGGTCGGCAAGACGATCGCCGTGATCGGAGAGCAGGGAGAGGAGGTCGAGGTCGAGGAGGGCGAGGCCGCGCAAGAGGTCGAAGAGGAGAAGCAGGAGGAGGGCTCGCCCGGCGCCCAGCGCGAAGAGGAGCGAGAGCGGGGCAGACGCGCAGAGCAGACGACCCAGATCAAGGAGCCCGCCTCTGCGCGCGGCGACGGCCGCGTGAAGGCCTCGCCGCTCGCCCGCCGGATCGCGCGCGAGCGCGGGATCGACCTCGCTGCGCTCGCCGGCACCGGGCCCGAAGGGCGGATCGTCGCGGAGGACGTCGAACGCGCCGAGGTCGGCGCACCGGCAGCCCCGGCGGTGCCCGCCGCCGCTCCCACGCCGACCGAGATCGAGCGCGTGCCCCTCACCTCCATCCGCAAGACGATCGCCCGCCGCCTGACCGAGGCCTGGGAGGCGCCCGTCTTCCAGATCGCGATGACTGCGGACATGACGAATCCCCTCGCGGTCCGTGAGCGCCTTGTCGAGCTCCATCCGGATCAGAAGCCGACGATCTCGGATCTGCTGACCAAGCTCGCGGCCGCCGCGCTCATGCGTCACCGGCAGGTGAACGCGCACTTCGTCGACGACGAGATCCAGCTGCACCCGACGGCGAACGTGGGGATCGCGGTCGCCACCGACCGCGGGCTCGTCGTCCCGGTCCACCGCGGCGCCGAGCGCAAGACCATCGCCGAGATCGCGGCCGAGCGAGCCGACCTCGTTTCGCGCGCGCGTGAAGGGAAGCTTCAGCAGGCCGACCTCGAGGGCGGCACGTTTACGATCTCGAATCTCGGCATGTTCGGCGTCGAGCGCTTCATCGCCGTGCTCAACCCGCCGCAGGTCGCCATCCTCGCCGTCGGCGCGATCGCCGAGCAGGCCGTGGTCGAAGACGGCCAGGTCGTCATCCGCCCGCGCATGGAACTGACCCTGACCTGCGACCACCGCGCGGTCGACGGGGCCGTCGGAGCCGAGTTCCTTCGCACCATGAACGAGCTCGTGGAGCAGCCCGCCCTCGCCCTGTAGGTGCGGTGATGCGCGTCTGGTACCGGGTTCGCGACTTCGACGCCGGACGGGCTTTCTACAAGGAGAAGCTCGGCTTCGACGAGACCTACGTCGACCAGGAAGGCCGCTGGGCGAAGCTCGAGCGGGGCGGGATGGAGATCGCGGTCGCCGAGGGCGAGCCGACCGACGAGCACGAGGGCGGCGTCGCGACCGTGGACGTCGACGACGTGAAGGCCGAGAGCGAACGACTGCGCAAGCAAGGCGTGGAGGTCGGCACGGTGCTCGAGCTCCACGGCGAGATGCGGCTCCTTGATGTGTTCGATCCGGACGGGAACCGCGTCCAGCTCGCCCAAGACGTCTCAGGCCCGTGATCCGCCCGGGCGGCGTGCAGGACGTCCCGTTCATGAAGGACATGCTCCGTCACGCGTTCTACTGGCGAACGCCGGCGAGTGACGAGGAGCCGCCGCTCACCCGCTACGTCGACCGCTGGGGCCGCCCCGGCGACACGGTGCTGATCGCGATCGACCACTTCCTCCCCGTCGGGGCGGCGTGGTACCGCCTGTTCGACCGGAACAACCCCGGCTTCGGTTTCGTGGACGAGCGGACGCCGGAGCTCGCGATCGCGGTCGTGCCGAGCAAGCGCGGCAAGGGTCTCGGTGGGCAGCTGCTCGAAGCCCTCCTCGAACGCGCCGGCGCCGACGGTTACGAAGCGATCAGCCTCAGCGTCGGCAAGGACAATCCCGCGGTCGGTCTCTACGAGCGCGCCGGCTTCAAGCCGCTGCGCGAGGACGACGGCTCGCTGGTGATGCGCGCCGAGCTCAGAGAATGACCGCGACGGCGGCGCTCTGGCCGCTCTCAGTCCCGCGCCAGCTTCCCGCCGCCGGAGTGACCGAGTACTTCCAGGTTCCGAGCGGGACGGCGTTCTCCGTGCAGCTGGTGCCGGTGACCGTCCCCGCGCAGGCCGCGCCCACGGTCTGCGCGTTGCCGAGCAGGTCGTAGCGCTTCACGACGTAGCCCGGCACCGCGCCGCCGCCGGCAAACGTGCTCCCGTCCACGACACCGCGATGTGCTGGCCGGCCGACGCCGTCCCGGTCGGCGTATTTCCGGCCTCGAAGAGCGACCGCGAACGACGAGCGAGCCGCGGAACGGCGTCACCTGCAGGCTGCCGGTCGGGCACGGCCGGCCGGACGGCTCGACGATGGTTCGCACCGAGACGACGCGAATCCGGCGTCCGTATGGATTGCGAACGCGCAGGACGAGCGGGCGCACCGCGCCCGGGTAGAGGTCGTCCACGTGTCCGGAGATCGAGAACCTCTTCGGCGCCTCCTGCGCACTGACGGTCCCGTAGGCGCCGGCGGCAGTCAGCGCCGCGACCACCCAGCACGGCGACCGTCTTCATAACCGGCTAGGAGGGTTTGGCGGAACGTCGCTCGTCGTCAGGCCGCGATCGTCGTTCCGAGAAAAGCCCCGAACCGTCTAGGTCGATCGTTACGTCAAGCTAGGAGCGTTAGCTGCGACCGAGGACGCCGCATCGGGGCGATCGAGCGCGGCTTGACGGCACAGCCGTTCGTTCCGTCAAGCCCTCCTCTAGTTAGGATCGATCGCATGGAATGCGACGTTGCCGTCCTCGGCGGCGGCCCGGGCGGCTACACGGGGGCGATCCGCGCCGCCCAGCTCGGCGCCAAGGCAGCCTGCATCGAGAAGGAGGAGGCGCTCGGCGGTACGTGCTTGCGGGTCGGCTGCATCCCGACCAAGGCGTGGGTGCAGACCGCGTTCGCGATCAAGGAGGCCGAGGAGACGTTCGCCAAGCTCGGGGTCCAGGTCGGCGAGCCCACGCTCGACTTCGCCACAGCCAACCAGTGGAAGGAAGGCGTGGTCGACCAGATGACGAGCGGCGTCGCGAGCCTTTTCAAGGCAAACGGCGTCGAGTGGGTCAAGGGGACCGGGCGGTTCAAGGACGCGAACACGATCGCGGTCGAGGGTGGCGAGGACGTCACCTTCAAGCAGGCGATAATCGCCACCGGCTCGTACCCGTTGCGCCCGCCGATCGACGGGCTCGACTCGGAGCTCTGCGTCGACTCGACCGGGCTGCTCGCGCGATCCGAGGTTCCGAAGCGTCTCGTTGTGCTCGGCGGCGGGATCATCGGCTGCGAGTTCGCCTCGATCTTCCAGCGTTTCGGCTCCGAGGTGACGATCATCGAGATGCTGCCGCAGCTGATCCCGCAGGAGGACGAGGACGCGGCGAAGGAGCTGGCGAAGCAGTTCGGCAAGCGCAATATCGCCGTCCATCTGGAGAAGACCTGCGACAAGGTCGAGCAGAACGGCAACGCCCTGACCGTCCACTTCGGCGACGGCGAGACGGTCGAGGCCGACCTGATGCTCGTCGCCACCGGCCGTGGCCCGACGGTCGAGAACCTCGGGCTCGAGGAGATCGGGGTCGAGTTCGACAGGCGCAAGGGCATCGCCGCCGACGAGCGCCGGCGCACGACCGTCGAGCACATCTATGCGGTCGGCGACTGCGCCGGGTACTGGCAGCTCGCGCACACGGCGTTCCGCGAAGGCGAGGTCGCGGCGGAGAACGCGATGGGCCACGACGCCGTCGTCGACAACCGCGGCGTGCCGCGGCCGATCTACACCGATCCCGAGATCGCCGGCGTCGGGCTCACCGAGGCCGAGGCGCGCGAGCAGTACGGTGACGACGTCGCGACCGGCATGTTCCCGTGGGTCGCGAACGCGCGGGCGGTGATGCAGAACGAGACGGTCGGCTGGGTGAAGTCGATCCACGAGTCGCGCTACGGCGAGCTGCTCGGCCTCGTCATGGTCGGACCGCATGTCACCGACCTGATCGAAGCGGGCGTCGTCGCGCTCGACGCCGAATCGACCGTCGAGACGGTCGCCGACGGGATGGCCGCGCACCCGACGCTCTCCGAAGCGATCAAGGAGGCGGGGCTCGTCGCGCTCGAGCGCGCGATCCATCTGCCGCC
>JBIOYJ010000079.1:0-3477 GCA_044870105.1 Gaiellaceae bacterium | reverse complement strand
CGAGCCACACCAGGTGCGAGTGGATCCGGTTCAGCTCGGCGAGGCACATCCGCATCCAGGTCGCCTTCTCCGGCACCTCGAGCCCGAGCAGCTTCTCGATCGCGAGGACGAAGACGAGCTCGTTGTTCTGGAAGGAGAGGTAGTCGATCCGCTCCGGGTACGTGATCGCCTTCCACCACGTCTTCTGCTCCATGTTCTTCTCGAAGCCGGTGTGGAGGTAGCCGATCACCGCGGCCAGGCCGACCACGTGCTCGCCGTGCAGGTCGATGATCAGACGCAGGACGCCGTGCGTCGAGGGATGGTTCGGGCCGAAGTTGACCTGGAGCAGGTCCTCGGAGTCCCGCAGCTCCGGCGGGATCTGGAGCACGGTTGGGATCGGCGAGGGGATGCGCGTGCCTTCGTAGATCCGCGGCTTCTCGGGGGCGACGGCCACGAACTTACTCCTCCCCGGAGAAGCGGACCGGCTCGCCGCCGATCGGGTAGTCCTTGCGCAGCGGGTGGCCCTCCCAGTCGTCCTCCATCAGGATCCGGCGCAGGTTCGGGTGGCCGTCGACGCGGATGCCCATCAGGTCCCAGGCCTCGCGCTCGTGCCAGTCGGCGGTCGGCCAGACGGGGACGACGCTGGGAACCGGCTGGCCGTCGTCGAGCCAGACTTGAACGCGCACGCGCCCCGCGGACGGGATCGCGAGCAGGTGGTAGCTGATCGAGAACCGCTTCGGCTTCGGCTCGGGCAGCCTCTCGAGCCCCTGCGAGCCGGGAGCGTTGAGGTCGCGCCCGCCGGCCGTGCCGATGTAGCCGGCGACGCCGGGTTCGCCCCAGCCGAGGTAGTCGGTTGCCGCCACGTCGGCGAGGAAGTTGAACCCCTCCTCGTCCCGGAGATGCGTGCAGGCCTCCACGAGCCGGGCCGGATCGACGACGAGGGTCGTCTCGCCATAAGCCTCGCGCGTCTCGATCAATCCAGGAACTCCCTCCAAGCCCAAATCAAAATCTCCCGAGCGAAGCGATGGGACTAACCAGTCCCGCGGAAAATGCGCGGCATTTTTCGCGGTTGGTCAGGAGGCGACGCCCCGGATCTCGTAGGCCGGCGGTACCCCGGCCTTGATCTTCTCCTGGAGCCGGACGATCCCCTCGACGAGCGCCTCCGGCCGCGGCGGGCAGCCGGGCACGTGGATGTCGACCGCGACGATCTTGTCCACTCCCTGGAGGACGGCGTAGTTGTTGAACATCCCGCCCGAGCTCGCGCAGGCGCCCATCGCGATCACCCACTTCGGCTCGAGCATCTGGTCGTAGATCTGACGCAGCGGCGCGGCCATCTTGTGCGCGACGCGGCCGGAGACGATCAGGAGATCGGCCTGGCGCGGCGAGGAGCGGAAGACCTCGGCCCCGAAGCGCGCGATGTCGTAGCGCGCGGAGACGATCGACATCATCTCGATCGCGCAGCAGGCGAGCCCGAAGGTGTCCGGCCAGATCGAGCTCCCCTGTGCCCAGGTGACCGCCTTGTCGACGGTGGTCAGCATCAGCTTGTCCTCGAGCTCGCCGAGCTCCTGCTCGAACGCGCCCGGGCCCTTGCCGCGCCACATCACCCGCTCGGAGTGGAGCCCGTAGTCGGCGAGGCGCTTCTTGCTCACCGCCAATCGAGCGCCCCCTTTCGCCAGATGTAGACGTACGCGATCGCGAGCACGACCAGGAAGAAGAGGAACTCGACGAAGCCGAACCAGGCGAGGCTGTTGAGGATGACCGCGAGCGGGTAGAGGAAGACGATCTCGATGTCGAAGACGATGAACAGCATCGCCGTCAGGTAGAAGCTGATCGTGAACCGGCTCTGGTGGGGCGGGCCCTGCGAGACGCCTGACTCGAACGGGATCGTTCGCGCGCGCATGCGCCGGTGGGGACGGGTCGCGAACGCGAACGACATGAACACCATCGACGCCGGGATCGCGAAGGCGAAGAACCCGTAGATCAGGAAGGCCAACCAGCTGTCGAGCACGCGTTCCTCCCGCGTCGGCGAGCCGGACGCTAGCAGGTTGGCGAGGGCCACGAGCGGAGAGGAAAACGGCTCAACCAAGCGTGAGACAGCTGTTACAAAGTCGGGCCCTTTTCGGGCAGCCGCAGGGGTGATGCGCGCGCGGACCGCGCTGCTACGATGGGCCCGTGGAGATCACCGAGCGTCCAGTCACACTCGTCTCGCTGAGCGAGAGCGCGGCCGCGAAGATCAAGGGGCTGATGGCCGAGGAGCCCGAGGGCGAGGCGGCCGTCCTGCGCATCGCCGTCCAGGGCGGCGGCTGCTCCGGCTTCGAGTACGCGCTCGGCTTCGACCGCGGCGCCCAAGAGGGCGACAACGAGCTCGTCTGCGAGGGCGTGCCGGTCGTGGTCGATCCATTCAGCGCTCCCTATCTCGCCGGCACCGAGATCGACTGGGTCGAGGGGCTCCAGGCCGGCTTCGCGATCAACAACCCGAACGTCTCCGCCTCCTGCGGCTGCGGCCACTCCTTCCAGGTGGAGGAGGGCGAAGCTCCCGAGGACTCCGCCGGCGGCTGCGGCTCCGGCTCCGGCTGCTCGTAGTCCGAAGTCGGGCCTCCGCTTCGCGGAGACCATGACGACTTCGGACTAACCTTGGCTCCTGCGTGCGGCCGGAGCGGCGGCGGCGAGCGAACCCCGCCGCCGAGGCGTGTACTGCCTTCATTGCCGGGCTCTCCTTCGGGCGGAAATCCGCGTCTAGCATTCGAGGTCCAATGACCGCGAACGGCGTCGTCGACATCACCATTCTCGGGGCGGGCCCGACCGGGCTCGCGGCCGCCTACTACGCCGGGCACAGAGACGCCTCGGTGCGGATCATCGAAAGCCTGGAGCAGCTCGGGGGCCAGGTCGCCGCCGTCTACCCCGAGAAGCACGTCTACGACGTCGCCGGCCACCCGAAGATCCTCGGCACCAAGCTGATCGAGCTCTGCGCCGACCAGGGGCTCCAGTACGAGCCGGAGGTCCTTCTCGGCGAGGAGGTGCAGACGCTCGAGCGCCTGAGCCTGAACGGCGAGGAGCTGCTCTCGGTCGGCACCGACAAGGGTGGGCCCTATCTCTCGCGCGCGCTGATCATCACCGCCGGCCACGGCGCCTTCGAGCCGCGCAAGCTCGGGATCGAGGGGATCGACGAATGGGAGGGCAAGGGCCTGCACTACTTCGTGCGTGAGAAGGACACCTTCCAGGACGCGACGTGCGTGATCGTCGGCGGCGGCGACTCGGCGCTCGACTGGACGCTCGGTCTCCAGGACACCGCCCGCCCGCCGATCGCGCTCGTGCACCGGCGCGACCGCTTCCGCGCGCTCGAGTCGTCGGTGAACGAGGCGAAGGCGCTCGAGAGCGAGGGCCGCGTCCGGATCATGACCCCGTGCGAGATTCGCGAGATCCACGGCGACGGCTCGATCCAGGCGGTGACGATCGAGAACACCGACACCGGCGAGAGCGAGCAGGTTCCGTGCCAGG
>JBIOYJ010000078.1:0-29772 GCA_044870105.1 Gaiellaceae bacterium | reverse complement strand
CCCGAGATCGCCGCCGCGGTGGCGGAGTGGGCGAATCGGACGTATCCGCTGGCGGCTCCGGAACCGGTGTCGGTCGAGACGTGCCTGTACACGAACACCGACGACGAGCGATTCGTGCTCGAGCGTCGCGGGCGGTTCGTCGTCGGCTCTGCCTGCTCGGGTCATGGCTTCAAGTTCGCGCCGGCGATCGGGGAGCGGCTGGCGGCGCTCGCGGTCGAAGCCGCCGCCTGACTATCCTTCGCCCATGCCGATGTATCAGCGGCTCGGCGACGTTCCGCGCAAGCGGCACGTTCAGTTCCGCGACGACGGGACGCTGCTGACCGAGGAGGTCATGGGGCTCGAAGGCTTCGCCGGCAACGAGTCGATCCTCTACCACCTGACCTCGCCTTGCCGGATCCGCAAGCTCGGCGAGTTCGATCAGATCAAGCGCGAAGAGTGGGTCCCGGACGCGCATGCCCATCGTCACTTCACGACGATGGGGATCGAGGCCGAGGGGGATCCGATCGGCGGCAGGCGCCTGCTGATGTGGAACGACGACGTGGAGATCTCGCTGTGCCGGCCGAGCGAGGGGATGGATTTCTTCTACCGAAACGGCGAGGGCGACGAGGTCGTGTTCGTGCACGAGGGGTCGGGCACGCTCGAGACGATCTTCGGCGATCTGCCATACAAGGAAGGCGACTACATCGTCATCCCGCGCGGGACGACCTATCGGCTTCGCGACGGCGCGGGCCAGCGCCACCTCGTCTTCGCGTCGCCGGGTCTGATCGAGATTCCGCGCCGCTACCGCAACGAGTATGGCCAGCTACTCGAGCATGCGCCCTTCTACCACCGCGACATCCATCCCCCGACGGAGCTGAGGACCTATCGCGACCGGGGCGAGTTCGAGCTGAGGGTGCGGGTGCGGGACGGGTACCAGACTTATGTCCTCGACTATCACCCCTTCGACCTGGTCGGGTGGGACGGTTACGTCTATCCATGGACGTTCTCGATCCACGACTTCGAGCCGATCACGGGGCGCATCCACATGCCGCCGCCCTCGCACCAGACCTTCCAGGGGCGGAACTTCGTGATCTGCTCGTTCTGCCCGCGCAAGCTCGACTTCGATCCGATGGCGATTCCGATCCCGTATCACCACTCGAACCTGAACTCCGAGGAGATGATCTATTACGTCGACGGGAACTTCTCCTCGCGGCGCGGGATCGACATCGGCTCCGTCACGCTGCATCCGTCGGGGATTCCGCATGGGCCGCAGCCGGGACTGGCCGAGAAATCGATCGGGATGAGCGAGACCCACGAGCTGGCGGTGATGTGCGACACGTTCCATCCGCTGCGCCTGACGAAGCTGGCGAAGGAGCTGGACGACGGGCGGTACGCGTTCTCGTGGAACGAGGATCTGGTGAAAGCGGGCGCCGAGAGTGCCGACCAGGATCCCGCCGGGGCGACGTCGCACTTCTAGCTCTGGCGCTTCGTAATAAAGGCATCCCCAACCTCCTCCCCAATGTGATCGTATCGAGGAATGTTGCATGAGTGGGCAACGCGAGGGTGACGAAAGCGTTTCAACTGCGAGCGTCGTACTCGACTGGGGCGGCACCGTCACGGAGGTCGACGGCCTCGACCTCGTGCTCTCGGAGTTCGGCGATCCCGAGATCTACGCACAGGTCGAGGGCGAGCTCGGCCGAACGCTCACCCTGAACAAGGTGATCGCGGCTGAGTTCGCCACGGTGAAGGCGCTTCTCGCGGAAGTCGTCTCGTGGCTCCTCGCGCACACGCGCGTCCGGCCGGGTTTTCGCGAATTCTGCGAGCGCCACCGCCCGCTCATCGTTTCCAGCGGCTTCCGGGAGCTGATCGAGCCGGTCCTTCGACGGGAGCGGATCGTGATCGCGCCCGAGATCGTCGAGCTCCGCGCCAACCGCGTCGAGCCGCGTCCCGAGGGGTGGCGGGCGGTCTTCAGGGACGGCGCGGTCTGCGGGACGTGCTCCGAGCCCTGCAAGCGCGCGGACCTGGCCGAAGGCTTCACCGTGTTCGTCGGCGACGGCTATGCCGACCGCTGCGCGGCTCTGGCCGCCAACGGTGTCTTCGCGACGGGCGGACTCGCCCCCTACCTGGACGAACAGCACACGCCCTACGAACCCTTCGACGATTTCCACCAGCTCGCCGCCGCCCTTGCCGGGCGCCTCCGCTAGGGCGAAACGGCCGACGTCGTCGAGCCGGCTCCGTTCGAGACCTTCAGCAGCACGTGCGGGATGCCGCGCCCGCACTCGCAGCGGCGCTCGGCGGGTAAGCCCGAGGGATGGGAGGTGGCGCCGCCGCTAGCGTGCGGCGGCGTGGCGCTTCTTCGTCTGCCCGAACCGTTCGACTTCGAGCTCTCCACCGAGCGCTTTCGCGCCTTTGGGCCGGACCGGGCGAATCTCTGGCACGAGGGCGGGCTGCATCGCGTCGTGGGCGGGCGCGAAGTCCGCATCGAGCCGGCGCGCGGAGGCGTCGAGGTCGAGCCGCTGGACGCAGAGACCGAGCCGACCGTGCGCAAGCTCGTGGGCGCCGAGTTCGAGCTCGAGCCCTTCTACCGCTGGGCGCGCCGCGACCTCGTCCTTCGCCGGCTCGTCCGCAGGCTGGCGGGCTTTCGTCCTCCGCTCGCTCCCGACCCCTTCGAGACGCTCGTCACGTCGATCACCGCCCAGCAGGTCTCCCTCCACGCCGCCTTCGCGATCCGGAATCGGATGGTCGAGCGCTTCGGCGAGCCCGGCCAGCATGCGGTCGCGTTCCCGACCCGGGAGCGGCTGGCCCACGCCCGCGAGGCCCAGCTGACGGCCCTCGGCTTCTCGGCCCGCAAGGCCGAGTACGTGATCTCGCTCGCGCGCTCCGGCCTCGACTTCGCCGCGCTGTCCAGCCTCGAGGACGAGGAGATCAAGACGACGCTGATCGCCCAGCGCGGGATCGGAGAGTGGACTGCCGACTGGTTCCTCGCGCGCCATCTGGCCCGTCCGAACGCCTGGCCCGCGGGCGACCTCGGCCTACGGAAGGCGGTGGAGGCGTTCTACTTCGACGGTCGGATCCTCTCGACCGCGGATGTGCGCGACTTCGGCGAGCGCCTCGACCCGCACCAGAATCTCTCGGCCCACTACCTGCTGACGGGCTTGCGCGTCTCGGCTAGCCGGTGACCTGATACGCAGCGCTCGCCCTCGTCTGTCTAGAGTCGCCGAGGTGAAGATCCGGGAGGGCACGCGCGACGATCACCGGCTGATGGAAACGCTCATCCATGAGCTGATCGGAGAGCTGTGGCAGCGGCCGTTCGAGCCGCTTCCGGTCCCAGAGGGGCACTTCGACGACAAGCTGATCCTCGTCGCCGAGCAGGACGGCGAGGTCGTCGGCGGAGCGTACGGCTACACGCAACCGAATCGCACTGCTCATCTCCATCTCGTGTACGTGCGACCGGAGCATCGGGGCGCCGGCGTCGGCACCGCGCTCATGCGGGAGTTCGCGCAGCGCGTTCGAGACCAGGACGTCGATCACGTCACCCTCGACGTCGACACGACGAACGAGAGCGGACGCGATTTCTGGCGGCGGCTCGGCTTCGGCGAGTTCGCCGTTCGCCTGTCTGCACCGCTTGACGCGCTGGAGGGACGGCTCGCGGCGCCGGCCGGGCCCTCGCGGGCCTCGATCCACCTGCAGACGGACGACGCGCGTGCCGTCGAGCAGGCGGTTCGCAAGTACGTTCCGCGGCTCGGGCGCTCGGAAGGATCGGTCGTCGGGCCGCCGCGAAAGGGGTGGGTTGCGGTCTACGACGAGCGCGCGGACTACGACCTCAAGCTGTTGCGCCGACTCTCGGCCGAGCTTTCGCACGCGACAGGCGCGGTCGTGGCCGCGGTTGCGCTCGAGAGCGGCGCCGTCGTCCGCTACCTGCTGGTCGATCGCGGTGCGCTCGTCGACGAGTATCTCTCCGTCCCCGAATTCCACGGCCCGCTGCCTCCCGGCGATGCGATCGCCCTCTCGGCGAATGCGACGGTCGTCTCCCGTCTCACCGGCGCCGACCCCGCCCGCGTCCGGCAGATCGCGCGAACAGCCGGCTCGCCGTCCGAGCTCCCGCCGGCAGAGGAGCTCGCGGAGCAGATCGGCGAGCTGTTCGGGCTCGAAGGCGCCGCACTCGGCTACGACGGCGCAGCATCGCTCGAGGATGCAGTGACGATCGATCACCTATGAAAGTCCTCTACCTGCATGCCTTTCCGCTCGACGAGCGGATGTGGGAGCCGGAGAGGGGGCCGCACCTGTACTCGCTCGGTTCGTCGATGGAAGAGTGGGCGCAGGGGATTCTGGAGACTCAGGCCGAGCCCTTCGTTGCGGTCGGCGCCTCGATGGGCGGCTACTGCGCGCTCGCTCTGGCTGCTGCCTCGGACCGGGTCCGGGCGCTCGCCCTGCTCGGGTCTCGCGCCGATCCCGACACGCCCGAGCGCAGGCAAGCGCGCGACGCGACGATCGCAAAGATCCGCGACCAGGGTGTCGAGGCGCTGTGGGAGGAGTTGCGCGAGCGCCTGTTCGGCGAGGATGCTCCGCCCGAGGCCGTCGAGAGTGCTCGCGCGATCACGCTCGAGCAGGATCCAGAGGAGCTCGTCCGCGGAGTCGAGGCGATGCGCGATCGTCGCGATGCAACCGGCGTCGTCTCCTCGTTCCAGGGACCGGTTCTCGTGGGCGTCGGCGACGGCGACGCGTTCTTCTCGGTGGACGAAGCCCGTGCGCTTGCGGATTCGGCGCCGCGCGGTCGCCTGCACGTCTTCGAAGGCTGCGGCCACCTGCCGAGCCTCGAGCGGCCCGGCGAGTTCGAGCGGGTGCTCGGAGAGTTCCTTGCAGAGCTCTGAGCTGCCGGGCGTCGTCGATGCACGCTGGCTCGAGCGGCATCTCGGCGAGCCCGATCTCTTCGTCGGCGACGTCCGGGGGCCGAACGCGCATGCCCGCGGTCACATCCCCGGAGCGAAGCCGCTCGTGCTCGGCTCACCGCCGCCGATGAGCGATCCCGAGGTGGTCGAGGACCTGGCCAAGGAGGTTGGTCTTCGCCTCCGGCGGCACGGCCTGACCGGAGACGAGCGCCTGCTTCTGTACGACCGGGGAGACGGCGTCTCGGCGCTGCCCGCCGCGCAGCTCGCCGAGCTCGCCGGTCATCCACGGGTCGGGATCCTGCTGGGCGGCATTGCCGGCTGGCCCGGCGAGGTGGAGGAGGGGCAGGTAGCGCTCGAGCCGACCAAGGCGCGGTTCGAGCCCAATCTCGGCGCCCTGCCGACGCGCGACGAGCTGGCTCGTCGGCTCGACGATCCGGCGCTCACGATCCTCGACGTGCGCACTCCGGACGAGTACAGCGGCCGCACGGGGGCAGCCTGCGATCCTCGACAGGGCCATATCCCGGGCGCGCGGAGGCTCGAGTATACGCAGCTCTTCGACGGCCCGGGTCAGCCGCGGGACGTGGACGAGATCAGGGCCCTGCTCCGGTTGCCCGAGGGCGCGGAGATCGTGGCTTACTGTCACTCGGGCTCGCGCTCCGCCCTCGCCGCGCTCGCGCTCCGGTCTGCCGGCTACCGCGCCCGGAACTACGCGGGCTCGTGGCACGAGTGGTCGCGCCACGACGAGCTTCCCGTGGAGTCCTAAACCGGCGTCGTGACTCGTTCGGCGAGCTCGACGAACGCCGAGCACAGACTTCGACCGAGCTCGTTCCAGGCCGCCACACGCTCGCGCGTCTGCGAGAGCATCTGCTCGGCCGGATCGGGTAGATCCCTCGACTCGTCGGTGATCCATTCCGCGATCTGCGACTCGGTCACCTCGGCGTGGAACTGGATTCCCCACGCGAAGTCTCCGAGCCTGAAGGCCTGGGTGCCGATCGAGTTACGGGCGATCTCGGTCGCGCCGCCGGGGAGGTCATGCGTGTAGTAGTGCCACTGGAATGCCTCGAAGCGGCGGGGGAGGCGTTCGAACACCGGATCATCGCCGGCCTCCTCCGTGAGCTCGACGGTCGTCCAACCGATCTCGGGCCGAGACGCGGGATAGACCTCCGCGCCCGCAGCCTTGGCCAGGAGCTGCGAGCCGAGGCAGACCCCGAGCACGGGCGTCCGCAGGTTGAGCAGCCGTTGCAGGAAGAAGTTTTCCTCGCGGAGCCAGGGATGCCGGTCGTCTTGGTCGGCATGCATCGCGCCGCCAAAGACGAATACCGCACCGTAGTCGTCGAGCGGCTGGGGAAGCGGATCGTCCCAGGCCAAGCTCCACTCGTCGAGCTCGTGTCCTCGGCCGGTGATCACCTCTCTGAAGACGCCTGCCCGGACTTTTTCGCCGTGGATCACCGAGAGGACCTGCACGCTTCCCACTCTACCCTGGAGGGAAGGGGGCCTCCGGAGAGGCCCCTTCCTGGTCGCACGTCTCGAGCCGGCTAGCGAACGCGGACGCGAAGAATGCGGCTGTCGATCGGACTGACGGTCGCTCCGACGCAGTTCGTGATCAGCTGCGGCGTCACGCACCCGGTCGACAGAGCGAGCCGGCGGGCCTGGAAGAACATGAACTTCGGCCGCCTGCGCGGCTTTCGCCAGGTAAGGCGGTAGCTTCCGGCGCGGTTCGTCCTGGCAGCACGACCGACTGCGGGCAAAGCCGTTCGCTTGGCTCCGGCGTACAGCTTGATGCTGGCCCCGGCGACGGGGGTACCGACCGCGTTCAGCTTGCCGCCGAAGCGCAGGATTCGCTTCAGCTTCGACTTCAGGCGCGCGAACGTCAGCTGATACGGAATCGGCACGATCGCTTGCGCCTCGGCCGTGCCCGCAGGATTCGGCGTGCCCGTGCCCACCCTGTACGGCGTGCCGAGAGTGCGCCAGAGATAGTTGCCACGCGCGGTCGGGTTGCTGAAGACGCCGGCCGCAGAGAAGCTGGCTTTCACGAGCTTGGCCCCGAAGGCCGCCCCGCCGCTGGTTTGAGGAATATACGGCGACGGCAGGCAGACCTGGATCTTGGCCGACGCGAACGCGCGCTCGGCGCCCGCTGCCTGGTCGACGTACAGCGGAATCCGAATCGTCTGTCCCTGGAGAGAGGCATCCAATCGCCAGACGGCCGCGTGCGCGCCCGGCACACACGGGTTCGCGACGTACAGAGCGGGGTTATCGACGACGACCGGGCCCGTCAGGTTGAGCTTCGCGTCGCCGAGCGCCGTCGCGATCACGGTTGCGTTGACGGTGCCGATCCGCGTGCCCGCCGCCTGGCCCAGCGACGCGGTGTAGCCGACGCTGGAGTAGATCGTGAACTTCGCGGTCGCGTCGTCAGCGTCGGGCTGCGTCAGCGTGATCGTCACCGCGGGCGTGGCCGTCTCGCGATGGGTCGATTGCTTGATCTCCAGGCGCGGTGTGTAGGCGGCCATCGCCTGGGCCGCGAACGCGAGCGCAGCAAGGCTTGCGCACGCGAGCACGGCAAAGCGAGTCGATTTCCTCATCATTCCTTCCTTTGCCTAAAGGACCCCCTGAGCCCTTGGTAAGACGATGTATTTGCCGGAAGGTGGGTCGAGGAAACGCTAACGCGCCAGAACCAGTCCACCAAACAGGTGCCACCGGCCCCGGCTGTAGCGGACGAGCTGCGACTTCGCGATCGGGAAGTAGTTCCGCGGCGTCGTGCGCACGTACACCCCCGGGAGCATGAACGGGTTGTTGCGCTCGTCGAGGTGGGTCGCCGCGCGCAAAAGTCCCGCACGCGTGAGGTTGCGGCCGGCCTTGCGCAGGGCGTCCACCATCGTGAACGCGACTGCCATGCCGTAGTAGTTGTAGACGTTCTTCGGGTTCCCGCTCCGGTAGTAGCGCCGCATGATCTTGCGGTAGAGGAGCACGGCGCGATCCTTGGCCCAGCGTGGGGAGGTTGGGTCCTTCAGGAACGCCACGCTGACCGAGCCGTCGGTCTCCCTCGCGTTCGAGGCGAAGCGGGCGATCGTCATCACGCTCGGCTCGATCGACACCGAGCTGACGAAGAACTGCGGCCTCCACTTGAGCCGGTAGGAGTAGGCGTAGGACTGGATCGCGAACGGCGGCAGCGCGAACACCATCAGCGTGTTCGCCTTCGAGCGGCGCAGCCGCGAGATCTGCGAGCGGACGTCGGTCTGGGTGTTGTCGTACGTCTGCCGCGCCACGATCATCCCGCGCTTGCGCTCGAGCGCCCGTCGGAAGCCGTTGTAGAGATCCTTGCCGTACTCGCTCGACTCGTAGAGCACGGCGATTCGCGCCCGCGGCTTCGTGCGCAGGATGTACCGCGCGTAGATCGCTCCTTCGCCGGCGAAGCTCGGCAGGTAGCCGAGCGTCCACGGGTACTTGGCGTGGTTGCGCGCGATCGAGGTAGCGCCGCTGCCGACGAAGAGCTGCGGGACCTTGACCTGGTTCAGATACGGCCGGACGGCCAGATTGTGCTCGGTCCCGACGCTGTTGAAGATCGCGAAGACCTTCTTGTCCTGGACGAGGTCGCGCGTCTCCTGCACCGTGCGCGAGACGTCGTAGCCGTCGTCGACGTAGAGGTACTTGATCTTGCGGCCGTTGACCCCGCCGCGGTCGTTGACGTAGCGGAAATACGCGTTGGCACCGGCGGCGAGGACGCCGAATGCGGAAGCCGGGCCACTGAGCGGCACGGTGCCGCCAATCAGCACCGAGTCCGAGGTGACGCCCGGTGGCCCCGCTGAGGTGGCCGCTCCGGGCAGCAGCGCGAGGAGCAGAAGGCCGAGCGCCGACTTCCGGAGGCTTGTGATCTAGATCACAAGCCTCTCATCGGGAGATCGGCGTCTTCAGAACTGGCAGCGAGACCTTGACCGAACCGACCGTCAGGCGCGCGTTGCGCGGCATCGGCAACGCCAGGTAGAGCAGGTTGCCCGGGTCCTGCGCGACCGAGGTCGAGGCGAGCGTGAGCGTAAGGCGCGATCCGCGGGGGATCAGCGTCGCCTGCGAGATCAGGTGGATCGAAAGCCTGCGCCGGCCCCTGAGGCCGCGCGTGTTGATGCCGCCTTCGGTGACGACGATCTCGCGGCCCGACGCCGTGGTCGCGGTGATGACGGCGACGAGCCGCGGCCACGCCCGCAGGCGCGCGGTCAGCGACACCGTGCCGCCGCCGAACGTCTCGAGTTTCGTTCGCGGTAGCCGGACGGACCGCACCACCTTCGAGGAAGCGGCCAGTGTGCTCGCTCCGCGGAGGACGAGCGCGAGGCTGCGTGTTCGCGGCATGCTCGGGAACGCGGCGGCGCGGCCCTTCCAGGCCTCGGGCGCGACGCGAACCGGGACGCTCCTCGCGCAGGGCAGCGCGCGCAGGTAGCAGTTGAACCAGCCCGTTCCCTGGTCGAGGACGTAGCCGACGTCGGGCCCGGGAAACTCGGAAGGCGGATGGCCGAAGTCGCCGATGTAGAGCCGCTTCGGTCCCTTCAGGAGGTTGAAGCCCGCGAGCGCCTGCTGGATGTCGAAGGCGAAGTCGCGCCGACCCTGGAAGAAATAGATCGGCGTGCGCACCTGCGAGAGCAGATGGCGGCTCGAACGGGCGCGACCAAGGCTCCGCAGCGCGGGCAGGTTCGTGCTCGCGATCGCGTCCGTCTTCAGCTGGTTGATCTCCGGGGACGTTCGTTCGGGCGGCACCGAGGAGAGAAAGCGGTAGATCGCGCCGGACTTGGACAGATTCTGGGGCACGAGGGCCGAGTAGAGGTCGGTCCAGGTCTGGACCACCTCGGCCGCCGCGAAGGGAACGCCCTCGACCACGGCCCGCAGGACGGCGCCGCCCCCGAGGGAGATGCCCCAGCCCCCGATGCGGGCGTCGTCGACGTCCGGCCGGGCCGCGAGCCAGGCCACCAGCTCTCGGACGTCTTGGATCTCGCGCGGCCCGTCGATCGAGACCAGACCGCCGGACTGGCCGTGACCGCGCAGATCGACGCTGAGGACGGCGTAGCCGGCCGCGGCGAAGTGGTCCGCGATCGGGGCGAGATCGCCGCGCTTCCCACCGATGCCGTGGAACATCACGACCGCGGGCCAGCCGGCCGGAGCCGAGACCCCCACTGGGAGCCGCAGGCTGGCGGCGAGCTGGGCGCCGTCGCTCATTGGGATCGACGTCTCCTGCCGCAGGAAATCGCCCGCGGCGGCTCGTCCGGGAAGAACGAGCGAAAGCGCCGCAAACGCGATCAATGCCCAGCGACCCACCGCGCACCAGGGTAGAGCGTTTCTAGAATCGACGCATGGACCGACGCGGTATCGGCGTCTTCGACTCCGGCGTCGGCGGGCTCACCGTTTTGCACGAGTGTCTGGTGACCATGCCGCACGAGGACTTCGTCTACCTCGGCGATCACGCGCGCCTGCCCTACGGCCCGCGTCCGCTGGAGGAGGTCCGAGCCTTCTCGCTCGAGATCGGCGGCTTCCTCGAGCGCCAGGACGTGAAGCTCGTGGTCGTCGCGTGCAACACGGCCACCTCGGCTGCGCTGCCGCAGCTCCAGGAAGCGCTCGCAGTTCCCGTGGTCGGCGTGATCACGCCCGAGGTGCACGCCGCCGTGCAGGCGACGCGCAGCCGACACATCGGCCTGCTCGCGACCCAGGCGACCGTGAGCGCAGGCCGGTACGCGGAGCTCGTCCACGCGCTCGACGCGGGCGTCGAGTTCTTCCCGGTGGCCTGCCCGAATCTGGTGCCGCTGATCGAGAGCGACGATCCGTTCTCCGCCGAGACCACCGAGGCGGTCCGGGCATGTGCGGCGCCGTTGAAGGAAGCCGGCGTCGACACGGTGATCCTCGGCTGCACCCACTATCCGCTCATCCGGCCGATCTTCCAGCGGGTGTTCGGGCGCGGCGTGACGCTCGTCTTCTCGGCGGAGGAGACAGCGCGCGAGGTCGCGGAAACGTTGGCGCGGAAGGGGATCGAGAACGACGGCAGGCGCGAGGGCGAGTACCGCTTCCTCACGACCGGGGACCCGGTGCTCTTCCGCGAGCTCGGCGAGCGCTTCCTCCAGCTTCCGCTCGGCGATGTTGAGGTCGTCGACCTCGCCGACCTGGCAGAGGCGGCGGCTTGAGCAGGCCTGACGGACGTCGCGCCGACGAGCTGCGCCCGCTGGAGCTGCGACCGAACTTCCTGGAGCAGCCGCACGGCTCCGTGCTCTTCTCCCAGGGGAGGACGAAGGTGCTCTGTACCGCGTCGATCCAGGAAGGCGTTCCCCGCTGGCTGACGGGGCAGGGCCGGGGCTGGATCACGGCCGAGTACTCGCTCCTGCCCGCTTCGACCGGCGACCGCACCGACCGCGAGGCCTCGCGCGGCAAGCAGGGCGGCCGCACGATCGAGATCCAGCGGTTGATCGGACGCGGCGTGCGCGCGGTCGCGGACTTCGAGGCGCTGGGGGAGAGAACGCTCTGGCTCGACTGCGACGTGCTCCAGGCCGACGGCGGCACGCGCTGCGCGGCGATCTCCGGCGCCTACGTAGCAGCGCGGCTCGCGCTCGATCGCTTCGGTCTCTCGCGGACGCTGCGCGACTCGGTCGCCGCGGTCTCCGTCGGGATCGTCGAGGAGGAAGCGCGTCTCGACCTCGACTACGTGGAGGATTCCACCGCCGAGGTCGACCTCAACGTGGTGATGGTCGGAGACGGCTCGCTCGTCGAGGTGCAGGCGACGGCGGAGCGGAAGCCGTTCGACCGCGAGGCGCTCGATGCGCTGCTCGATCTGGCCACGGCCGGGATCGAGGAGATCGCCGAGGCTCAGCGGGAGGCCCTCGGTGCTCCTGTTTGAGATCCCCGCGCTTTCCTGGGGAGAGGTTCTGCTCCGACTGTCGCTCGCCGCGGTGCTCGGCGGCGCCGTCGGCTTCGAGCGCGAGCTCCGCGACCGCGAGGCCGGGCTGCGGACGCACCTGCTCGTCTCGGTGGGCTCGGCGCTCTTCACGATCGTCTCCGCCTACGGCTTTCGCGACTTTCTGACGGGCAACGAGCCCGTGATTCGCGCCGACCCGACGCGGATCGCGGCGCAGATCGTGACCGGAATCGGCTTCCTCGGCGCCGGGGCGATCATCCGGCAGGGGCTCTCGGTCCGCGGCCTGACGACGGCGGCGACGCTGTGGGTCGTAGCGGCGATCGGATTGACCGCGGGAGCCGGCTACTACTCGGCCGCGGTGATCACGACGGTGCTGGCGCTCGTCACCCTTTGGCCTCTGCGGCTCATGGCCCACCGCGTCACCCGGCGTTTCCGGGCCGAGACGGGGCGGTTGCTGATCCAGCTCCCGGCTGGCGAGACGATCGCGGCCGTGATCGGCACCGTCGAGCGACACGGCACGATCGAGACGGTCGAGATCGCGCAGGAGGGCGACCGGCGCACGATCGAGCTCGTCGTCGAGCTGCCGCGAGAGCAGCGTTCGCACGAGCTGATCACGCGTGTAGCCGACCTCGAGCACGTGATGGAGGTGCGCTGGGCCGAGTGAGAACGACCGCGCGGCTGGCCTCGCGCAACGAGAACAAGCTGCGTGAGCTGCGCGCGGCGCTGCCCGATTGGGAGCTCGACCTGCTCGACGCGGCCGATTTTCCACCCGAGGAGGGCGACACCTACTACGAGAACGCCCGCGCGAAGGCCGCCTTCGGCCGTGCGATCGCGGGGCCGGACGTCTGGGTGCTCGGCGAGGACTCCGGGATCGAGGTCGCCGGCCTCGGGGGCGCCCCGGGCGTCAAGTCGGCCCGTTTCGGGGGTGAGGATGCGGTGGGGCGGATGCTGGAGGAGCTCGAAGGAGTGGAGGACCGCCGGGCCCGTTACGTCTGTGAGCTCGTTGCGCTGGCGCCCGGCGGAGAGGAGTTCCGGGGAACCGGCGTGCTCGAGGGACGAATCGTCCACGAGCCGCGCGGCAGCGAAGGCTTCGGCTTCGACCCGATCTTCGTCCCCGAAGGACAGGCCCGTACCGTTGCCGAATTAGGCAACGAATGGAAGGCCGAGAACTCGCATCGCAGGAAGGCGGCGCGTGCGCTCTCGGAAGCTCTAGGCCAGGCCGGGAGCTTCGTCTAGCGCGGCTTCGCGACGAGCCGTCCGGCAGGAGTTGACCTCGGCGCCGAAGACGATCAGGTTTGCCATCGCGTACAGCCAGACGAGCAGCAGCGCGGGCGCGCCGAACGCTTGGAGCGCGAGGACGTTCTTCGACAGGTTGATGAAGATCGGAAGCACCTGAAAGCTCGCCTCGAGCAGCACCGCGGCCGTCACGGCGCCAGGAAGGACGTCGCGGAAGTGCAGGTCGACGTTCGTGAGGAAGTAGTAGACCGAGATCAGGAAGAGGAGCACCGCGACGAGCGAGACGACCACGGACAGCCCGTAGGCGACGTACCCGTTGTCGAAGCCGGGCACGTATTCCTTGAGCAGCGCGAACCCGATCGAGCCGGCCAGCAGGCCGACGAACAGCGTCACGAGCGACGCCGTCGTCAGTACGACGGCGAGGGCCTTCCCGTGCAGAAAAGGGCGGTTCGGCCGGCCGTACACGATGTTGAAAGCCGACTCGAGGACGCTGAAGAGCGAAAGCGACGTCCACAGCAGCGCGATACCGCCGATGATCCCGAGCGTCGCGGCGTTGTCCTGGACGGAGTGGACCGCGTTGACGATCCCGGAGATCGACGTGCCCGGGAAGATCCGCTTCAACTCCGTGACGAGGTAGCTCGACTCGTCGGCGCGGCCGGCGAGCCCGAGCACCGAGAGCGCCAGGAACGTCAGCGGCACGAATGAGAGCAGCGCGAAGTAGGCGATCATCGCCGCCAGGTGCGGCCCGCGGTCGCGGAAGAACTTTCCGAGCGGCCGGTGCACGGGGCGGAGTATCGTTCGCGCGCGTGAAGCCCGCGGAAGCTCTTTCCGACCTGACCGAGATCTCGACCCAGATCGAAGCGGCGGTCATCTTCGACAAGTCCGGCGACGTGGCCGGGTCGACCGTGACGGACGACGCCCGCGCGCAGCGGATGGCCCGATCGGCCCTGGCCTTGCTGAACGCGGCGGAGACCCAGGGAGAGGGTGAGCTCGCGCAGCTCGAGGTCGCTCTCCGGGACGGCAGTGTCTTCGTCGTCCGCCACGACGATCGCGCGATCGCCGCCACGACACGTTCGCAGCCGACCGTCGGCCTCGTCTTCTACGACCTGAAGAGCTGCCTGCGGCGGCTGGCGGAGGAGCCGGAGGCCCCGAAGAAGCGGAGAGCGCCTGCGAAGAAGGCGACGACGACGCGCGCGCGGACGAGGAAGAAGGCGGACACGTGAGAGCCCGCAAGCTGCTGACCGGCGTCGTGGTCGGCGGTCTCTCGGCCGCGGCAGCGGTGCTCTATCGACGCGTGGCCGGACGGCGCGACCGCGCCGAGGTCTACTTCGGCACCGGCTCGGTGGTCTCGCTGCGCGGCAGCGACGCGGAGCCGCTCGTCCGGCACGCCCGCGACGTGCTGCTCGCCTCCCGCGGGTGAATCGCGAGGAGCTCGGCGCCGCGCTTCGCGAGCGCGCCTACCTCGAGGGCGATTTCTTGCTGCGCTCGGGAAAACGCTCGCGCTACTACCTGGACAAGTACCGGTTCGAGACGGTGCCGGAGCTGCTGGGGCCGCTCGGCGAGCGAATCGCCAGCCTGGTCGCGGAGTCCGAACCGGACGCGGTGCGGCTCGCGTGCCCCGAGCTCGGAGCGGTTGTCGTCGCCACCGCGGCCTCGCTCGCGTCGGGGGTTCCCTTCCTGATCGTCCGGAGCGAGGCAAAGCAATACGGGACCGCGAACCGGCTCGAGGGCGCGTTCGAGCCGGGCGAACGCGTTTGCCTGATCGAGGACGTCGTCACCTCGGGGGGCGCCGTGCTCGCCGCCGTCGAAGCGCTCCGCGAAGCGGGCCTCGAGTGCCGCGCGGCGGTCTGCGTGGTCGATCGAGAGGAGGGCGGCGCCGGGGCGCTCGCGCGCCACGGGGTGCTCTTACGACCTCTTTTTCGGGCCGCTGAGCTCCTCGAGAGTGGAAAAAGTGCCGCAAAACCGCATGGTTGAGCGAAAACGCCAGGACTGTTAGGGTCTTTCCCCGGTTCCACCGTCTATCCCATGAGGAGAGGAGACCCGTGACGAAGAATGAGTTCGTTGATCGTGTCGCGTCGAAGAGCGGCCTGAACAAGCGGGACGCGGCCACGGCGGTCGACGCGGTCCTCGATTCGATCACCGAGGCGCTGACGAACCGCGAGGAGATCAGCTTCACCGGTTTCGGCAAGTTCTCGACGCAGCATCGCGCTGCGCGGCAGGGCGTCAACCCCCGCAACCCGAGCCAGAAAGTCCAGATTCCTGCGGCGACGGTTCCGAAGTTCTCGGCCGGCAGCTCCCTGAAGCAGGCGGTGCGCAGCGGCGGCGGCGGAGGCATGTAGCGCACCCGGGAGCACTCTCCACGAGCTATCGCGGGGGCCCGAGCGGGCCCCCGCCTTTTGCGGGGGCCCGCTCCCGCGCGGGGACAGCGTTCTCCGGGCGCCTCTGTAGCCTCTAAGCGTGGCTTCCGAGGCCGCGGTGAGCACGCGCGTTTTCGCCGATCGAGTCGCCGATGCGGTCGAGCGGAAGCGTTCGCAGCTCGTCGTCGGCCTCGATCCGCGGCCCGATCTCCTCCCGGTCGAGCTCGCCGGCGACGCGCATCTGGCGCGGAGCGCCGCAGCCGATGCCTGCGCACGCTTTTGCCGGGGCATCGTCGACGCCGTTGCCTCGCACGCCGTCGCCGTGAAGCCGCAGCTCGCGTTCTTCGAGGCGCTGGGCGCCGACGGGATGAGGGCGTTCGAGGACGCGTGCGCGTACTCCCGCTCCGCCGGGCTGCTCGTGATCGCCGACGCGAAGCGCGGCGACATCGGCTCGACCTCGCGCGCGTACGCGGCGGCTTACTTGGAGCCCCACGCGGAAGCGTCGCCGGTCGCGGACGCGATGACGGTGAACCCGTATCTCGGCAGCGACTCGGTCGAGCCGTTCCTGGCGGCGTGCCGAAGGCACGGGGGTGGGATCTTCTGCCTCGTCAAGACGTCGAACGAGGGCGGGGCCGACGTGCAGGACGTCTCGCTCTCCGACGGGCGTCCGCTCTGGCAGCACGTCGCCGGACTCGTGGCGGACTGGGCCGAGGAGCTGGTGGGCGAGCGGGGGATCTCGAGCGTGGGGGCCGTCGTCGGCGCTACGCACCCGCGCGCCGTCGGCGAGGCGCGGCGGATGCTGCCCCAGTCGATCCTGCTGCTTCCCGGCGTCGGGGCGCAGGGCGCGACGCCCGGCGACCTCGCGCGCGCGTTCACGAGCGGCCCGGCGAGCGCGCTCGTCAGCTCGGCGAGAAGCGTGCTCTACGGCTTCCGCTCCTCGGGGCTCGACTGGCGAACCGCGGCCGCGAGCGAGGCGGCTCGGCTGAAGAAGGAGGTCTGGTCGATCTCCGGCTGGTGATCCCGAGCGACCGTGGCCGAGCGGCGTTCCGGCGTTACGGCGGCCCGGTCTCGCTCTTGCTCGCCGCGACCGCAGCTGTCGTGCTCGTCCGCCCCTCGCTCCACGGCGGCGGCGCGGAGCCCACCGCCGTTCGGCCGACGAAACCGGTCCCCTCCGCGAAGCGGCGCGCTCCACCGCGGCGGCTGTACACCGTCCGCACCGGCGACACGCTGGGCTCGATCGCCGGCCGCTTTCAGACCAGCGTCGAGGGGCTACTCGAGCTGAATCCGGGCATTCGGCCGACCGCGCTCCGCGTGGGGCAGACCGTCCGCCTGCGCTGACGCGCTGCGGCTACGCTCTCTCACCGTGACGCGCCGCTCGCTTGCCGTCGTCGCGGCTCTGCTCCTCGCCTCGCCGGCACTCGCTGGGCTCCCACGGGTACAGGGGCGCGCCTACGTGGTGGAGAACGGGTCGAACGGCGACGTCCTGCTCCGCTACAACCTGCGTCAGCGCGTTCCCATCGCGAGCATCACGAAGCTGATGACCGTGCTCGTGACGCTCGAGCACGCTCGAGTGAACGACGTCGTCACCGTCGTGCCGCAGGCCGCGGCCGTCGGGGAATCGACGGTCGATCTCCGCCCCGGAGAGCAGATTCGCGTCGGTGACCTGATCGAAGCCGCGCTCGTCCAGAGCGCGAACGACGCGGCGGACGCCCTCGCCTATCACGTCGGACGAGGTGACGTCGGCCGCTTCGTCGCGATGATGAACCTCCGCGCCCGTGAGCTCGGCCTCGCCGACAGCCATTTCGTCAGGCCCGATGGACTCGACGCCGTCGGCCACGTGTCGAGCGCCCGCGACGTGACGCTCCTCGCCCGCCGGTTGATGCGCTTCCCGCTCGTCCGTCGGATCGTCAGGCAGCGCACCGCCACGATCGCCGGCGGGCGGACGCTGCACACCTGGAACGACCTGTTGTCGAGCTTCCGCGGGACGTTCGGCGTCAAGACGGGCCATACGACCGCAGCGGGCTGGTCCGAGGTCGCGGCGGCGCGCCGCGGAGGTGTCACCATCTACGCGACGCTGCTCGGCAGCCCCGCCCGCGCGACGCGGAACGCCGATCTCGCGGAGCTACTGACCTGGGGATTCTCGCGTTACCGCGCCTTCCCGGCCGTCGTGCGCGGGCGCGTGTACGCGCGAGTCGAGACGGAATTCGGCAAGGCCCCGATTCCCCTCGTCGCCGCTCGGCCGCTGGTCGTCAACGCCCGCGTCGACCGCCCGCTCCTCCGGCGGATCGTCTCGGCGGCCGCCGTCTCTCTGACCGTCGAGCGAGGGCGAACGCTCGGCCAGATCCGCGTCTACCAGGACGGGCGCCTGCTCGGCCAGCGCCCGCTGGTTGCGGCGCGAACGGTGAACCGGCCCGGTGTCGGCGGCCGCGTCGTCTGGTACGCGGGACGCACGGTGCACCACGTCTGGGGCTGGGTGCCGTGATCATCACCGTCACGCTGAACGCCGCGATCGACCGCACGTTGAACGTGCCGAACTTCCAGCGTGGGCAGCGGCACCGCGCGAGCGAGGGGATGACGATCGCCGGCGGCAAGGGGATCAACATCGCGCGCGCTCTGAAGACGCTCGGCGTGCCGGTCGTGGCCACGGGGCTGGCCGGAGGACGGACCGGAACGCGGATCGTCGAGGAGCTGACGAACGAGGCGATTCTCAACGACTTCGTTCGGATCGAGGACGAGTCGCGCACGTCGACGGCCGTCGTCGATCCGGCGGGAAACACGTACACCGAGATCAACGAGTGGGGGCCGCAGGTCCGTCCGGAGGAGCTGGAGTTCCTCGGCGAGAAGCTCGCGTACCTCACCCGCAGCGCGGACGCGATCGTCTTCGCCGGCTCGCTGCCGCGAGAGGTGGACGACGAGTTCTACGCAGAGGCGATCCGCGAGGCGAACCGGCGCGGGGTCCAGACGGCGCTGGATGCGGAAGGGGAGCCGCTGCGGGCCGGCGTCCAGGCCGAGCCGTTGCTCGTCTCGCCCAACCAGCGCGAGGCCGAGGGCCTCGCGGGCCAGGAGTTCAACGAGGAAGACGACTTCACGATCGGCATCGACACGATCGCGGAGCGCGGAGCGCGGAACGTGCTGATCAGCCACGAGTCGGGGTGCTTCGCGCTGCTCCGCGAGGAGCGAGAACCCCGGCGCTTCCGCGTCGACGCGCCGCGCGTCGATCCCGTCTCCACGGTGGGTTCCGGAGACGTGCTGCTCGCGGCGTTCCTCGCTGCGCGACTCGAGGACCGACCGGCCGAGGAGGCGCTCCAACAGGCGGTTGCGGCCGGAACGGCCTCAACCCTCACCGTCGGCGCCGGGCGGTTCGACCCCAAGGAGATGTCGCGTCTGGTGGATTCGGTGCGCGTGACCGAGCTCGAGCCGGCTGCAGCGGAGCGGTGAGCCGTCGGGAGGCGGTGCTACCATCGCTTGCCACTTGAGAGGCGAAGCGGAAAGCAGGTTCTTCGGCCCAGGCGACCCGACGGTGCCTGGGTTTTTTGCATCTGAAGGGAGTCCGGATGGACATTGAGATCGGCCGCGGCAAGAAGGCGCGGCAGGCGTACGGGTTCGACGACATCGCGATCGTGCCCTCGAGGCGCACGCGCGATCCGCAGGACGTCGACATCGCCTGGAAGCTGGGCCCGCACGTGCTCGAGCTGCCGCTGCTCGCCTCCGCCATGGACGGGGTCGTATCGCCGAAGACGGCCATCGAGCTCGGCAAGCTCGGCGGCCTCGGTGTGCTCAACCTCGAGGGGCTGTGGACGCGCTACCGGAACGCTGACATCCAGCTCGACAAGATCGCGAAGCTCCCGAAGGAGCGGGCGACGAGCGGTCTGCAGAAGATCTACGCGGAGCCCGTCCAGCCCGAGCTGATCGGGGAGCGGATTCGCGAGATCAAGAACGCCGGTGTGCTCGCCGTCGGGTCGCTCACTCCCCAGCGCGTGCGCGAGTACCACGAGGGCGCGCTCGAGGCCGGCCTCGACATCCTCGTTATCCAGGGAACGGTCGTCTCGGCCGAGCACGTCTCCTCGAACGGTGCGGCTCTGAACCTGAAGGAATTCATCGCGAACCTGCCGATCCCGGCGATCGTCGGGGGCTGCGCGTCCTACCAGACGGCGCTGCACCTGATGCGCACGGGGGCGGAGGCCGTGCTCGTCGGCGTCGGCCCCGGCCACGCCTGCACGACGCGCGGCGTGCTCGGCGTCGGCGTCCCGCAGGCGACGGCGATCTCGGACGCGGCCGCCGCGCGCGTCCAGCACCTGCTCGAGACCGGCAAGTACTGCAACGTGATCGCGGACGGCGGGATGCGGACGGGCGGCGACATCGCGAAGGCGGTCGCCTGCGGCGCAGACGCTGTCATGGTCGGCTCGCCCCTTGCGCGTGCGAAGGAGGCGCCCGGCCGCGGCTACCACTGGGGTATGGCGACGTTCCATCCCACGCTCCCCCGCGGCGCGCGGGTGCAGGTCGACCAGGGGGCAAGCCTGGAGGAGATCGTCGTCGGCCCGGCGCATGAGAACGACGGCACGCTGAATCTGATGGGCGCGCTACGCACCTCGATGGCGACCTGCGGCTACGAATCGATCCACGACTTCCAGAAGGCGGAGATCATGCTCGCGCCCGCAATCAAGACCGAGGGCAAGGCGCTCCAGCGAGCCCAGCACATCGGGATGGGATGAGCAACGTCGTCCCGCTTCCAGTTCCGGAGCCGGCCGCCGAAGAGCGGCCGGTACTCGTTCTCGACCTGGGCGGCCAGTACGCACAGCTGATCGCCCGCCGCGTGCGCGAGTGCCGGGTCTATTCGGAGCTCGTCGGCCATCGCGTCTCGGCGGACGAGGTGCGGCGCCGCAACCCGCGCGCCCTCGTTTTGTCGGGCGGGCCGGCGTCGGTGTACGCCGAGGGCGCGCCGCGAATCGATCCGAAGCTGTTCGAGCTCGGCATCCCGACGCTCGGGATCTGCTACGGCATGCAGCTGATGGCGCAGGAGCTCGGCGGCCGCGTCGAGCGGACCGGCGTCTCCGAGTTCGGCAAGACGACGGTGCGTGCCGAGGAAGGAGCGTTGTTCGCGGGCCTGCCGGAGGAGCAGACGTGCTGGATGAGCCATCGCGACTCGGTGAACGCGCCGCCGCAGGGCGCGAGGGTGGTCGCGGGCTCTCCCGCGGCGCCCATCGCCGCCTTCGAGGACGCCGAGCGCGGTCTCTACGGCGTTCAGTTCCACCCTGAGGTCGTCCACACACCGCACGGCACGGCCCTCCTGAAGAACTTTCTCTACGAGCTCGCCGACGCGCCGCCCACCTGGACGCCCGCGACGGTCATCGAGGAGCAGGTGGAGCGCATCCGCGCGCAGGTCGGCGCGGAGCGCGTGCTCTGCGCCCTCTCGGGCGGGGTCGACTCGGCGGTCGCGGCGCTGCTGGTGCACAAGGCGGTCGGAGACCAGTTGACATGCGTCTTCGTCGACCACGGCCTGCTTCGCAAGGACGAGGCGGCGCAGGTCGTCGAGACCTTCGGCCACCACTTTCACGTACCCCTCGTGCACGTCGAGGCACAGGAGCGGTTTTTGGCTCGGCTCGAGGGCCTCGACGACCCCGAGGAGAAGCGCAAGGCCGTGGGCGAGGAGTTCATTCGCGTCTTCGAGGACGAGGCCCAGCGACAAGGAAAGATCCGATTCCTCGTGCAGGGGACGCTCTACTCGGACGTGATCGAGTCGGGCGGGGCGGCCGAAGGCGTAGCCGCGAAGATCAAGTCGCACCACAACGTCGGCGGGCTGCCGGCCGAGATGGAGATGAAGCTGGTCGAGCCGCTGCGGCTGTTGTTCAAGGACGAGGTGCGGCGGGTGGGCGAAGAGCTCGGGCTGCCCGAGCGGATGGTCTGGCGGCACCCGTTCCCCGGCCCGGGACTCGCGATCCGGATCATCGGCCAGGTGACCGCGGAGCGGCTCGCGATCCTGCGCGAGGCGGACTCGATCCTGCTGGAGGAGGTGCGCCGTGCCGGGCTCTACCGAGAGCTGTGGCAGTGCTTCGCCGTGCTCCCCGCGATCCGCTCGGTGGGCGTACAGGGCGACGAGCGCACCTACGCCTATCCGATCGTGATCCGCGCCGTGACCTCCGAGGACGCGATGACCGCCGACTGGGCGCGCCTGCCCTACGACTTGCTGGAGACGATCTCGAGCCGGATCATCAACGAGATCCCGGCTGTGAACCGCGTCGCGCTCGACATCTCCTCGAAGCCGCCGTCGACGATCGAGTGGGAATAGCGGCTAGCTTCGGCGTCGGCTGAGCCGGCGCAGCCAGCCTCTCGGCCTCTCGTCGGGCTCGGCTTCGAGGCTGGCGCCTTCGAAGGCAGCGGCGATCTGGCGCTCGATATAGGTGTTAATCCGCTCGGCCAGCTCGTCTCGGGTTTGCCGCGCGCGCTCGGCCCGCGGAGCCGGGAATCGCGACGGCAAGCCGTCCGCAACCACCTGATAGACCCGCTCGGGGTGTTCCAGGTCCTTGAGCCGGTGCGCGCCGAGGTCCTTCAGCTCGACGCTGCCGGAGAGGAGCGCGCGCGTCGCCTCGGAGACGAGGATCTGCCCGCCGTGGGCGGCCGCCGCGATCCGGGCGCCGCGGACCACGTCGAGCCCGTGGTAGCCCTCCTCGCCCAATGTCGGCTCTCCGGTGTGGAGCCCCATTCGCACCTTGACGCCGGCCCCGTCCGGCCAGCGCTCGGTTCGGAGGCGCCGCTGCGCGTCCACAGCACCTGCGATCGCGTCCCGCGCGCGGGGGAACGAGAACAGAAACGAATCGCCTTGGGCGTCGATCTCCGTCCCGCCCGCACCGGTCGCTGCCTCGCGCATCACGCGACGATGCAGCGCCGCAAGCTCGCCGTAGCGGTCGCCCAGGTGCTGCAGCAGCCGCGTCGACCCTTCGATGTCCGAGAACAGAAATGTGACCGTTCCGTCTGGGAGCGTCATGCGCTCGACGTTAGCGGTTCGGCCGAGAGCAATGGGTAGAGGTCCCGCACCGCATCCACGTATGCGGCCAACCGGTCGGCGAGCGCCACATCGTGAATCTCGAGGACGTTCTCGGCGTTCAGCTCGCCCGACCGCGAGAGGTTGAACGACCCCGTGAAGACGACGTCGTCGGCGACCGTCACCTTCGCGTGCATGAAGTCGTGCACGGGGCCGGTTCCGTACGGCGTCGACGGCTTGCCCGAGAACGGGCCTGCCATGATCCGTTCGAGCAGCGGCAGCTTCCATGCCACGTTGCCGTTCTGGTGCCACTGGTAGATGACGCCCTCCATCTGCGGGCGATCGAGGCAGCCGGCGATGTCGAGCCGGTCTTCTGAGACGAGCTGCGCGAGCGTCGCGAGCACCGGCGCCGCCGTGACGACCGGCGAGCAGATCCGCACGCGGCGCTTTGCCTTCCCGATCGTGCGCGCGATGCGCTGCGACAGATCCTCGCCGAACCCGGGCGTGAACCACGGGCGAACGAGCAGCTCGCCGAGGTGCAGCCGCTTCGGCGGAACGAAGCCGCTTTGCTCCACCGCGCCGCGCGACCAGAGCTCTTCGAAGTTCTGGGCGAAGGAATCCGCCAGCTCGGCGTGGTCGACCAGGACGATCACGTTCTCCTGCCGCGACCAGGAGTCGTCTGTCCAGTTCGTTGAGCCGGTCCAGACGCTCGCGCGGTCGCGGACGACGTACTTGTGGTGCATCAGGTCGGGAACGCCCGCGATCGCGCGCTGCGGGACGCCGAGCGACTCGATCAGCGCCACGTCCGGCTCGGGCGGAGGCGGCACCGGGATCGGGTTGCGGTGGTCGACGTTGTAGATGATCCGGACCGCGACTCCGCGCGCGGCGGCCTCGCGGATCGCGCCGCCTACGACCGCGGCCGTCTCGGGTCCGAGGTTGAAGTCGTACTGCGCGAGCTCGAGCGTCTCACGTGCGCCGTCGAGCCAGTCGGCGAGCTCGCGGGCAATCTCGAGCGCCTGCTGGCCGCCGTCCGTCAGAGTTCGCACGGTGAGGTTCGTCGACGAGCTGGCGGCTGCAGAGATCGGCGCCACGTTCAACTTCTATCGCGAAGGCGAGCGCTCGCGACTTCTGTGCGAGCGGCTTCGGCACTATCTTCAGGCGCGCGCACATGCTCCGATCCTGCTCGTCGGCGAGGCCGCGGGCTACCGCGGCGCCAGGATCAGCGGCATCCCGTTCACCTCGGAGCGGCAGCTCACCGGCACCGGGCCGGCCGAGGCGACAGCGACCGTCGTCCGGCGCGTGCTCGCCGAGCTCGGTCTCGAGGAGCAGGTGCTGTGCTGGAACGTCGTCCCTACACATCCCGGCACCGAGAGCTCCAATCGCCGCCCGACCCGTGCGGAGATCGAGGCCTCGCGGCGCTTCCTCGCCGAACTGGCCCGCGCGCGCCGGGTGCTGGCGGTCGGCCGCCTGGCCGAGCGAGAGCTCGGCGCGCCCTACGTGCGTCATCCCTCGCACGGCGGCGCCGCAGCCTTCGGGGCCACCCTCAAGGAGTTTGTGTTGCATCGAACAGGGGTTTCTTGATCAACCCCGCGAACAGGTCGGCGAGGATCCGATCGCGGCGCTCGCGGCGAATTCGGACACGTCGGCGCTCCGAGATCAGGAACCGCCGGACGCGCCAGTAGCTCGGCCGCGGGACGCCGATGCGGGCCGAAACCGGCCTGAGCATGCGCCATGACTCGGCATAGCCGACCTCGAGCGGCGCCAGCATCCGCAGTGCGTACACGAAGTCACGATGCAGAGGCTCCCAACGAGGCACGCGCTCGATGGTGAAGAGAAAACACGCACGGGTGGGAGGAGTGATGCAACACAAAGCCCCCTGAACGTGACGATTTGGACGCCGGGCGCTGCTACGATTCGCCCTCGGCGGACGCCCAGTCCGCCGTTCTCATGCAGAAGACCTGGAACGCAAAACCCGGCGAGATCGAGCGGAACTGGTATCTCGTGGACGCCGACGGTAAGACCCTCGGCCGTCTGGCGACCCAGATCGCCGACACGCTGCGCGGCAAGGACAAGCCGCAGTACACGCCCCACGTCGACACCGGCGACTTTGTCGTCGTCGTGAACGCCGAGAAGATCGCCGTGACCGGAAAGAAGCTCGACGAGAAGCTCTATCGCCGTCACTCCGGCTATCCCGGCGGCCTGCGCAGCCGTCCCCTGCGCGACGAGCTCGAGCGCCGGCCCACCGAGGTGCTGCGCAAGGCGGTCAAGGGGATGCTTCCGCGGAACCGGCTCGCGCGCCAGCAGCTGACCAAGCTCAAGATCTACGCGGGGCCCGAGCATCCGCATGACGCCCAGGCGCCCAAGCCGCTCGAGGTCGGCGACTGATGGCGACCGCCGCGCAGTATCAGGGAACGGGCAAGCGCAAGACCTCGGTCGCGCGCGTGATTCTCCGTCCGGGCGACGGCACCACCTGGTTCAACGGACGCACGATCGAGGAGTACTTCCCGCGGCCGACGCACCGCAAGCTCGCGCTCGCGCCGCTCGAGGTCGCCGGCGTCGAGGGCCAGTTCGACATCCGTGTCCGCCTCCACGGCGGCGGCCCCTCCGGCCAGGCGGGCGCCGTCCGGCACGGACTTGCCCGAGCGCTCGTCGAGGCCGATCCGAACCTGCGCGTCCCGCTCAAGCGCGCCGGCTTCCTGACCCGTGACGCCCGCATCGTCGAGCGCAAGAAGGCCGGCCTCCACAAAGCCCGCAAGGCGCCTCAGTTCTCGAAGCGCTAGTTGGCTCGCCGCTACTTCGGCACGGACGGGGTCCGAGGTGTCGTCGGCGCGGATCTGACCGCCGACCTCGTCGAGCGGCTGGGCAAGGCCGCCGCCTTCTGGTCGAAGGGCGGTCGCGTCTTCGTCGGGCGAGACACCCGCGCCTCCGGGCCGGAGCTCGAGCAGTCGTTCGCCCGAGGGATCGTCGCCGCGGGAGGAAACGCGGTTCTGGGCGGCGTCCTGCCGACGCCGGCGGTCGCGCTGCTGGCCCTCGATCTGGGCGCGGTGATCAGCGCCTCGCACAACCCGCCGGAGTACAACGGCGTCAAGTTCTTCGACGCCGACGGGCGCAAGCTGACCGACGCGGCCGAGGAAGAGATCGAGGGCCTGCTCGAGGAGCCACCTGCCGACGAGCCGGGCGAGCTCGACCGTGTCGGGGTCGCCACCGATAGTTACCTCGAGCACATCGTCGATCGCTTCGGCACCGACTTGTCGGGCTTTCGGATCGCGGTCGACTGCGCCAACGGGGCGTACGCCAAGATCGCGCCCAAAGCGTTCGAGCAACTCGGCGCCGAGGTCGTGGCGGTCGCCAACGAGCCTGACGGCGAGAACATCAACGTCGGCTGCGGCGCGACCGATCTCTCGCTGCTCGCCCGCGTGGTGCGCGAGGAGCGCGCCGATCTGGGCATCGCGTTCGACGGCGACGGCGATCGAATGCTGGCCGTTGACGCAGAAGGCAGCGCGCTCGACGGCGACCAGATCCTCGCCGTCCTGATGCTCCACCTCGGCGTCGACCAGGTCGCGGTGACGGTCATGACGAACCTCGGCTTCCATCGACTGGCCGAACAGCACGGGATCGACGTCGTCACCACCCCGGTCGGCGACCGCTACGTGCTGGAGGCACTCCGAGAGCGGGGCGCCCTGCTCGGCGGCGAGCAGTCGGGGCACATCATCTATCTAAAAGACCATGTGACGGGAGACGGCCTGGCCGCAGGGCTGCTGCTCTGCGCCGCGCTGGGCGGTCGCTCGCTGGCCGAGGCCGCGGCCCTGATGCCGCACTACCCCCAGGCGAAGGAGAACATTCGAGTCGCGCGCCGAGAGCTCACCGACGCGATCGAGAGCGAGGTCGCCCGGCTCAACGAGGAGCTCGACGGCACCGGCAGAGTGCTTGTCCGGCCTTCCGGAACGGAGCCGGTGATCCGCGTCCTCGCCGAAGCCGAGACCGAGCAAGGCGCCGCGGGCATCTGTGCTAGCATCTCGGCTCTCGTGAGACGAGAGCTCGGCTGACCGATCCCGACGGCGGGTCGGGGAAGGGGCCGGGCTTTACGCGTTCTAAGGGAGGTTTCGGCGTGTGCGGGATCATCGGATACGTCGGGCAGAGAGCCTGTAAGGATCTGCTCCTCCAGGGCCTCGAGCGGCTCGAGTACCGTGGCTACGACTCCGCAGGCCTCGCCCTCCGCGAAGACCACGGCCTCGACTACGTCCGTGCGGTCGGAAACCTCCAGTTCCTGAAGGAAGCGGTCGGGGTAAACGGGTCGAAGACGACGCACGGCCTCGGCCACACCCGCTGGGCGACCCACGGCCGCGTCTGCGAGGAGAACGCGCATCCGCTCACCGGCTGCGAGGACTCGAGGCTCGCGATCGTGCTGAACGGGATCGTCGAGAACTTCCGCGAGCTCAAGAGCTCGCTCGAGAGCGAAGGGCATAGGTTCAGCTCAGAGACGGATGCCGAGGTGATCGTGCATCTGATCGAGCGACATTACGAGGGCGACCTCGTCGAGGCGGTCATCAGCGCCTACAAGGAGCTCGAGGGTCACTTCGCATTCGTCGTCATCCACCACGACCATCCGGACCTGCTCGTCGGCGCGCGGCTCCAGTGCCCGCTGCTCGTCGGCGTGGGCGACGGCGAAATGTTCCTCGCCTCGATGGTCGCGGCGTTCATCTCGGAGACGCGCCGGATCCAGCTGATCGAGGACGGCGAGGTCGTCGCCGTGCGCCCGGGGGGCGCGACCTTCGTCGACGTCGAGAACGGAGAGGTCACGCGGGAGATCCTCGAGGTCGACTGGGACGACGAGGTTGCCGAGAAGGGCGGGTACGAGACCTTCATGCTCAAGGAGATCTACGAGCAGCCCGACGCGGTCAAGGAGACGCTCGGCGACCGCGTGCGGCACGGGACGCTCGTGCTCGAGAGCCTCGGGCTCTCGGATCAAGAGCTGCGCGACCTGCGTCGCATCGTCATCCTCGCCTGCGGTACGGCGTACCACTCGGCCGTGATCGGCCGCTACATGATCGAGGAGTGGGCTCGCGTCCCGGTCGAGCCCGATATCGCGAGCGAGTGGCGTTACCGCAACCCCGTGTTGTCGCCCGAGACGCTCGTGATCGGGATCACGCAGTCCGGCGAGACGGCGGACACGATCGCCGCGATGCGCCTGGCGCGCGAGAAGGGCGGCCGCACGATCGCGATCACGAACATGATGGGCTCGCAGATCACGCGCGAGGTCGACTCCGTGCTGTACACGCGCGCCGGGTTGGAGCAATGCGTCGCGTCGTCGAAGACCTTCACTGCCCAGTGCGCCCTGCTGGCGCTGATCGCGCTCAAGCTCGCCGAGGTGCGCGGGACGATTCCGCCCAACGAGATCGAGTTCATCCTCGACGAGCTCTATGCCCTACCGACGAAGATGACCGCCTTCCTCGACGGAAACCATCCCATCGAGGAGGTTGCGCAGCGCTACTACGACCGGCCCTTCTTCCTCTACCTCGGCCGCAACATCGGGCTGCCGATAGCCCTCGAGGGAGCGCTGAAGCTGAAGGAGATCTCGTACATCCCCACCGAGGCGTACTCCGCGGGCGAGATGAAGCACGGCCCGATCGCGCTGCTCGACGACGACACGCCCGTCGTCTGCGTGGCCACGAGCTCGCACGTCTACGACAAGGTGATCTCGAACATCCAGGAGACGCGGGCGCGCGGCGCGCACGTGATTGCGATCGCGACCGACGGCAACGAGGACATCCAGCACCACGCCGACGACGTCATCTACGTGCCGCGCTCGCCGGCCTTCCTGCAGGCGATCCTCGCGGCCTTGCCGCTCCAGCTGCTCGCCTACCGGATCGCGCGGCTGCGTGGCCTGAACGTCGACCAGCCCCGGAACCTGGCCAAGACCGTTACGGTCGAGTAACTCTCATCCCGCCGGCGCCTCGAGGCGAATGCGAGCGACGACCGCATCCGCCACGGACGCAACGGAGGGAGTTTCGGCCCGACCGAGCGCGTGGAGCTGCTCCACTGCCCGCGTCAGCGAGAGGAGAACCGCGCAACAGCGTTCACAGCTCTGCAGATGCCGGAGGAACCGCCGCTCTCTGAAACCGTGCAGCTCGTCGTCGAGATGCTCCGACATCCGGTCGCGGGCCTCCGAACAGGTCCCGATCCACAAGCGCTCGATCACTTTCAGACAGTTTGGATGCAAGGCCCCGCCGAAACGATTCGGGGCCCTACCATGGCCGCGTGGGCGGCGAACCGGACGACCGCGAGCTGCTCGAGCGCGCTCGCGGTGGTGACCTCGAGGCGTTCGCCGACTTCATTCGTCGGCACGAAAAACGCGTGCGGTCGGTGGTCAGGCGGCTGCTCGACGATCCGCGGGATGCCGAGGAGGCGACGCAGGACGTTTTCGTCCAAGCCTGGCGAAGCGCGGCCAAGTTCCGCGGCGAGGCCGCCGTGTCCACGTGGCTCTACCGGATTGCCGTCAACGAGGCGCTGATGCGGACGCGAAGTCGGCGGCCGGCAACGGTGGAGCTCGACGAGTCGATCGCGAGCGCCGATCCCGCCGAGAACGTCCAGCTGCGGACGTTTCTGCTCGCCAGCCTGCGGGAGCTACCGCACGACTATCGCGTGCCGCTCGTGCTGCGCGACCTCGAAGGTCTCTCCAACGCGGAGGTCGCGGAAGTGCTCGGGCTATCGGTGTCGGGGGCGAAAAGCCGTATCCACCGCGCCCGCATGCAGATCCGGGCCGCGCTCGAGCGCTTCGAAGCCGAACAGGAGTGACGACTTCGCGGAATCGTCCACCGCCCGTCGGGCATCCAACTTTTACGTACTAGCCGTCCTCGTTCTAAAGGAGGAAGCGATGGCTACTCTCGAACGAGACCGAGTTACGGTGGGGCGCCCCGTTCCGGACGCGGCGCCGATGGAGCTTCACGCGTACCGACGAGTGTTCGGGGAGCACCTGGGTGATCTGCTCGTGTGCGGCGCGGTCGCGGGCTTCGCGGCGGGTCTCGCCTTCCTGCTCGCAAATATGGGCTATGCGACGACGCAGGGAAAGCCAGCGGTGGCGCCGCTGATGGACATCTCGACGATCTTCCACGGCACCAGCCAGCCCGCGTCGATGACGCCGACGAGCGACATGATCGCCACCGGACTCGTGACGCACGTGGCGCTCTCGATCGTCTTCGGGATGGTGTTCGCGCTGCTCGTGCCGTTCCTGCGCAACGTCCTCGTGCTCGCGGCGGGCGGCATCGCCTACGGGCTGGCGGTCTACGTCGTCAACTTCCAGATCCTCGGCAACACGGTCTTCGAATGGTTCACCAACCCGAAGGGCCCCGACCAGTGGTTCGAGGTGCTGATTCACGGCGCCTTCGGGCTGATGCTCGTTCCCTTCTTCATCGGCGTCGGGCGCCGGCTCACGCCAGAGAGGCCGGTCTAGCGCTC